>JBARKF010000092.1:0-3901 GCA_049800655.1 Candidatus Cybelea sp.
CGGCCCTGGCGTTTTCAGCAACGCCCGCAATCTGTTCGGCGTCGCCCTCGAGCGATGCGATTAATACCGTCAAGCTTGCCGTAGACGCGATGAACAAAAATAACATGAGCGCGTTTGTAGCGTTGTGCGCTTCCCCGGCCTTCATGATCGACACTTTCGATCCGTACCTTAACGGTGGAGCGTCGGGTTGCACCGATTGGTGGAACGCGCGAGATGCCTACGACAAGACGGCTCAAATCACCGACGCAAACGGCGGCATCGGCATGCCATGGCATGTGTTCGTGACCGGAAATAACGCGTACATCAGTACTCCGTTCGACTACCACTACAATCAAAAGGGTCAGACGGTGAGGGAGCAGGGTTCAGCCCTTGTCGTGACGCTCAGAAAGTCGGCGAATGGCTGGCGCATAACGTCCTGGGCGCACGTAAAGCACCTCGGGGGCTAGACGACATCTCGTTGCAGGCGTAAGCGCGACCCAAATCTCGAGCTTGCGCCTGCACAGCGTTCCCTTTGCCACTTCAGAGGAAGGATCTCCGCGACGCCCGTGATCTCATGCGTCGGTCGTGCTTAGTTTGCCGCCTTCCACAGATCTAGGGGCCAATCTATGCCGTGCCGATTGAACCGCGTTGCGCTGTTCGCCCTTTGCGCGTTCGGCCTTTCGCTGTTCCTCTCCGCTGTCGCGCAGGCCGAGTGCGTCTCGAAGCCCGGATCGATCTTTTTTGTGACCGATCGCGAGCCGCTGGACGATAACCAGCTTTTCAGCGGCGAATGGGGCACGGATGCCAGGCACAATCCCTTGATCACCGCCGGCGTCATATCGGCGCCAGTGGACAAAGCCGACGAAGCGCGCTGCTCGTCGCAACAAGCGCTCATTAAGGCGATGAGTTCGCAGTTCGTTCCGAAGCATCCGCGTCAAGCGCTCGTCTACGTACACGGCTATTATACGTCGTTCGTAACGGCGGTCGAAACTGCGCTGGCTCTGAAAAAAGGGCTGCAGTTTCCTGGCCCGGTCATCGTCTATTCGTGGCCCTCGAGGAAGACTAGCGCCCTAGCCTATCGCACCGACGAGGACAATGCGAAGTGGTCGATGCCGCATTTCACCAACCTCCTCGGCAACATCAACAAGGCGTTCCCCGGCATGCCTGTCTCTCTGGCCGGCTATAGTCTGGGCTCGCGTTTTGTCACCGAAGGAATCGCATTTTTCCGACGGGAGGGCTGCAACAACTGCTTCGGGCGTGCCGTCTTGTTCGCGCCGGACGTTTTCACGGCAGACTTGCGGAGCGCACTCACGGCCTCAAACCTCTGCTCGGGAAAGCCCCTAGCGAATCCTATCGCTTCCGCGCCCGTGCTTTTGTACGTTTCGAACCGCGACCGAGCGCTGAGACAATCGGAAAAGTTCCATGGAAATCAGCGTGCGGGGCAAGCCGGCGGTGACCTCATCTTATGCAACGGCGTCGACACGGTCGATGTGAGCTACCTCAAGAGCGGCGGTAAATCCGGGCACGGCTATTTGCTCGATCCCCGCGTGCTCCTAGACGCCGCAGCCGCGTTTGGTGGGGTGCCCCCAACGTTGCCGAGACGCGGACTGAAGCAAGTCTCGCGCACCGGCGGCGTCTACTACGAATTGTTGCCCTCGCCGTAGTTTTTCTTACGTCACCACTAAATGACCCCGCGGTTTCTGGACAGTTGTCTTGTCTAAATCTGATTAGGTCGGTTCATGCGGCTACGATGTACGTCCCCAAGCTTGCGCCCCGATTTTCCATTCGTCACGTTCCCTGGAGAACGTATACGCTAGGGTGCCGGTCCGAGCCGCGGTCTGACCCTTAATCGTCACCGTAAGGATCCCGGAGATTACGGCGTAAGCCGATGACCCTTCGACGTTCCAGAATCCCATCTCGTACGACAGATGCTCGTGCGTGACGCCGAGGTCCTTGCGCCATTTCTCTACATCGGCGAGCCACTTGGTCGGAGCATCGGGGTTCAACCAGCGGTAGGGCGCAATTCCGTCGATAATGATTGCGTTTTCGGCAAAGACATCGCGGAATATTTCAGTGCTCTGAGCGTTAAAGCCGTTGATGTGTTTCTCAATTAAACTCTGGATTTCAGCCGGCGGGGCGTTAGACATGGTTATCCTCCGGTGCACGCGGTTGTATTGTTCATCATCTGCCGCCAGTCAGTCGGCGACTGATAGCTAAGCCTTGAGTGCGGGCGGAACTCGCTGTAGTGCTTCACCCCCGCCGTGATCGCAGCCTTTGCCGCATCGTAGCTATCGAAATGTTGCCAGGGCTTGTGCGGAAGAATGAATTCCTGCTGGATGCCGTATGATTTCGCGAGCGCGCGACAGAGCTCTGACGCATAGACCAACGCGTTGTCGGTTCGCAAAATCACCTTGGCGTCGCCACTTGGCAAGGCACCAAAGCGCCGAATCAGCGCATACTCAAGCGTCCAGGCGGCTTCTCGGGCATCGTTCCGCCGACGGACGTTGAGCCCGATGGCACGATGGTCAAGAAAACCTTATCGAGCGGCTTCCCACATCTTGCAGACAAGGCTGACGCATATCTTGTAGACAAAAGCTGACGCGCGCTTTGAAGCGCGAAATGCTCGGTCGTCAGGATTGTTAAATCGTTCGTGTCTGTTCCGTTTAGCCTTTGATGTGCACATCCTTCGGCGGACCCAGGTATGACAATGGCGCTTGGCCCGGTGAAGCCGGAGACTCGAACTACTAAGAAGGTGCCGCTTTAGAGACCGAGCAAGCACGCAAAGCGTGATTCCGAACAGCGTCTTGCCCTTCAGCGGGGGGCTGGTTTCCCGGGGCCTCCAGCGCATCGGCGTGCGTGACCCCACGCTGCTGCGCCTTCGGGTGGCAGCGATCCTCATTCTCCCGTTGCTCGCGTGGCTACCGCTGCTCTTACTGTCGGCGATCGACGGAAAGCTGCTCCCCGGAAGCGTCGGAACTCCGTTCCTGCTCGATCTGTCGGCTCACATCCGGTTGCTTGTCGCGCTTCCGCTCTTCATCCTGGCAGCGAGGGTCGGCGAAGCGCGCATTCTTCCCACCCTGCAGCAGTTTCTCGTACGGCGGATCGTTTCCGAAACATCGGTTCCCAGGTTCGAAGCCGCCGTTGCTTCCGCGTTCAGGCTTGGCGATTCAATCGCTGCCGATCTGCTGATCATCGCGATCATTTATTTCTTCGACACGCTCGTCGCTCGGCGCACGTACGTCGCAAACGACGTGTCAACGTGGTACGCAGCCGCGGCCGCTGCGGGATCGCATCTCAACGCGGCAGGCATATGCTACGCGTATTTTAGCCTGCCCATCTTTCAGTTCGTCTTACTGCGCTGGTACTTCCGGCTCTTCATTTGGGGTCGCCTCTTAGGGCAGGTCTCTCGGCTGAAGCTCAATCTCGTGCCGACACACCCCGATCGCGTAGGCGGCCTCGGCTTTCTGGTCATGGGCACGCAGGTATTCGCGCTTTTTGCAATGGCGCACGGCGCGTTGCTCGCCGGCTGGCTTTCGACGCGAGTCGTAATCGCAAAGGCGAGTCTGACGGAGTTTAAAGGCGAGATCGTGGCGATTGTGGCGTTCGTGCTTTTCTTGACCGTCGCGCCGCTCACCGTGTTCGCGAGACCGCTCAACCGTGCCAAGCGGCGCGGCATTATCGAATACGGTGCGCTCGCGTCGCGCTACGCAAACGAGTTTCGCGACAAGTGGATCGTTCCCGAAACGGATTACAAGGAGCCGCTGGTTGGAAGTGCCGACATCCAATCTCTCGCCGATATGGCAGGGAGCTACGAGATCGTCCAGACGATGCGCAACGTACCGATAACCCCGCAGATGATCGTGGGCTTTGCTCTGGCTGCGCTGCTGCCCGTGGCTCCGCTGGTGCTTACCCTGATGCCGCT
>JBARKF010000093.1:0-2870 GCA_049800655.1 Candidatus Cybelea sp.
ACGCGCTTGGTTGTCGTTGTTTGGTTGAACTCGGCAGAGAAGATTGACAGCCATAGTGCGGCGCACCTTGCTTACCAGAATCTGTTCGCCAATGCTGCGCGTCTTCCGACAGGTCCATTATACGCCGTCGTCATCGTATATGGCCCACCAAACTTTATCGGAGCCCATCCCGAGTACGCTTACGTTTTTAAGCGCGATTCTGAGCCGAAAGGCTGGCAACCGCGATCAGTATCAGAGAACGAGTTGACAGCTGTTGAATGTGCCCTTGGGGCAGAACTTCCTTGCGGGGCATGGAGCGTGTTAAGCTGCTGCCGTCCCGCCCGCCACGCTCGCGAGGCCGCAGCGCGCTAGTTGATGGAGTGGAGCGTGTTGGCGAGGCTACTTCGCGCATTATGACAACCTCGGCGCGCGATGCGCATTACCACCGGCGGCGCAGTATTATCCCCCGGCCTCGGGCATTAACGCACGGGGCTTAGTGAAGGTTGTGAAAGCCTTCTCCGCTATCGCCTTGATGGTGATCGGCTGCGCTATGGTTGCTGCGGCCAACGGCTCTGAGAAATCGTCGCAGCGTGTTATTGCGGCGCTGTTCTGCAACAGTATGGTTACGTCGTATGTCGATGCTGGTCCGGTTCCAATGATAGAGAAAGCCGCGCTGCGCGGTCGCACGTTTACGGCTTGGGTGAACTATCCATCCGGTGCGCCACGCTGGCCACTCGGGTACCGCTTAGACGATGGGCCCACGGCAGGGGTCCTTCCGTTACGCAATCAGCAGGACGAAATAGTCGCCCTTTCTTTCCCAACCCTGCCGACAGGTATGCATCGGTTGCGAGTCGGCCTTCTTGACCCAACCCAAACATTATCCGAAGACAATGCATACTGCTTTCGGGTCCCAGGCTACGTCAAATGGCGGCCTCGTACCGCGCATGCTCCGTGAGTATGGGCGCCCGCAGGAGCCCATGGGTCAGCCGCATCGCCCGCGCGATTCGCATCAGGCTTGCCCTGGCCTCGACGCCTTAGTTTGGTGCGGATCTTTTCGAGGTCGCTTCAAAAAACTCAACGCCAGAAATTTTCGCTAAACTCAATAGTCGAGGTCAGTCGCGCGAGGCGACGATCCGCCGCCGAGGGGTGTCGCGCGAGGCGACGATCCGCCGCCGAGGGGTGGTAGATTGCACGTCGCGTGCGCCTGTTGTCCGACGCTTGTCACGCGCGCCGCGCGTAAACGCTACCCTCCCGCTATCGTGAAGAGTCGCGCTGGCAGTCGGCGCCCCGATTAGGGATGGCGCATTGCCACCTCAACCCGCGCGCTGCCGATGCGCACCGTGCCGTTACTGATCGTGCCGGGCTTCTCCGCCGGGTCCGGGCCACGCTGCGGCGAACCTACAAACCCCCGGCTCGTCAGCTACTAGGAGGCATTGAAGATGGAGTTCTCATTCAGCCGCTCCGTTCTAAGTATGAGCGTCGCTGCGGCATTGCTGGCGGGCTGTGGAGGATCGCAAGCTCTGAACGGCGCGACCGGCGCTGCAAGTGATAGCGGCGACTCGCTCCCGTATCATAAGACGTTTCAATATACCGGCAAGAAACAAACGTTCGTTGTTCCGGCGGGTGTCAAATGGCTTACCGTCGTTGCGCTCGGAGGCGCCGGTGCTGGATCCCCCGGCGCTCGTGGTGGCCGCGTGTTTGCTGAGCTTCCCGTTATCTCCGGAGAGCATCTCGCCGTCTTTGTTGGAGGGGCCGCAAACGGCACAAGTGGCGGCTTCAACGGCGGAGGCTCTGCGAAGTTTTATACTAGTTCAGGCGGCTATGGTGGCGGTGGCGCGAGTGATATTCGCGAGGGCGGCGTTAGCTTACATGATCGCATTCTCGTTGTCGGCGGGGGCGGCGGCCAAGGCGGATTCAACTACGACGGCTATGGCGCTGGCGGTAAGGGCGGTGGAAGCGGCGCAGGTAGTGGCGCTAACGGCGCAGGCACGCAGACGAGCCGCTCCGGCACGACAGCGGGTGACGGCGGAAACGGCGGCACGCAGTATAGCGGTGGGAGCGGCGGGCCAGGAGGCACCGGAGGCTATCAAGACGGACAGACCGGAGCCGATGGTTCGCTCGGAGAGGGCGGTTCAGGAGCTTTCGGAAGCGGAGGCGATGGTGGTGGCGGAGGCGGCGGCGGTTACTACGGCGGCGGTGGAGGTGGTGTTGGCGGCTGGGGCTACGGTGACTACATTGGTGGCGGTGGGGGCGGAGGCGGCGGCTCGTCATACGTCAAACCGACGGCGCGAAAATACGAAAGTTGGAGAGGTTGGAAGACCGCCACAGGAAACGGTCTCATCGTCGTTAGTTGGCAATGAGTAACCTAGGCTTTAGATACTGCACGTTCAATGTGTCGTAGCTGTTGCACTCATCATAGGCTGCGGCGGATCGCAGCCGTTTGGCGCGCCGGGCGCGATGCCGCAAACCTCGACGTCCGTATCGATGCACGCCCCGTTCGGCGCTGCCGGTAGTCTGCGCAACCTCGCGAGACGCGACGCCGATGGCGGGAAGTATCCGCAAGCGCCGCTGATCGATGTGGGCGGCATCCTCTACGGCACAACGAATAATGGCGGCGCGTTTCGCGGCCGTAAAACGTGCCACGGCGGTTGCGGAACGGTCTTCAGCATAACGACGAGCGGCGTCGTAAAGGTGCTGCACAGTTTTGGGAACTCCCAGGACGGGCAGTACCCCGCGGAGGCGGGCCTGGTCGACGTCGGCGGTACGCTCTACGGCACGACAAGTGCAGGTGGCGCCTTAGGCGGTGGAACCGTCTTCTCCATCACGACGGACGGCGTCGAGAACGTCCTGCACAGTTTTGGCGCGCAAGGAGACGGCGTGGAGCCTATCGG
>JBARKF010000094.1:0-11608 GCA_049800655.1 Candidatus Cybelea sp.
ACCCGAAGTAGCCCTTGACGGTGCCGAAGATATGCTCGGCCCGCGATCGGACCGAGGATTTGCGGCGATTGGTCTCGCGGTCCTGATCGGTCAGCGGTCGATTGCGGTAAGCACGCTTGTTGATGAACGCCCGCGCCTGGGGCGACTTCTCGCGAATCGCTTGGGCCTTGCCAGTGTACGCCGAGTCGCCGTAGACCCGCGTTTCGCTACCGTGCAACAGGTCGGCGACAACCTTACTGTCATGGACGTTCGCGGAGGTCGCTACGATTGAATGAACGAGCTTGGTCCGGCTATCCGCGCCGATGTGCGCCTTCATGCCAAAGTACCATTCGTTGCCCTTCCTCGTCTGATGCATTTCGGGATCGCGCTCGCCATCCTGATTCTTGGTCGAGCTGGGCGCGTGAATGATCGTTGCGTCGACGATTGTGCCGCCGCTGATCGTGATGCCGCAGTCGGCCAGATAGCGGTTGACCTCGGCGAAGAGCTTCTTGCCCAGGTCGTGCTTCTCGATGAGGTGCCGAAACTTGCAGATCGTCGTCTCGTCGGGAACGCCGCATTCCCCCAGGTCGACCCGCGCAAACGCCCGCATCGAGATCATGTCGTAGAGCGCTTCCTCAACGGCTGGATCGCTCAGGTTGAACCAGTGCTGCAGAAAGTAGATGCGCAGCATCCGCTCCAGATCGATCGGCCGGCGCCCGACGCCTTCCCCTTGGTAGTAAAAGGGCCTGACGATCTTTCGCAGGCGCTTCCAGGGAACGATCCGGTCCATCTCCAGCAGAAACTTCGTTCGCCTCGTCGTCTTCGAGTGGCGCTCAAAACCCGTTGCGGCTAACGACAGCTGCTCTTTCATGCTCATGCGAAAATTGTACCACAATGCATCGCCGCATGCATGTAACGTCGCCCTTCGACAGGCTCGGCGTGACACGTCGCGAAGCCCGCGAATAAATCAGACCTGCCCTAGGGCCGGTTCGGGTCCTGCGTCATTTGTGCCCGCTCCTTGGAACAGGCACCTTTCCACTACGATGTCCCTGGGGTTTGTAATGGTATTGTGAGCAGTATATTTAGCGTCACTTGTGATTCTTAAAGTATTGTTGTAAAATCTGCACCCAACCACTGAGCTCTGCGTGCAACCCTCTAGCAAAATATCGATGCCGGATTCATTAATGCAGTTAATTATGTCGACACTGCACTCGCCACCGCCGCCTCCGTTGGTGAGGTCGAGCGCGTCCAGCTTCGCAAGCGTTGGTTTCCAGTGGAATCGAATGACCTTGTTGCGATGCCCTAAGCCTCCTATCGTGTCATTGCCTTTTCGTTGTCCGGTGGCCGGCGAGTCTGCATCGCAGTCGACAAGCTGCGCCTCCTCTGAGCTTTGGCCTCCGAACCATATCGACCATCCAAAGATGTCGTAAAGGCTTACGCGATTGACGAACTCTCTGGCCGAGCAGTTTATTCCGCCGGCGGAATTGGCGGCAGGCGGATTCGAGGCGGCCTGGCCGCGGTCATTTCCGTCGATGGTCAGGTTCTCGACGGAGCATTCGGTAGCGCCATCCTTCAAGTCGAACACAAATCCTCCGCCGCTTGGCGGGTTGAACCCTGCCCAGCTGTTATTGGCGATCATGATGATCGTTGCGTTCTTGCCTGCGCCCACGAACCGCGTGAATGACACCTTACGGTAGAGCGTTGACGACACCACATAGGTGCCCGGAGGAGCGTAGACAATTGCTCCCGATGTCGGCGACGTTGGAACCGCGTCCAGTGCGTCCTGTATGGCCGTGGTGTCGTCCATCACTCCATCTCCCACGGCGTTATATGGCGAATCGGTAATGTTAATCACGAGGGGTTGACCCATTGAAGTGCTACCTTTCGCAAGAAACTAAGCGGTTGGGAGTTAACCCCTGTGAACAAGAGTTGTGCGCTCCGGGGCTTACTACAACAGCTACGGGCACGTCGAGGTCATCAATGACCTTGCTGAGCTTATCCCCTTTGGGATAACTGTAGAAAAATATCTGGCCTGTGCCCGAGCGCTCTCTGTTAGGAGCGATCAGTACGTTACCGTCGATAAAATACTGCAAAATGGACTGCGACTTGTGTAGCTTCCGGACTGATGCGATGTGTCCGTTTGAGGGATCAACGCGATAAACGGATGGAGTGATATTCTCGCCCTGGGGATAGCCGATCGCAAGAAACTTGCCATCCCATTGGACACCTCCGGGATCGATAATCTCCGGTTCGGAATACGTCCAATGAATTTGAATCTTTCCCAGTTTGTCGCCGCCCTTTGGAAGTTCGGCGAGCTCGAAGGAGTGGGAGCGACGACCATAACCATCAGCATAGAGTGTGCCGCCGCTGTCGTAGGCGCAGTAAGAGAAGTGAGTGACCCCCGGGGCTTTGTGGGACCGAGGCGAGCCTTTTGCACCCGGGTAAATTAAGATGTTCCCCCGTCCGTTTTCGCAGCCACCGCTCTGGCTGTATGGGCAGTAATTCACCACCGCCAGGTCTCCGGTGACGGGATTCACGGCACACCCGCTGGGTTCCATGCCAGGATCGTTCAGCGTCTGGATTGGCGCCGTTCCGCCGTGCGCGAACTCGACAATGCTCGAAGTGCCGGATGCCGCGATGTTCGTAACGAAAATGTCACCAGCGCCGTCGACGCAGAGCCCTCCGGGCATGCCGAGCCCGGAAAGTTGCCCGACTTTGACTCGTTCAGGATACGAATAGACATCGACCGCGTTGCTGCCGGCGTCGGAAACGTAAAGTAAGTCGCCACTCGACGCCGCGGAGGCCATCCATGAGGTCGCGTGCCGCGCACGAACGCCAACTGTAGTCCGGGGCACGGCGCCCGCGTTCGCGTTCTGCGCCCCGCCGCAACCTGCCAATATAATGACCGTCGTCAATGCGCAGACGGCCGGGTGCCCTAAAACCTTCATCACTTATTCTCCTGACGCATTGACGTTCGACGGGGCCTTGTGGTTCGGTCGTGGGCGGGCAAGAATCGGTCCCTCGATCCGACGCAATAACTAAGGCTACCTAACTGGTACGTCTTTGTCTCTCGAAGGTCACCCAATAAATCCGGCGTCGGCAATCGCCAAGTTATCACGAGGTTCGGCCGCGGTGCTGCCTCCCGATCCTGCATCCTGACGGTCAGTTTCCAAAACGTGCCGCGCGGCGCTCCGGCCACCTGAGGAAGTGCCCTCGAAAGTACGGCCTGTGATATGGACGCCGCTTGCGCCAGCTATCCCGATTCCGACACCGCGCGCTATCGTGTACTTGCCCGGGCCAAGCGCCACTGATGACTCTTCTTCCGAGTCAGCCTTCGCTGAGACTGCACCTAAAATGGCAGCGACCGGCACGCTGAGCAGGTTGGAAAATGGGGCTTGTTGCGTCATTGTTAACGGACATCCTATTCGGGAGCGCCCAACTTCAAGGACCTCACAGCGCAGTCTGCGAAGGTTGCATGTAGAAAACGTTAATCACGCTTAAGCCTTGATTGCGGATCTATCGCCGTTGTCGCTTGCGCAAACTGAGCAAGACGGCGACATTGTTCGCAGGATGGTCGCGTTTTATTTTACGGCGCTTCGGTTCTAGCGTAACAGTCGGCTTCGATTTGCACGGGTGATTGCGCGAGCGGTAAATCAGAAGTATGCGGTCGAGGACCGTCTTTCCTGGAGCGAGCTCGGTGCCGATCCCGAGCAGCCCTATCCGATGCAACCCGGGTCATCGTGGAGCCCACGGCTCGATCGCCCTTACGAATAGCGGTAGGCACGCGCATTACTGAGCGCGCCCGGGCAGATCCGAGCGTGCAGGTTTTCCGCGCTCGGCTCTGGTCTTGGGTGTTTAACGTTCTCGTAAGTGCGCGTTTAGGATTCTGCGTTCAGTGCCTCTACAAACAACGAACCGGCAACGCGTATCTGCGACCTTAGGGGCGTTTACTCGGTATCTACTGGTTCGTCCGAAGGCGGCTCGTGCAGGAAGTGCGACATCGGGTACTTCGAACCGATCTTCGTAAACTTGCGCGGTTGCTGCGTGAAGTCAAAGGCATCGTCGAGGCTTGCAGCACGGCCGTCGGTGTAGCCTTTCGACTTCGGTCCGATGCTGCCCGCGGCAAGTCCGTTGACCTCCTCGATGAAGCGTAGAATGCTGCCATATTCGTACTGCACGTGTGTCACGTAGTTCTGCTTCGCGTACGGTGAGATGATCAGACAGGGAACCCGAATGCCCAGACCACGGTAGTCGAGTTTCGGAGGATTAGCGTTATCGTAAAACCCGCCCCAGTCGTCCCAAACGACGATGATAGCGCTCGTCGGCCAATACGAACTCTGACCGACGGCATTCACGACCGACGAAACCCACGAAGGTCCCTCGTCGCCGCGATAGGCGGGATGATCGGAATCTGCATGACTCGGCGTCACCCAGTCGACCGATGCCAAGTTATCATTAGACGCGTCCTTCAGCACTTGCGTCTGCGGACAGACGATGTGGTTCGGCCCCCAGTCGGAGCCGTAGCGTACGTATTTGATCGCCTCGAACGGCTCCCAGAACCCAGCGTCTTGACACTTCGTCGAGTAGTATTTCCAGGTGGTGCTCGCGCCGTCGAGCACCTGCGCGATCGTATTGAACTGACCGAAACAGGGGAACGGGCCATTGTAGTGGACGACCCGGTTCGGCGTCAGGTACGCGCTCCGCGTGCCCGGCGGTGAGTCGCAATCGTCGGGCGTCGCCGACGGAAAGTTGACTTCGGCTTCGTTAGGAAGCTTGATATCGTCGGTTCCCGCGACCAGTGTCAGGTGCGCGGTGAAACTCCCGCCGAACTCCGTCGGGAACATCGCGTCGGCGAGCACGTACTGATTGGCCATCGTCCAATATGGCTCGATCTCGGAGTGTTCGATGAAATCGTACGCCTCGTACTTCCCGTTCTTGATGCCAAACTTCGAAAAGCCGTCCATCTGACCGTTGTTCCAATCAACCATGGACGGCCCCCAACTGTGCTTCAGGTCGGGATTGTTCTTAAAGGTGTCCTGATGCAGCGTCACTTGCGTGTCTTTGCCAGGGCAACTCGAGCTCGAGTTGACGTGTGGTCGCGCCGGGTCGCCGGGCAGCGGCGAAGCGCAACCGGTTAACGGTGCGTTGGCGCCGGGATAGCCGGCGAAAAAGTTTTCGAAGCTCCGGTTCTCTTGGACGATGACGATCACATGTGAGAGATATTTGCTCGCCGATCCGCCGGCCGGCATAGCCTGCGAGACCGGCGTCCCAAACGTCGGCTGCATTCCGCCGCAACCTCCCAGCAGCAAGCCCGCAGCAAAAATGCAAATCACAAAGCGGCTCAAATTCGAACTCCTCATGTCGAAACAGCGTTTCGGCACGCCGGGCGCCGCAGCCTATCGCGGCAGAATCGCGAAGGCTTCCGGGTGGACCTCCTTGCATCCGCCTTCGCGCGTTGACGCGCAATGATTGGCGGCTCTTTCGTGAGGTCCGCTTAGCAGCGTTGCGCGAAGCAGCGTTGCGCGAAGCCACCTACTCGTTTGGCTCGACGCTAGGCGACTGGCAGGGGCCCAACGATACCGAAGACCGCTCGCGGCAGCGGCTTACCAACGTCCCGTTCAACGTCGTTGTATATTTCAACTTGTCCGAAGTATGTCTGGCCCGCAAGGTAGATACAAGGCTGCTCCGAGTTGCGGTGCGGCAATTTTGGGCTGTATGTGTTTCCGCCGCGTCGCCCGTGGCGACTCCACCGAATCTTACGCGCGCAGGGCGTTCCTCCTACCCACGACGGACGGCTTCATAGATGGTCGTGCCGATGCTGTCACACGTGTCTGTAAGGACGCTGGTGCCAAAGCGATGCCAAGGAACCACCCACGGGTACTCATGTACAAAATAGATTGCAGTCGTCGAAATCCCGTTGTGACCCAGTGCGCGGGCTCGTTCAGTCAGGGATCGATGACGAGCCCTTTCCTTGCTCGGTGAGGTCGACAGGCGTGACGGACGATTCGAAACTCCATGGCGATGCTCCCCGGAGCTACTCGCTATCGACCGGTTGATACGAGTACGGCTGGTGCAAAAAATAACTGCGCGAATACGTCGACTTGATCTTGGTAAACGAGCGCGGCGGCTGGGTGAAATCGAAGCAATCGACGATGCTATTCGCCCGCTGATCGGTGGTGCCCAAGCTTCCGAGACCCCACACGTTTTCAATGAACTTCAAGATGCTGCCGAACTCATATTGCGTGTGCGAGATATAACCGGGCGTGCTCGGATAGGCCTCGCGCGCATAGGGCGAGATGAGAATCATCGGCACGCGGAATCCCAACCCACCCCAGTGGTCGGTGAGCGGGGGCGGGACGTGATCGTAGAAGCCGCCCCAATCGTCCCACACCACGACGATCGCGCTCGAATCCCAATACTTGCTCTCGCCGACCGCGTTGACGATGCTCGCGACCCACGACGGACCCGTGTCGTGGACCGTCGGATGATCGGAGTCGGGATTGTCGGGGATGATCCACGAAACCGCCGGAAGAGTGCCCTTGGTGATGTCGCTGAAGAAAGCCTTGGGCTTTTTGATGTTGGTCTTCCATTCCGGTCCGTAACGAACCGGCGCGACGAGGTCGAAGGCGTTCCAGAGTTTGCCGGTATTACCGATCACCGGCGGGGAGTAGTACGTCCAGGAGACCGATTTCGCATCGAGCAGATCGCGCATGGTCTCGTAGCCGTTTGAGCCATAGTTGGGAAAATCGTTCGAGCAGGGGAACGGACCTTTATGATACTGATCCTCGATCTTCGTTTTCGTCCAAAAGAGTATCGAGGTCTTCGTGCTGGGCGGGAAAGCGTCGCATCCCCACGGCATGGCCGACGGGAAATCGACTAGACTCTCGGTCCTGGCCGCGTTGATGATCGTCGCACCCCTGATCAGATCTTGATGGGCGGTAAAACTCCCGCTACCTTGCGTCTGAAACATGTTGTCGCCGAGCACGTACTGCGATGCCATCGACCAGTATGGTGCGATCTGGCTGGGATCGACGTATTGGTAAACCTTCGTGCCGACTTTGCCGGGGCACTGCTTCCCGCCGCCTTCGAGTCCGAAGCCGTCCATGTTGCCGTCATCGTCATCGAACACGAAGTTTTTATACGAGTGGCTCCAGTCGCAGAGCTCGACCAAGTTCACCTTCTTCAACGGAACGTATTCGTCGCCGTTCGGACAGCCGCTCGCACTGCGATGCCGAAGACGCAGAGCCTTCAATCCCGACGGCGGCTCCATGCAGCCGAACGCCGTACCGTTCGCCCCCGGAAACGTCGAGAATAAATTATCGAAGGTGCGGTTCTCTTGGACGACCAGGATGACGTGCTTGATGTAGTTCGAGCCGCTTTCGCCGCTGCCGGACTCCGGCGAAAGCCCGCGCGGCAATCCGCCGCTTGCGTTCGTCGCTCCGCCGCAGGCAGAGAGCGTGAGGGCGGCAACGGACGCTATGGCAAGGGCGCGAAGGACGACTCGCATCTCCCGACTCCTGAAAAGTGCTGCTATTTGAAACCGGCTTTCACTTTCCAAGAAGAGCCAAATCGACCTGCCGCAGTCGCTCGTCGGCCAGGCTTGTGGCAGGCGGCTGCTTATTCGGCTTGACGATCGCGTTGATGATGCTTGCGACACTAGAGGGTCCAGTATCGGAGGCCTGGACGACCCCAGCTGACGTCGTCCGGAACGATCCACGAGACAGAGGGCAGCGTGTCCCCGGTGACGCCGCGCTCGGAAGAGCATGGTTGCTTTCGCGATGCGCTTTCCGCCTTAATCAACAGCACCAGCATTGAGCGTCACCCGTCATAGCTAGGCGCCTGAGCGTTACTGAACGACAAGGCCGCGTTGGGTAGCCCGCACCATGTGTGCTTCACCAATCGCAGCACGCCCCTGCGTTGCTGCTGCTACTAGTAGGCTCCCACCGCGACAGGGTAGCTGCCCGCGTTGATCGCGTAGGTTGTTCCCGTGGTTGTCTTCTCGTGGACGACACCATTCGCGCACGACCAATAAACGGTTCCTTGCGCATCCGTGTTGACGGCCAGAACGTATCGACCTCCGCCGTTGCAGACTCGATGGCTTTCCGTAAGCGTCCACTCGCTCGAGCTCGAAGCCGTCCAATACTGCAGATAGCTGTCGTTGCTGTAACACGCCTCATAAGGGCGGGTGCAATACGCTTGTACCAGTTCCGATCCACTACTGCCCGCGCCTCCGCCGATCAATGCAAATGGCTGCTGATAAAACGCGAAGGTTGGATTAACCCGACTGTTATTTACAATGCCGGTATTTGTGCAACTGAGGCCGCTAGTCCAGGAGCAAATATAGATATAGAACCCGTAAGTTTCTGTAAGTTTAGCGGGCCAAAAATATTCATCGCTGCCCGAAGTCGATGCCGTTAGTTCAGCCGGGTTTATGCTGCTGAAGGTTTTGTCTGCAGCAGTGTCCTCGCCGTAATACACTTCGACGGCGCCCTGGTTACCGCCGTAATATTCTGGATTAAGCATACCGACGTAGAGGTTACCGTCTCCATCATAGGCTAAAGAATCGGGAAACGAATGTAAGGTTGGCTTGTGTGGTGCGAAGTCATAGAGCGGATTTAGGTTCTTATCGTAAACCCATACATGATCTCCAATACTACCATTACTCAATGCGAGGCGCCCATTGTTTGGATTTACCGCCATATATAGCGGTGTAAAGCTAAGCGATATAGATTCGCCAGGCGACGAAGTGCTCGTAGCTGCCGGATATCGGTCAAGTTCGTTTGTTCCGCCTGCGCTACCACAGGAGCCCCCATAAAGGCATGCGCGCGCGACAAAGACGTGGTCAATCTCGACAGCGCGGTGGACTTTTGTTCGCTCGGACTGACGTAACGCCGGGTCAAGAGGGGAAATCGAAGGCACGCCCCCGCTTACTTGCGAGGCGCACGCAACGACGATCGTGCTGAGCAACCCTACTGTAACGAGAAGTAGCTTTCGCATTTGTTTGGATTCCTCTCTCCGGTCAACGGTGCCTTATGCTTTCGACAACGCAGGGGAGTCGGCTACATCGCCGAGCACCGGAAGTGTTAAAGATGAACCGCACCACGCGTCGCGCGTGATTTACTCTGCTACGCCCTTCATTTTATGCGAGCGTATCTTTGATTGTCAAGCATCGGGCTCGATTCTGTACAACGAGAAGTTGCAACATCAGAGCCCTGTGACTGGAACGTCATGCTGCATCGCAGCGTCGATCTTCGTGCGCAAGGATGGGGGAAGTGGCTGGGTGGGCTGGCGTCGGGGGATTGACGTACGGTGCCAGCGGAAGTTTCGCATTTTTCGTTCGCCACGAACGAACCGTTGGGGATGCGCGGTGTGCGCGGTTTCCAAGGTGCGTCGACGGTGTCCAGTCGTGCCGGTTCTAGGCCGTGATACACGTTCGGCGGATCATCGGAAACACGAAGCTGATAGCTCACTCTGCGGCGACCCGTTCGAATTACCGGAGGGAGCGCCTGGGCGTCGGCCCCTTTTGCTCCTGGGTTCTAGATCACTTACCGACCAAACTCAAAACCGACGGTTGAGCACCGAAGCCAACGGCATCGTTAGCCGTGGCGACGGGTTCATGCCGTCCGTAATCGTTTGAAACGGGTCGTTCTGACCGAAGCGGTATCCTCACCGTTGTTCTGAAGCGGAACTCCTCAACGTTGTTCGCTCGACATTTGCGGAATAGCGTTGCGCTTGAGTCCACGGTGATGCCAGCCGGGCAGGTAACGTCATCAGCGAGGGTTCGTGATGGCGACGTGCTTCCGGAAGCGTACACCTCGATATCTTGCTGTGAAGCGGTCCAGCGGTTTGCAACCTACAAGTTTCTGCGGCCACGCATTTGCGACGCTGATACTCAAGAACGGAACGTCAGTGAACGAGGTGTCTCAGCGCTCGGCCATTCGTCGCTGGTCATTACGCTGGTCCACGCATGCACAAGTAATTGAGCGTGTCGCGCGCGAGGCGGTCAACGTGCTAGCGAACAGCTTGAGCCGGCGCTGACAGGGACGGAGGGCGCGTGAGCAAATGGCCACGGCCACATCTCCAAGTGCCCGTTAACGTCGATTGTTATTGCGGTTTCCTTAAGTGGGCTTGCTAACGAGATCGTCTAGCAGAGCCATTTCCTAACGTAATCTTAGGCCATCTCTGGCGAAGCGAACAGCGGCTGCCACCTCGTTGACGGCGCTCCTAGAGAAGGTCGAGCGACTCAGCGCCGCTAAGGCCCGTGGCCTTTCACGATCGCGGCAAGCACGGCAGTTTTTTGAGGGCTCCCACGCGCGTCGGAATGTTGACAAACAACCGTCGGGGTGGCGGAAGAATGTGTGCGATCAGGTCTGACGAACCGACGAAACTTCCAGCGCTCTTCAGCGCGTACGCTTTCTCGCAACGGTTACCCGTGGTAGCTTCGGATTTGGAGGCTATGCGGCGGGGACGGAGACGGCGACAATCTCCAGGCGTCATACTCTGCGTCGGAAGGCGGAGTTTTCGTCGCCTCATCGCGGCGCACGGGCAGACTTAGTTCGATCGCATCGCGCGCCATAGCGAGTGGGCCTTCAAGATCCTGGCCTTGACCTATCGGTTCGAGACGCTAGGGAAGCACCGCTGGGTAAATCGCCAGTCCGCTTGGCGCGTTCAGGCCCTCGCTAAATCTCCGTTTTGAAGTCGCGCTGATCTCGGTCGAAATTCAACGATGGTGTCCCGTTCGAAGTTAGCGGCGAAGAGCCAGCCCTTCTCACTAACCGTCAACCCCCCGGGCCTTGGCACGTGACACGTCCGAAGCATGGTTTATCGGATGGGAACCAGCGCCCATGACCGCGGCGACCCGGCCGACGGCCGAAGAGGTTGCCAACGGCTTCGGACAGTTTTCTCCCGTGGGCTCGGCAACATTGCGGCGCTCAGCGATATGGCCTTACAGATAAGACTGAGAGACATCCAACAAAGAACAAGCCCCGCCTATTTTGACGCGCATTCGTTGCGATTCGTCGCCGGTTATTCCACGAAGTCGGTTCCCTACGACACCGTACCCACGACACTCATCTCGCATCGCTGTCGAGGGTCACGGAGGCTTTTGGCCATATACCACGTGGCTTTTTAGCTGGTTTAGCAAACGAGATTTCGGGCTACGGCTCGGGTCAGTTGTGGCGGCTGCCATGCGGCTGCACTCGCCGCGATGGCGAGAGTTCCCTCATGAGGGCAACGCGGCGAGACGTAGGGCTACGGCAGTGCATCTTCCAGCTAGCTCTATGGCGACGAGCGGTTCGTCGCGCCTTCCCGATCCTGCACGTTCGTTGGCGTTCACGGCCGGGTAAAGCTTGTCGCGGTGCAGAAATGCATTGTCCCCAATGCTGCATTACGGGTCGAGCTTAGAAACGCGGGATTCATACGATAAGCATAAGGTCGTGCAGCTGACGGGTGCGACTCCAGCCGAGTTTATCGATGCGATCGCCGCTGCCTGGCCGAACCCGTGCTAGTGTAGTGTCTCAGCAACGGCTTTACAACGATTTACTTTCGTGATGATCGAACGCGCGCTCGCGGTCCACACGAATGGTTTCGGATCATCATTGTACGCCGCTATGAAGCTATGGATGTTTTT
>JBARKF010000095.1:0-3399 GCA_049800655.1 Candidatus Cybelea sp.
CGATTGTTGGTGCAGACCGGGTCGCTTTACGCTAACTGCGATCGGCTCGAATCTCACCCGTCTAGTACGAGCGGCGAGAGTCAGGGGGCTTGATGTCTAATGAGCGACTCTCCACGAAAGTTTGCCAGCGTTACTTATCTGCTAAACAGCATCGAAATTCTTGAGGTCAGGAGCTTCCACATGAATCCGGCGGGGTACATCGTGGAACTTGGAGTATCCGACGGGATTACGGCATTCTCCGGCTTGAATTTCGTACAAATACGCCATTGTAGGGGAGGCATGTCGCCTTGAAATCGCGCTCGGTACATAGGTACCCAGTGCTTTGCATCATCAAATCGCATTACCATGGCTGAGCTGCAGCAGGTAGCGACAACTCGGCTCGTAGTTGATTTCTCCTCGATCTTATAGTCTTTTAGAAGCTCGGCACCCTTTGAGTATTTTATGCGATCTTTACGATAAAGAATATAGGCGGTTCCAGCATCTGGACCTAGAATTGGAACAGCGTTAGCCAATGCCTCAATCTGCCGGGAGCCTTTTTGGCAGGAGTCGCAATAGCAGACGACAGTCGTAATGGGAGTACCAAAAGCTTCGATTTCTACACTTCCGCATAAGCAACGAGCGGTGCGCATACCATCACCTTTAAAGGCTAGCTGGAGTTAAGCAGGGATTCCCCACATGGCCTCCTATTCGAGTCACCGCCGGATCATTCCGGTGGCCCCCGAGCGTCTCGGCGATCATCGACGAGCTGAGCGCGCCGGGATGATTCGGGTGCCGCGGGCAAAAGGATCGTCTGACTCTCGCTCGTTACGAGGCCGTCATTTCTTCAAGCTGATATAGGAACGCTTCCCACTGGATGACACGCTCCCGACTGCGCGTTTTTAGTGCAGCGAGTTCTTCGTTCAACGCCCTGGATCCGGCCGCGTCGGTATAGATCTCGGGCGACTCGAAGAGAAGCTCGATCTCGTTGACGCGCGCATCGAGGCCTTCGATTTCTCGCTCGATGCGCTCGATCTGCCCCTTTAGCTGCGAGCGTACGCGCAACGGCGTTTGACGCGACGCTTTGGCACGCGCGGTCGACTCTTGGACCGAGCGGTCAATCGCCGCTTTGTCGCGCTCGCGCTGGGCCGCTTCGTACACGTCGTAACCACCGTCGACGAGTCCCCACGCCCCCCGTTCAAGCCACAATGCCCGATCGCACAGGCGCGATAGAAGATAGCGATCGTGCGAGACGACGACGATCGTTCCCTCGTAGTCGCATAAGACGCTTTCGAGTGCTTCGCGGCTGTCGATATCGAGATCGTTGGTTGGCTCGTCAAGCAGCAAGATGTCGGCCGCACGCGCCATCAGTCGTGCCAGCATGATACGGCGCCGCTCGCCACCGGAAAAATCGCGCACGGCTTTGTCGGCGGCATCGCCGCTAATACGCATGCGGCCGAGCAGTCCGCGCGCCTCCTGCGGGGTCAGCACAGCGCCGTCCAGCACGGCTGCGAGCGCGCTCTCCTGGACGTCGAGTTGATCGTGTGAATTCTGGGCAAAATACGCGACTTGCGCCGCGGGATTGTAGACAACCGATCCGGAATCCGGTTGCGTTGCGCCGGTGAATATCTTCAGAAGCGTCGACTTTCCGGAGCCGTTTGGGCCGACGATGCCGAGGCGCTCTCCGCGCTCGACGTCGATCCCTAATCTGCTGAAGAGCTGTTGATCGTAGGCTTTGCTCAAGCCCCGGACTTCGAAGGCGAACCCGCTGCCGGCGCGCCGCGACGGGCGCAAGCGGACAGAGATCTGGCGTTCGGGAGCCGCCGGAAACGGCGTTCGGGTTGTCGCTTCGATGCGCGCCAGCTGCTTCTCGCGACTGCGCACTTGGCTGTAATCTGAGGAAGTGTGCGTTGCTCGCAGGCCGGCGATTGTTCTGCGCCGCTTGTCGCGTTCGACAACGAAGGTTTCGTACTCGCGCCGCTCCGCCTCGAGCCGCACGACTTTCGCTGCGACGTACGCGGTGTATGCGGGCCGTTCGGGCGCGTAGGCGTGGAAGCGCCCTCGCTCGATCTCCCAGACGCGCGTAGCTATCCGGTCGAGAAAGTAGCGGTCGTGCGAAACGACGATATAACCGCGGGGATCGTTGGACACGAACGATTCGAGCCAGCGGATCGTCGCGACATCGAGATGGTTAGTCGGTTCGTCGAGAATCAGGTAGTCGGGCTCGTCGATCAGCACGTGCGTTAACGCTAGTTTCGCCCGCTGGCCGCCTGAAAACGAGCGTATTGGACGATCGTATTCCGTCGGCGCGAAGCCGAACGCGGAGAGCATGGTGCGCAGCGCTTTGTTGCGCACGCCCAACTCTTCGTGCGTTACTCTAGCCAGCGCAGCATCGACGAGGTCCTGCAGCGTCGACTCGGTCTCGTCGGCAACGCCCTGAGCGAGATACCCGAGCTTCAGGCCTTTTGCCCGTACGACGGTACCGCCGAATGGCCGGTCGACGCCAGCGAGAAGACGCAGGAGCGACGACTTCCCCGCGCCGTTGGGGCCTACGAGACCGATGCGTTCGCCGTGGTTGAAGACTCCACTAAGGCTCGAGAATACTTCGCGCGCCCCATAGTGACATTCGAGATCGGAAAACCGCAACAATTCCACGGCGAGCCGTCCACTTGCGCGCGCCCAGCCCGCAAGCCTTCGCGCCCGAAGCTCAACCCGAAGATCGGTCAGGTTCGCTCGTACGCCCCAGAGATTGCGACAGGTCCGAGCCAGGCGGTTCCAGGGCGATCCTAAGGTGAGTGCCGGCTTTGAAGTCCTTTAACTCAGGGCGCCGAGGATGGATAACCTCGCGATGATCGTTGGTGGCTTGGGGGCGACAAGGTGACGCTACCAGAAATCTCCTTATCCGGCAGGTCGGCAATCAACTGCCGCTGGACGAAACTAATATGTGTTGCCGGGCCGCGCGATCGTATATGAAATTCACTCGCGCTTGCGCAGCTCGACGTATTGAATCCACTCGCCCGCATCGTGATCTTCGCCGGGAACGGCGTTGTCCAAGCGCCGCGAGCGTAGGGCGAGCACCATACCGCTTCGCGTCCAGGTGTGGGGCCGGACGGCGATCCAATGATCGGCGGCGAAACGCCGGCTGAGATCCCGATCGGCGACGAGGAGTTGCGAACGGCTCATCTTTTCCGACGAAATGCCGACGTCGATCGCCGCGATCCGAGCCGGATCGCGCGAGGAAGTCGTGATGTAATAGTAACGGCACCGGTGAAACACCGTAGCCGTTCCCCCGACGCGATAGTCGAAAATCGCGGCGCCGCCAAACTGCGCGCCGCTGAACAATGCCGACTTCGATCCGCGCTGAATCGCGAGCGTCGACTCGGCGAACATCGAGGCGACCGCCATGCCGGGCGCGGCCACGAG
>JBARKF010000096.1:0-2422 GCA_049800655.1 Candidatus Cybelea sp.
GTTTCGACCCCCGCGCCGCCTTACGCGATCCCGCCGGTCTTCCTCGTCCGCGGCGGCGATACGCCCCCGCCGATTTCGCCCGCCGGCGTCGCGACGCCCATGCCGACCCCCGCACCGACCGGCGCCCCGACGCTGGCGCCCGGACACGTCGCGGTCATCTCCGATGAGTGGACCGGCAATCGCGAGCGCGGACAACCCAGCGACGCGATCGGCAACGTTCACATTTATTACGGCGACGAAGAGATCGTTGGCGAACACGCCCATTTCGATGGATTGCGCACGATCACGATCACCGGTCATCCGTTTCTCATCAACCACGAACGCAACTCGGTGCTCACCGCCGAAGTGATCACGTTCGACACGATCGCCCAAACCGCTAAGCTGACCAATGGGAGGGGCGCCAGCGACGAAGGCGTCGAGCGCGGCCTGATCCATTTTTCGGCCGCGGATCTGCACACCAATCCCGACGGCACCGCACAAGGTCTCAATCCGTATGTGACGACGTGCGAAAACCCGCGCGGCGGATACCACATCACCGGCAAGAGCATGGAGGTCTATCCGGGCGACAAGATCGTCATCGACAAGGCCGTCCTGTGGCTCGGCGCGGCGGCGGTCTTCTATCTCCCGATCCTCATCATTCCCCTGCGCAGCGTCGAGAATCAGCGCGGCCGAGCCCGCTGGTTCCCCGAGGTCGGTTACAACTCGTACCAAGGGGCCTGGATAAAGCTGCAAGTTCCGTTCGGCAAGGACCAGTACTATTACGGCTACTACATCATCAACTACTACACGAAAGAAGGCTTGGGATTAGGCTACGTGGGCTTCTACGCGAGCCACAAAGGGCGGCGGAGCGTTAGCCTCAGTTTCTATACCATCAACGACCACCTGGCCGGAGGCGTTCAGAACAACGCGGAGCTGCAGGAACAGGAAAACTTCTCCGATCATCTCCGGAGCAACTTTCAGTACTCGTATCAATCGAACTACGGCCCGCTGATCAGCATTCCGCCGAACGAGACGCTGAGCGAAGCCGTCGTGCACCAAACCGCGCAAACGTCACAAAATTACAGCGTTAGCCACACGTCGGTCGGCGGCCAGTCCAGCGCCAATACCTTCACCTTTACCGATACGCGCCAGTTCAATCAAAACCTCAACCAAACCATTACCTACGACATCAGCGAAAGCAACGCCAGCTTCGGCGGAATCAACAACTTTAGCAACGAGTCCGAGTTCGATTACCTCATGCAGTATACGACCGAGGGCGCGGATTACCAAGCCGAGTTCGACAAGACGTATTCGTTGGAGGCAGTCGGCATCGATAAAATTCCCGAATTCGAAGTGCGGCCGACGAACTTCTTTCCTCACTTCATCATTCCGCTCTCGGCCGACCTTACCGCCGGCGAGTATAGTAACCCGGCCGGCGAGGGCCAACCGCAAAGCCTCGCTACCTGGCGCGTCGACGCGAATCTCGTCGCCGGCCCGCTCGAAGCAAAAGTGCTCGGAAGCGACTTCCAGGGCACGGTCACGGTCGATCAATACGCTTACGGCACCGGCGATCTCAAAGCCGCGATCGAGCAAGACCTGAGTCTGACGACGCCGATCAGCCGGCACATCGTCAACACCATCACGTATAACGAATCGAACTACAACGGACCGGCGCTCGTGCCGTTCCAATACCTCGACCAGCAGCCGACGGAAAACACCAAGAACGCGCAGGACATGCTCCGCCTCTTCAACGACGACATCTACGCCTTCGCGGTCGGCTGGACGACGAATTTCGACGGCGTCGCGCAACCGCTCAGCTACCAGCTGACGGCGCGTCCGTCGGCGCGTTCGGTGGTCATGCTCAGCGGTTCGTTCATACCCGGCCCGGGCTCCGGATTCGAAACGAGCAACCTGCAGCTATCGACGCCGTTCGGCCGCGACGCGTCGCTGCAATTCGTCACGAACATCAACTGGCGCCCGTCGATCTCGGGCGGCGAATTCTTCGCCGACAAAATCATCTACTACCAGCGCACGATCGGCAACTGTTATCAGCTACTCGTGCTCTACAACGAATCGCAGGAATCCGTCAACGTCGGCCTCAACCTGCTCGCCTTCCCAACCGAAACCGCCGTCTTCAACATTGCCCAACCTCAGGCCGTCGTTCCAACGACGTTTAACTTCTAGGCTGCATTTTCTGACTGATGCTGCCCGAGTTTGGGCACAGGCGCGCCGCCTGTGCGCAAACTCGAGCACCGCGGAAAAAACATCTGGCGTTACACGTACTTTCAAAGGTTATGCCCGGGCTTCGCTTTGCTCGCGGTTTGTTCTTGAGGGTACCGACTTGGTGTGCTGCGGCGAGAGCGCTCGTCGCGGCACATCCATGTGCCGCTCCTGCTCTTGCACTTTTTCGGAATAACGAAGTTTTGAAACAGCCATCCATGGC
>JBARKF010000097.1:0-3117 GCA_049800655.1 Candidatus Cybelea sp.
ACTCCACGTTGTGCTCGGCGTCGCGGAAAGGATCGCGGCGGCATCCAGGCGTCCGTCGAGCCCGCGTTCGCGCTCGAGGTCGCGTTCGCTCGGCTCGCCGGGATTGCGGCTATCATCGAATGGTTCGAGTCTTCCGCGAATGAGGAGCCGCGAGCCCGCAATCGGCACCGGATCGCGCACGTGGGCGAGCACGTGCAGGCCGTTCTCGAGCGCTACCACGATGCTCGTCGAACCGTCGCCGGCGCTGTTGCGTTCCAAAAGCATTGCGCCGTAGCGCGCGGTGCGATGCTCGACGAGTCGCGGCGTGAGCCGTTGATGGACTTGCGCATCGAGCGCCGCAGCGACGAGGCAGAGGGCGAGCAGCAAGCGAAGCTGCCGCAGCGGCGAGCCGCCCCGGCCGAACGCGAACAAGGCAAGCGCGCCGAGTCCGGCGGCGACGCAGATCCGCAGGTCGGGCGCGAGCGGCGCTACGGCGAGCGCTCCGAGTACTGAAGCAATCGAGCAGAGAAGGAGCGCGAATGAAGGCATCCCCGTTCTCCTGCGACGAGCCGTCGAGCCGTCCAGAGCAGCGGGTTCCAAGAAGGGGAGAGTAGTGCGCATCGTTGTCACCGGCGGAGCCGGTTTTATCGGGTCGCATATCGTCGACGCGTACGTCGCCGCGGGTCACGACGTGCTGGTGATCGATTCGCTCTGGGAGCGTGGCGGCGGACGGCGGGCCAATGTCGCCGGGGGCGTTTCGCTGGTTCACATGGACGTTCGCGACGAGGCGATCGGTAGGATCTTTGCGGATTTTAAGCCCGACGTCGTGAACCATCACGCCGCCCAGCACTCGGTCGCGATATCGGCGCGCGACCCCATCTACGATGCGCAAGTGAACGTCATCGGTTTGCTCAACGTGCTCGAACACGCGCGTCGAAGCAACGTCAAGAAGATCATCTTCGCATCGAGCGGCGCGACTTTCGGCACGCCCGAGCGCTTGCCGATCACCGACGCGACGCCACAGCATCCGAGCTCCCCGTACGGCATCACCAAGATGGTGGCCGAGCATTATCTCCGGTTTTATCGAAGCGACCGGGAGCTCGATTTTACGGCATTGCGTTACGGAAACGTCTACGGTCCACGTCAAGATCCCAATGGTGAGGCCGGCGTGATCTCAATTTTTATCGGCAAGTTTCTGGCGCGCGAGGGCGTGCGGATCGATTGGGATGGCGAGCAGACGCGCGATTACGTGTACGTTGCCGACGTGGCGCGCGCGAATCTCGCCGCACTCGAGCGTGGCTCGGGCGAATGCTACGTGATCGGAACGGGCGTGCGAACGAGCGTCAACGCGATCTATCGGGCGCTGGTCGAGATCAGCGGATTCGAGCCTCCGGTCGAGCACGGACCGCGACGTGCCGGCGATGCGCGCGACGCGCAGTTCGATTCATCGCGTGCTCGCGCCGAGCTCGGCTGGGAACCGATTACGCCGCTCACTCACGGAATCCGCGCGACCTTCGAATACTTCGAGCGACTTCTGCTCAGCCGGTAGGTCAGCTTCATGCAGCGCTTTGCGGCAACGGCCGAGCGCATCGCGTCGCACCCCGCGAAGCTCGAGAAGATCGCGTTGCTGGCCGAGTATCTCGCAACGCTCGACGACGCGGATCTGCCGGCGGCAGCCCGTTTCTTCAGCGGCGCGGCCTTTGCGGCGCGGGATCGCCGAACGCTCTCGATCGGCGGCCGCACGATCGTTGCGGTGGCGCGACGCGTCTGGGGATTCGGCGAAGCCGAGCTCGGCCGCGGGTACCGCGAAACCGGCGATCTGGGGGCTGCACTCGGGCCGCTGATGCGAGCGCCGCGCGATGCGACGCTCTTTCACGATCGCCTAACGCCGGCGACGCTCGACGTCTTCTTCGGTGAGATCGCCGCGGCATCCGGAAAACGCGCGAGCCGGCGGCGCGAGGCGGTACTCGAACGCATTCTTCGTGCCTGCGACGATCCGTTGACGGCGACGTACGTCGTAAAGATCATCACCGGCGACCTGCGCGTCGGATTGCGCGAGGGGCTGGTGCTCGATGCGATTGCGCGAGCGTTCGACGCCGATCCCGCGGCGGTTCGGCGCGGCCTGATGGCCGCCGGCGACGTTGGCGAGGTGGCGCTTGCGGCTAAACATGGTGCGCTTGCCGACTTGCGCGTCAACTACGGCACGCCGATCGGATTTATGCTGGCCACGCCGATCCCGTACGGCGAGGCCTACCGGGAGCTGGGTGGCGCGGATTGGATCTTTGAAGACAAGTACGATGGCATCCGCGTGCAGGCGCACGTTCGCGGCACGAACGCGCAGCTTTTTTCACGCCGCCTCAACGACGTGACTGCGTCGTATCCCGAAGTGGCGGCAGCGCTCGGCGGCATTTCGGGCGACGCCATCCTCGACGGCGAGATCGTCGCGATGCGCGACGGCCGCGTGCTGCCGTTTCGTTCGCTGCAGGCGCGCCTGCAGCGCAAGGCGGTTGACGAAGCGCTTCGTCGCGAGGTCCCGATTGCGTATGTCGTCTTCGACCTGCTGGCATCGGGCGACGAGCTGCTGCTCGACGAACCGCTGGCGAAGCGGCGCGAGCAGCTCGCCGATCTGTTCGTGCCGAGCGCACATTTGATGCACGCGCCGTTCGAGAGCGGCGGCGAGCTCGCGGCCGCCGGCGTGAACGCACGCTTTGAGGCAGCCCGGGAGCGCGGCAACGAAGGGCTCATGGTCAAACGCGCCGACTCGCCCTACGCGCCCGGGCGCCGCGGAAAATGGTGGCTCAAGCTCAAACGCGAGCTCTCAACGCTCGACGTCGTGGTCGTCGCCGTGGAGTGGGGACACGGTAAACGCGCAAGCGTGCTCTCGGATTACACCTTCGCGGTACTTGGCGACGACGGAACGCCGCTGACGATCGGTAAAGCCTACTCCGGTCTGACCGACGCGGAAATCGCGGAGCTGACGCCGTGGTTTCTCGAGCATCGCCTTCCGCCGGAGCATCAGCGCGAGAAGGCGCGCGCCTGGGAGATTCCGGTCTTGCCGAAGATCGTGCTCGAAGTCGCCTTCGACGTCATCCAGGAGAGCGATCTGCACGAAAGCGGGTTCAGCCTTCGCTTCCCCCG
>JBARKF010000098.1:0-6430 GCA_049800655.1 Candidatus Cybelea sp.
CCAACAGCACATGCGGGACGGTCTTTGATGTAACGAGTTCGGGCAAAGAACGCCTTCTTCACAGATTTCATGGGCAACACGGGCAAGATGGCGGCGTCCCCGGGTGGCCGCTCGTTGCTAGAAATGGACTAATATATGGCACTCACCCCTCCGGTGGTGCAAACAACCTTGGGGCTGTCTATAGCATCGAGCTGTAGGGAGGCAACGTTGAATACAAAAAACGGAGCGGCTCCCGGTAACGGCCAAGTCGTAATTTCTTGGCAGGGGCAACTATAATAATGAAGGTTTCAACGTCAAGCCGAAGTGCGTTGTGCGCCAGCACCGCCGCTGCATTGCTCGCAGCGTGCGGCGGATCGCAGCCGCCGATTGCCGCGTCCGGCGCGATGGTGCAGAGCCGCAACATTGCGTCGAATCACACCATCGCGGGTGATAGCGTTGAGGCTGCAGCATCGCCCTATCATGTGCTGTACAGCTTTGGCGGGCCTCCAGACGCCGGCTTCCCCGAAGCGGGCCTCATCGACGTGAACGACACGCTCTATGGTACGACCCTGCAAGGCGGCACGTACGCATACACGTGCGAAGACACGACCTATTACGAGTTCGGCTGCGGAACGGTCTTCAGCATCACCAAGAGCCTCACGGAGAAGGTGTTGTACAGCTTCCGCAACGGAACCGACGGGGCTTATCCCATCGCAAGCCTGATCAACATCAACGGAACGCTCTACGGAACGACAACCGGTGGCGGTGGAGGTGACTGCTACCCCGCCTATTCCTGCGGAACGGTCTTCAGCATCACGACGGCGGGCAGCGAGAAGGTGCTGCACAGCTTCGACGGCTCCGACGGCGAGAGCCCCTCCGCGGCGTTGCTCGATGTGAATAACCACCTCTACGGTACCACCTATGAGGGAGGCAAGTACTCGGGATGCCGCACTAGTGGTTACCAGGGTTGCGGGACAGTCTTCAACATTACGATAAAAGGTAACCGACACTTGCTGTACAGCTTCAGCGGTGGAACCAACGGCCGTATCCTGATACAGACCTAATCGACGTAAGTCGCAGGCTTTACGGCACGACGTATCAAGGCGGCCTGTCGGGCGAGGGAACAGTCTTCAGCATCACCACGGGTGGCAGGGAACGGGTGTTGCACAGCTTTGGCAGCGGGTCCGGCGGAGCACAACCCCTCGCGGGCCTGATCGACGTAAAGGCAGGCTGTACGGTACAGCGCGAGCCGGCGGCACGTATCACCGCGGTGCGGTCTTTAGCATAGCAGTTAACGGCACCGAGAAAGTGCTGCGCAGCTTCGGCAGCGGAACGGACGGCGCTTACCCTATGGCAGGCCTGATCGACGTACGCGGTACACTTTACGGTACGACGTCAGAAGGCGGCACATACGGCTTTGGAACGGTATTCCGCATCACTACCGTAGGCATGGAGAAGACGCTGCACAGCTTCGCCAGTGGAATGGACGGCGCTTACCCTGAGGCAGGCCTGATCAGTGCAAAAGGCACGCTTTATGGCACGACCTCCCATGGAGGCGCACATAGTGAAGACTCGGTTTTTGCGTTGACGCCATAGCGCCGCCGCGCCCGCGAGGCCGCATCGCGCTAGAGGCTTAGTGTAGCCTCGCAGTTGCGCAGCCCGGCGCCGATCGCGAACGCCTCGCAGCTTGGCTCGCAGATGCCTCGCAGTCTCGCACCCTAGAGCATTGCGCGACCCACTAAGAAAGCCGAGCAGCTAAGCCCCCGGCTTGTCTCGTCTTGGGTTCGCCAACTCCTATCCCCGGACGCTGCGGCACCATGGCATTCCTTGTATTTGTTGCCACACAGCTTACCTGAAAAACACGGTCGATTTTTTTCAGGTGGCGTCCCCGAGAAAAGAGTCGCGCGAGGGTCGCGCCTTGCTGCTCCCCGGGACCGCGCTACGCGGCGGCGAACTTTATCGCGACCACCGTTCAGGCTACCGGAGGCATCGCACATGACGATCTTAGCTCGTTTCGCACTCGCTATCAGTCTGAGCGCTGCATTGCTTGGAGGATGCGGCGTCCTTCGACAGGCTCAGGATGACATGCAGCCACCGATAGGCGCGCCGGGCGCGATACCGCAAGCGGCGGCAATCGCGCCGGCCCGGAGCGCGGCACATCGTCTTTCGGCGTCTTATCAACAGCTTTTCCGTTTTCACCCTCCCAAAAACGGAACTCACCCCACAGCGGCATTGCTTGACGTGAATGACGCGATGTATGGGACAACCACCACCGGTGGTTTATCGCATAAGGGGACTGTCTACCAAATTAGTACCAGCGGCGTGGAGAAGGCGCTCTACCGCTTCCGGGGCGGCTCCGATGGCAGCGATCCGGAATCGAGGTTAATCGACGTGAACGGTACCCTTTACGGCACGACTTCCAAAGGCGGGTCGGGCACTGGTACTGTTTATAGCGTAAGTACTTCCGGCAGGGAAAAAGTGCTCTACGCTTTCAAGGGCGGCTCCGACGGAGCCCATCCGCTCGCCGGTTTAGTCGATGTGAGCGGTACGCTCTACGGGACGACCTCCCAAGGCGGCGGTTCGGGATGCACTACTACGTCGACATCTGGCTGCGGAACCGTTTTCAGCGTAACTACAAGCGGCCAAGAGACCGTTCTCCACCGTTTCGCCGGGGGCTCCGACGGAGAGTACCCGTCGGTTGGAGATTTGATTGACGTCAACGGCGTGCTCTACGGCACCACCGCCCAGGGTGGAACCACCTACGGCGACGGAACCGTCTATAGCATCACTCCGGCCGGCGTGGAAAAAGTGCTCTACGCATTTCAAGGGCAAGCGGATGGCACCGACGGGATCTTCCCCGTGGGCGGTTTGCTCAATGTGAGCGGCACGCTGTACGGCACGACACTTAACGGCGGCTCCTTTTCGATCTGCTCGGGTGGCTGCGGAACCGTTTACAGCATAAGTACCAGCGGTGCGGAGAACGTGCTGTACCGCTTCACCGGTGGCTCCGATGGGGACAATCCTTTAGCCGCTCTGATCGAGGTAAATGGCCTGCTGTACGGCACAACAATTTCGGGCGGCTGTTGCGGCACGAAGTGCGGTCTCGGTACCGGCTGCGGAACCATTTACAGCATAAGTACGAGCGGGGCTGAGACGCTGCTCTACCGCTTCGCTGCCGGTACCGACGGCTTCTACCCCGCGGCACCCCTGACGAACGTAAGCGGCACGCTGTACGGAACAACGGAGCTGGGCGGACATGGTCACGAATATGGGTCCGGGACAGCATTCACGTTGTCCCTTTAATCCGCGACGCCGCGGCACCGTTCCAACGGTCGTATTTGTGTTGGCGCCTTTGCCTAGCGCTTCCGGGATGGCATTTCATGTATTGCGTACGCAGGACCGCCACGTTCCTTTAGGGCAGCAAAGTACTATGCTTGCGCCGTCAGAGGGAGATTCGCCGTGAAGCCTGTTGCCAGACGCACGTTCGCGTGTTGGTTAGCCGCGGTGGCCTTAGCCGGATGCGGTGCCTCCGGAGCTTCCTTCGGTCCGAACACGACGCCGGCATTACGCCCGGCCGCAGGGATAAAAAACAAGGCGCTATTGTACGTCGCCACGGACTACGCTACGACTATCGTTAATATCTTCACGTATCCGGAGGGAAAGTTCGTCGGAAGCCTTACGAGCGATCTGTCTTTTGCAAGGGTGTGTTCGGACCCGAAAACCGGTCATGTCTTCGTTTCCCAGACTTACGGATTAGACGAATACCAGCGCGGAGAAACGACGAAGATTACGACGCTGGCAGCACCCGAAGGGTACACCCAACTGCTGGGCTGTTCGATCGATCCGCTTTCCGGCGACGTCGCCGCAGTGGCATACGAAAGTCTAGGCGGCCTTTTGATCTACCCGCACGGCACCGGCACGCCGCTGGTCTACTCCGACCCCAGCGTCCACGCTTACTATTACTGCAGCTACGACGATCGCGGCAACATCTTCATTCTCGGTTACGGCGTTGGGACACAATACATTACGTCCGTTTTTTCGGAACTGCCTAAGGGAGGCAAGGCCTTTCGCGACATCACGATGCCGTTCGTCGGCTATCCGCAAAAGCTACAGTGGGACGGCAAGCATATGGCGCTCAACGAGGGCGCGACGATCTATCAAATGCACGTATCCGGTTCGACAGGAACGATTGTCGGCACGACGGATTTGCGCGGAGATTCGGAGCCTGCCGGTGGGACCGTGTGGATTGCCGGCGACACGGTACTGGGGCCGTACGGTGGTGAAAGCGCGCGCCGCGTTGGGACCTGGAATTACCCCGCCGGCGGCGATCCAATTAAAATCACGCGCCGCGTTGGCGCCAGAAATACGATCATCAGCGACATCAACCTGAGTGAACCGATGCAAAAGTGAGTCGCAACCTGCGGCTGAGCAGCGTACCGTTCACCGAAGTAGGAGCAGAGCACATGATACGTTGGGACCTCATGCGTCACGTGTTAACAGGCTGCGTGGCTGGCGCAATGCTCGCCGCATGCGGCGGATCCGAGCCGCCGATCAGCGCCGATAATACGGGCGCCATAACGCCATCGAAGACGCACTATAGTATTTTTCATTACACGGGCAGCGAGCAATCATTCAAGGTGCCGGCAGGTGTGACGCACGTTACGATTACAGCAGATGGCGCGGTCGGTGCGGACGGCGGCTCAGACTCCTTGTACCTAAACGGCGACGGCGGCTTCGGAGGCAACGTGCAGGCAACGATACCTGCGACACCCGGAGAACGATTGGCGATCTTCGTTGGTGGGAGCGGCTACGTAGGCGGCTTCAACGGCGGTGCCGGCCCCTTCAGGTGTTTTAGCGGCAGCCATAGCTGCTGGAACGGCGGCGGCGGGGCGTCCGACGTGCGGCAGGCGGGCGACCGATTAGCCGACCGCGTTGTAGTGGCCGCCGGCGGAGGCGGCGGCGGCGAGGCCGGTTGCACCGGAAAGCCAAGCTGTTCCATCGATACGGGCGGATACGGCGGAGGAGGCGGCGGTGACGCGGGCGGATCGGGCGCCAAAGCTTACGGTCGGTTTGCCGGAGGCGGCGGGACTGGCGGCACGCAGAGCGGGGGCGGCAAGGGTGGCACAAGCGGCGGTCACAGCTGCCACGGCTCTAAAGGAAGACGCGGTGCGGGCGGCAGCGGTGCGGACGGGTGCGGCAACTATGGCGGCGTCGGCGGTGGAGGCGGCGGCGGCTACTATGGCGGTGGCGGCGGCGGTGGAGGTGGATACTCCAAACGCCGCCCGGGCGACGAGTACGGCGCTGGCGGCGGCGGAGGCGGAGGCTCATCGTTCGTCGAGAGCACTGCGATGCACGTACGGATCACAGCCCGCTCCAACAATGACAACGGAATGATCGAGATCGGTTGGTAAATGCTGTCTGGTTCCAAGTGTACTCGCATCAGCATCAGTGCGAGAGGCACCCTCTAGGGTGCCATGTCACTGGACTCTGCTTGGGTCGACATAAGCGGGGCAGGCGGTAAGCGGTCGCTGTTAACGGACGCCGGCGGTAGGCGATCGTTGGTCGCGTCGATCGGGTGCGCGACGATGCGATAGTCGAAATTCAGTGTCGATCGGCCGCGTTCGACTTCGCGCACTTGAAAGCCCGATGCGGCCTTGAGGCTCACGTAGAGACCACGCGTGTCGCCGAGCGGCGTCAGAAATACGTAGTACCAGCGACGGTCCGTCATTGCGGCGAACGCGGGGTCGAGCCGCACGTTCGCCATGCCGCCGACCATTTGCGCCGTGCCGACGTCTTCAATCGTTTGCGTCGCCGATTCGGGCGCATAGGCGAGCACGCGCTGACCGAAAGCGTTGCGGTGCTTCGATTCGATCGCTGGACCGCCGGTGATGGCGCCGGTGCAGTCGAGATTAGCCTTTGGATCGATCACGCAGTGCGACCTGTTGTGCGAATTCGTCCCGATGAAGATGTACGTTTGTTCCTTATCGCCATGGGCGCGCAGCGCCGCCTCTCCCCGCGATTCGGCATTAACGCCGGTGCCCTCGTCGCTGAAGCCGACGACTCCGGCGCCGCTGGTCCGCGTGATCGAGCTGCCGATAACGCCCTCGCCGTTTGACGACTTCCCAAAGACGCCAGTCGCGAGTCCTGACGTTCCACGGCTCAAACCCGTCACGCCGGCTTTTCCTGTTGTCGAGCGCGTCTCACCGTGAACGCCGTCGCTCGGCGAGATGCCGTAAACGCCCCAGGTGTTGACTCCAGTCGAGTTTCCCTCGACGCACGCCTTGCCGCTGCTGCAGTGGCTGATCTTGAGGTTGTCGGGAGTCGCCAACTCCGCGCGAACGATACCGACGCTCGCGATCGCAATAGTCACCCCAACGGCGATGATTCCGAGTGTAGTTTGTTTCATGGACCAAGTGATTCCAAGCGTCGCTGCGTCGCCCTTCGGCAAAAC
>JBARKF010000099.1:0-20378 GCA_049800655.1 Candidatus Cybelea sp.
GTCCGCGTCGGCCGGAGTCTCCTCCTGAAGACACCGTGCTCGCAACCATGCTCCGCAGTGACGCCTTACGCGGGGTATGCAAACAACGCAAGAACTCGATCGGCGGCCGTCCCCTGCGGCACGCCCGCATCCCTTGACGTTTCACGGTGGGCTTCTTTGGATGGCCTCGTGGGAGACCAATGGCATTTACGCCATCGATCCGCGGTCGTGGGAGGTTCGCCGCGAATTCGAATCGCCGGGGCAACCGTTCGGCATTTCGGGCTACCGCGACGAGCTGCTCGTCGTCATCTCGCACGGCGACGACGACGATCGCTATCTCTACAAACTCTCGTCCGAGCGCGGCTTCGACCTCAGTAGCAAGACGCCGTGCCCCGATCTCACCGGCTCGCATCTCGCGACGCAAGGCGCGACGGTCTATCTCGGGCAGATGCATTACCGGCGCATTCTCGTGCTCAAGCCCGATATGACGATCGAACGCGCGATCGCTCTGCCCACGCGGTGCGGCGGTCTCGGCTTTGGACCGGGCGGCCGTTTCTACATAATTTCGGCCGACGAAGAGTTCGAGCACTTGGAGTTCGGCACGCTCGACATTGCTAAGGACGCGCCGCCGTTCGAGAGCATCCGTCAGTTGCCCGAGGAGGCGCGCTCGCTGGCCTATGACGGCGCGCGCTGGTGGACGTGCTTGCGCGAGCTTAACGAAATCGCGTCGTTTAACGCCTGAGCACGGCGCGAACCGCGGGCGGCGGATTGAACATGCTCGGCGGCACCTTGTCGTACTCCACCGAGTCTAGCCGTCCGACCGAGGTCAGACGGTTGTCGCTAAAATTGGTCGTGCGCGTCGGGAACTTGATACCCTCGAAGCTGCGGTAGCGTTCGAAGACCTGACGCGTCTCAGAGGTTTCGGGCGCGCCCGCGACCCATTGGTGGAAGCGATATCCGTTGAGGAGTCCGCTCCTTACGTCATAGTATTGGTTTTCCTCATCGCCCCAGGTCGTGATGCCCCGCAGATGGTAAGAGCGCCGCCCCCCAAACGACTCGATGCCGACGACGCTCATGCTCTTGAAATACTCAGGAATGTGCGCCCAGTAGTAAAGATCGGCGTCGCGCCGGATCGAGATCGTGTTATGGCCCGTGATGATCTGCGGTTTGGCGTGCGGACTCAGGGCCCAAGCGATCTTGCCGTTATACCCCGATTCGAGGCTACCACGGTGCGGGATCGTATCGATTTCGAGGCGCCTGAACGGAGCAACATAGAGGACGACCGAAATCCAGACGCGCCTGCCGTGCGCGCCGTAGAGCTCGTTGAAGCCGCGCAGCCTGGCCGAGCCCGGTCGCATGATCGCCGCTTCGCCGCCGATCGCATTGACGAAGCGCTGTTCAACCTCGGCAACCGTCGGTAAAGACGCCTGCCGGACGTTGCAGGCCGCAAGCGCAAACAGCAGCGTTGCCGCGCCGGAACGCGCAAGTCTTGAAAAAGGCATCAAAGCCTATTTACCCGCCGGCGGGCGTGATAACCTAATTTCGTGATGGTTGGGCCGATTCTGCTCGCCGCCATGGCGAACGCCGCGTGTTTCACGCGATGGCACCAACGCTTCCGGCGAGCGCGCCGCCGCCGCTTCCGCCTCACGCGGTCTTCAGCGCGGGTGTGCCGCAAGCGCAAAACGGCGTTCGCGCGACGTTCGTCATGGACCATCAACGCATCGTCGCGGTAAGCAAGTAAGACGGTTTTGGTGCCGAAAACCCTCTCCCGCATGAGGCGGATCGAATTCTTGCAACGGGGAAGTGCCGCGCTGGCCGTTACAGCCGCCCCGCGAGCGGCCTGGGCGAGTGCGCAGCCCGATAGCTTCCGGCCGTCGCCGGGTTCCTGGCGTACGTTCAAGATCACGACGACGGCGACGATCGCGGCGCACGGTGCGCCGGCGCGCATCTGGATTCCGATTCCTGCCTTCGACGAAGCCGATTGGATGCGCCCGGGCGCGACGAAATGGGAAACGAACGCCGCTTCGGTGACGATCGTCGATGCCGGCGCATCGAAAGTCAAGCTGCTCTACGCGCAGTTCGGCCCATCGACGTCGGTCGCACGTCTCACCGTGATCAGCACCGCCTCCGCGCGCGATCTCGCGGTCGATCTCGCGCAGGCCGGCAGCGGCGCGCCACTGAGCGCCGCCGAATTCACCTTCTTCACCGCGCCGACGAAGTTGCAGCCGACCGGCGGCATCGTCGGTGAAACGGCGAAGAAGATCGTCGGTTCGTCCACGGACGATCTCACGAAGGCGCGGCTCATCTACGAGTGGGTTGTCGCCAACTCGTCTCGTAATCCGAAAACGCGCGGTTGCGGCCTCGGCGACGTGAGCTTCATGCTCGAAACCGGCGACCTCGGCGGCAAGTGTGCCGACATCAACGGGCTCTACGTCGCGCTCGCGCGTGCGGCCGGCCTGCCGGCTCGCGATCTCTACGGAATTCGGGTCGCACCGTCACGCTTCGGTTACAAGAGCCTCGGCGCGAACTCGAGCGTCATCACCAAAGCGCAGCACTGCCGCGCGGAAGTCTTCGTGCAAGCCTACGGATGGATTCCAGTGGATCCCGCCGACGTCCGCAAGGTGATGCTCGAAGAGCCTCCCGGTCACTTAGCGGCGGACGATCCGAAAGTTGCCGATGCGCGTCAAACGCTTTTCGGTGCGTGGGAAGGCAACTACATCGCCTACAACGACGGGCACGACGTCGCGCTGCCGGGCTCGTCCGGACCCGAGCTCGGCTTCCTAATGTATCCGCAGGCCGAAGTTGCCGCGGAACGGCGCGACAGCCTGGCCCCCGACGACTTCGTTTACACGATCGCCGCCGAAGAGGTCTAGCGCGACCGGGCAGGTACCTTTCTGCCAAAATTCGTCTCAACCAATACGAGCGCGTTGGGGATCGCCGTTTCGCGCGCGAAGGACGCGTCACGGAAGGAGGAACGTTTAGTGACGATCTCGCGTGCGGCGTGCTTGGCAGTGGGACTAGCTGGGGGATTCGTGCTGGTCGGTTGCAGCGCCAACGGCCTGCAGCCGTCTCTCGCTCAGACAGGCGCGCCGGACGCGAATCATCGGCAATCGTGGATCGCACCCGATGCCAAGATGAACGACCTCCTTTACGTTTCCGACGAAGGGACGAATGACGTCGACATCTACTCGTATCCGAAGGGAACGCTGATAGGCACGCTTACCGGCTTCAGCTTTCCCGAAGGTGAGTGCACCGATAAGAAGGGCGACATCTTCGTTGCCAACGACGACGAGCAGAACGTCCTTGAGTATGCGCGCGGCGGCACCACGCCAAAAGCAATCCTGAACGACGAAGGCTACTATCCCGTCGGCTGCTCCGTCGACAAAAAGACCGGCAATTTGGCCGTTACGAACACGTTTAACACGAGCTTTACCAACGGGGCTGTCGCGATCTACAAACACGCGCAGGGAAATCCGGCGTACTCCACCGACACGGTGCTCGTCTACCCGCACCTTTGCGGCTACGACGCAAAGGGAAACCTCGACGTAGACGGCTTCAACACCAGCTTCGCTTTCCAGTTTGCTGTGCTCCCGAGAGCTTCCGTCACATTCACCGACGTGACGCTGAATCAGAGCATTGGCTTTCCCGGCGGCGTGCAGTGGGACGGTAACTACGTCGCCGTCGGCGACGGCGATACGAACACGATCTATCAATTTACTATCGCCGGGAGCGTGGGCACCGAGACCGGCTCGACTCCGCTGACCGGCGCGCGCGACGTCGCGCAGTTCTGGAAGCAAGGTTCAACGGTCATCGGCCCCGATACGCTCAACGCCGATGTCGGCTTTTGGAGTTATCCAGGCGGCGGGTACGCGACCCAAGTCATCACCGGCCTCAGTCAACCCTTCGGAGCGACCATCAGCCGGAAAAAATAATCACGAATGGCTGACGAACACGGCGATTCCCATCGGCGCCGCGCTCGATCCCCGCGGCGGCATTTAACTAACGCTCGGTGATTCGCGCGAGCACGACCTGCGCTAGCGCGAGCACATGCGCTGAGGAGAAGCGGCGCGCGCATTCGATCGATTCGTCGATCGCGGCGCGTGCAGCTCGGCGATTGCCGCGCGAAAGCGCGACTTGCGCGCTGACGCGTTGAGCCAGCGCGAGAACGCGAGCGTGGCCCTCGGCGCGCGCCGCCTCCGCGGCGAGCGACGCTTCTGCGCCGGCGTCATTGATCCGGCCGAGCCGAAGCAATGCACCGGCCGCGAGTCCGCTCGCGGAGAGACGCTCGTAGCGATTCGTTGAAACGCTCGCGGCAGCTTGCGCTGCCTGCAGCGCGCGCCTCGGGTGCCCGATCGCAAGTTCGAGGTCGGCGGCCGAGAACGTCAGATACGAGCGAAGTCGCGACGGCAGCGACCGGTCGATGCGATCGACCAAGCTACGATAGGCGCTTCGATCGCGAGCGTCGCGCGTGTGCGCCCAGCGCGTGAGCGCAAGTTGATGCGTCGCATAGAGCTCGCGCCCGCGCATTTCCCGCGCGCGTGCCTCGGCGACTGCGCGTGCAAAGAGCTCTTCACTGAGCAGCGGATTCTCCGCCGTAAAGTCGGCGAGCTCGGCTTGCAAAGTGAGCAGATCGATATCGAACTCGGGCGTGTGCGCCACCGCCCCGTTGGCGGCAGCTACACGGCCGAGCAGCTGCGCGGCAAATGCCGATTCGCCCCCGCGCAGTGCTGCGGCGGCGCGAACGATCGTGCTCCGGCCGAGGTGTAACGTTCCGTTTGCATGTGGTTCCACCTCGGCGTGCGCCGCGGCGAGCGGGCCTTTTTCAAACCATCGAATCGAGAGTCCAACTGCGGCGACGCTATCGCAAAGCACGCGATGCCGCTCGGGCTCGATTGGCGCCGTCGCCAGAATCGCCTCGGCCGCACCGAGGTGCGCGCGAGCTCGGTCGAGGCGATGCGCCCACGCGTCGATTTCGGCGCGCCGCGCGAGCGCTTCGCAGCGTATCGCCGCATCGGCGCCGCTGCCGGCCATGTCATCGAGAATCGCAATCGCGCTCGACGTTTCGCCGGAATCGGCGAGGCTTGCGGCACGCTCGAGCAGACGCTGTGTGAACGCCGGATCGACGTGTATCGAGGGCTGGACGATGCGGAGTTCCGCCGCACTATACGCGTCGAAAAATCGGTCGTGGGCGATGCGCCGCTCGCGGTGAAAGTGCCGAGTCGAGAGGCCGAGATCGGCCGCGACGATTCGCGGGTCGTGACGCTGCACGTCGACGCGCAACAGGATCGACGCGTATCGCGCACCGTGCATCGCATCCAGCGCACGGTCGACTCGCGCGGCAATAACTCGCGCCGCTTCGTGTATCGTGCTTGCGGCAAAGGCGTCGCACGCCAACGGATTACGGCGAAGCCGACGCGGCTGACCGAGGTTACGCAACAGGTGGCGCGTCGCGCAGTAGCGCGATCGAGCCGGGTCCGCGCGGGGCATGGCCGACGGTTACGTCGCCGCGGAGACCCAGCCTTCCCGATTCAACTGGCGGTTGCTCGCTAATTGATTAGTTCGAGGCGCGCCCGACCGCAACTTCGACAACGCCGTTGCCATAAGGCACCGCATACGTTCGCGCAGGCGACTTCGAACCCGGCGGAAACGCGACCGTATCTCCTTCGTTTTGTTCGAATTCGTAGTTGCCCGCAAATAGCGTGCCGTCCGGACCGTAGGCGAGACCGTCGGCAGCGTAGATGCCGTCGGTCAATTGATGTGCGGGCCGGCCGCGTTCGTGCGGAAAGAGGTCGACCGCGTTGTTGACTGAGATAACAAGCGAGCCGTTGGGTGCAAAGGTGTCGGCGCCCACCCAGCGCTGCTTGGGCAAGTGCTGGAACACTACGGCCTTCCCTTTCGTTGAGCCGGCGCGAAACTCGATCACGTTCCACGCGATGCCGCCGGTGTTGTTGACGACGAAAACGTTATTGAACTTGTCGACGGCGACATCGACCGCTGCGTTGATCGGCGTCGCGAGGTAGGCTGACGGCGAGGTTTTACCTGCAGGATAGATGGAGACGTAGCCGGAGAAACCGCTCGACGATCCCTTCGGTTTTGCAAAGACCGAGCACGAAATCGACGGCGCCATGCCGCAGAGGTTTGCGACGTACATATTTCCGGCGGCGTCGAACGTTCCGCCGGAGGGTCCATCCAAACCGGCCGTATAGGTTTGCAGCAGCTGACCGAAGCCCGGCGTGTACTCGTTGATGTAGCCGCGGCCGTTGTTGTTCGGGGTGTTGACGATCGCGACGTAGACGTTTCCATGCGCGTCGGTCCAGACGCCGTCGGGAAGCCCGTCGGAAATCTGAAGCGAACCGAGCGACGACGTGTTCTTACCGTAAGCGTCGTAGTAGTAGACCGACCCCGAACCGGCGTCCCAGTTCCACGTTACGGCGTAGAGATAGTCTTTCGAGCGGCTGCGGGCTGCAGCGCCGGCCGAAGCTTCGCTTGAGTTGGGGACGAAGCCGGCGCCGCTCGGGGCGCCGGCGTGACAGGCGCTCGTGGCCAAGACGGCGCCGAGCGAAGCAACGGTCAAAAATGGTTGAAAACTCGATTTCATCGCGTGACGCTCCTTCTAAAGTAAGTCTACGTTCCCGGTTTAGCTGCCGGGCTCAGCGAGACGCCCCAAGCCGACTCGAGTCCACTCGAGATCGTCCCGGTTTGCGTGCCGCTTGCGTAATCGTAGAGCAGGACGGACGCGCTGCCGTAATCGGCCACGTAGAGCGTTTTTTCGTGTTGATCCAACGCGAACTTCACTGGGTAATGGCCGGCTAGCGAGATCGTACGCGTGGGCGAGGTCGAACCGGGCGCGTAGATGTTGATGACTTGGTTCGTGATGTCGCCGAGGATCCGATTTCCGGTGCGGTCGAGTGCGAGACCACCGCTCTGCCCTTCGGCGATTCCCTGATCCCGGCAAACGGCTTTGAAGTGCCGGCACTTGCTGATGCGGCCTTGCAAGCTGCTGCCTTCATTCCAAGCCGCCCAGAGGTGGTTGCGATTGTCGAAGGTCAGACCCTCGGGACGCGTGAGCAGCGTGATCGTCGTTTTGGGAGTGGCGCTGCCGGCCGGGAACTCGAGGATCGCGCCTTGCGCGAACTCGCCGACCGCGACGTTGCCGTAGTGATCGACCGCGACGCTGATCGGGGAGTTCAGTCCGGTCGAGAGCGTGACGCTCGGCGATGTCGAGCCGGCCGGATACTCGGTGACCGTCGAGTTTCCGGAGTTGGCGACGTAGAGCGTCCCGTGCCGGTCCACGAAGTTGCCGAGCGGCGCGGAGATGCCCTCGGTGATCTCGCCGATCGGCGATGGATTGCTCTGGCCCTGCTGGTAAATTTGGATCGCGTTTGCCGAGTTGTCGGAAACGTAGACGAGCGGCTGCGTCGCGGTAGCCGGCGAAAGCCAGCCCTGGCGCGTTCCCGAGGCGACGTGCGCCGCCGATTGCATGCCCGATGGCGCCCCCGCCGGCGCTCCGGCAAACGATGAGGTCTGGCTGCTGCATCCCGCCAAGGCAATGGCGACCGCAAGTGTTGAAAGTGCGCCTGGGGCGCGTCGAACATATTTCATGCATCGAGCTTCGCGCGAGCGGGGGAGCGCCCTTACGGAACCCGCCGGAAGCGGGCCGCAATGGCAGAAAGGAACGTATGGAACAGCGCAAACTCGGAACGCAGGGGCTGACGGTTTCGGCGATGGGGCTCGGCTGCATGGGCATGACCTTCGCTTACGGTACTGCCGACGAAGCCGAAAGCATCGCCACGATTCATCGCGCGCTCGAGCTGGGCATCAACTTTCTCGACACGGCCGAGGTCTACGGCCCCTATTCGAACGAGGAGCTTGTCGGTCGCGCGCTTCGCGGCCGCCGCGATGGCGTGATCCTCGCGACAAAGTTCGGCTTTCGCATCGAAGAGCGAAAAAACGTCGGCGTTAACGGCACGCCGGAGAATGCAAAGCGGGTCGCCGAGGAATCGCTGGCGCGTCTGGGCACCGATCGGATCGATCTCTATTATCAACATCGCCGCGATCCGTCCGTGCCGATCGAAGAGACGGTGGGCGCGATGAAAGAGCTCGTCGAGGAAGGTAAAGTGCGTTATCTCGGGCTGTCGGAGGTCTCGCCGGAAACGCTGCGCCGCGCCAATGCCGTGCATCCGATCAGCGCCCTGCAGAACGAATACTCGCTCTGGGAACGCCGCATTGAAAAAACAATTCTGCCGGTGGCGCGCGAGCTTGGTATCGGCTTGGTGCCGTATAGTCCGCTAGGACGCGGCTTTCTCACCGGCACGGTAAATGTCGAGCGGCTTGAAGAGAACGATTTTCGCCGCACGAATCCACGCTTTTCAGCCGAAAACGCGCGGCGTAATCAGCGCATCGTCGACGTCGTGCGCGAAGTCGCGGCCGAGTGCAACGCGACGCCGGCGCAGGTGGCACTTGCGTGGGTGCTCTCGCGCGGCGACGACGTGGTGCCGATTCCGGGGACGAAACGCGTGAGCTATCTCGCGGAGAACGTCGGCGCGCTCCACGTACACTTGACGGGCGAGCAGCTGGCCGCGCTCGACGTGCTGCATCAATACACGGCCGGCGAGCGTTACCGCCCTGAGATGATGCAGCTGGTCGACCAGTAGCGCGAGGACGCTACGGCCGTCGTTACAGGCCGCTAGATTTCATCCGCGAAGAGTCTGCGATCGTCGGCATCGACGATGTCGAGGATAAAATCCAGCTCCGGATGCTGGTGGAGCGTCTCCGCGTATTCGCTCCGAAAGTAGGCTTCGTCTTGCGCGTGCTTCGGCCGGATGCGCCGCAGCGTCGCGTTGATCGCCGGATATTGCGACGCATCGGTTTGCGCGCGCAACCACGCGGCAATCTCTTCTTCGGTTGCCGCACGCGCAACGGCGTCAAGCAGTTCGGCTTCCGTGACCCCGAGCCGCTCGAGCAGATAGCCTGAGATGCCCTTGATGCGACCGCTGATGAAGTAAACGCCGGGATTGCCTCCCGGCAGCTGCGCGCGCAGCTTATCGATCGTGCGCGGCAGCAGCATAAGGCCGTCGAGCTCGGCGTACCCGCTACGCGGCGGCCTCGTGCGTAAGTCGAGCGGTTCCACGCCCGACGATTTCTACTTACCTGGCTTCTGTCCCGGCGAAAGCGCGACGCCGTCCAATTCGTCGCCCGTTCCGAACGTAAACTTGCTCTCCTGCGTTCCGCTGGCGTAGTCGTATAGTTCCACCGCGAAGTTCGCTGGGTCGGCCATGAAGAGCGTAGCGTCGGTCTTACTGAGCGCGAGCTTCGAGGGCTGCTCCTGATACGTCGAAATCGTGCGGAACGGCGACGTTTGTTTGGGATGATAGATCTTGATGTCTTCGCCGAAGACGTCCCCAAGCAGGAGATTCCCCTTCAGGTCGAGCGCGATCCCTTGCGCGAGGCCGACCGAGATTCCGAGGTCGGTGCAGGACGTCGCGAGCGGCTTGCAGCGTGCGGCGTGGCCGTATGACGACGTATTGTAGCTTACGTAGAGATCGTCGTTCTTGGCGTTTACGCCATCGCTTGGCTTGGTGAGACTGACGGTAGCGTCGGGCGAGCTGCTTCCCGGCTTGAACTCGAGGATCTCACTCGATGAATTGTCCATGACGTAGACGACGCCTTTGGAATCAACCGAGACGTCGAGCGGTTTCACGATGTCGGTCGAAAGCGTCACACTCGGTTTCGTCGCGCCTTTCGGATACTCGGTCACGGTGTTGCCGACGTCGTTGGCAACGTAGAGCGTTCCATGTTTGTCAACGGCGTCACCCTGCGGTCCGTCGATGCCGTCGGTGATCTCTCCCTGCGGACCTGCACCCGTGTTGTTTTGAAAGTAGATCAGCACGGCGCTCGCGTTGTAATCCGTTACGTAGAGCAGCTTTTGCCGTTTCGCTGCGGGCGACATCCAACCGTGACGTGCGGCGTTCGCGCCCGGCAGCGGCACCGACGGCGTCAGCTTCGTCGTGCTGCCCGAACAGGCGGCGAGCATCAGCACGATCCCCGCGCCGGCAAGAACGAGCCTCGCTTTGTAACTCAATTTCGAATCCTCCTTAGCTTTAGTAAGCGCCGGTACCGTTGGGCGTACCCCAGCCGGTCGGCCCGTCGTAGCCGGTTTCGCCGGTGCAGAGATAGGCCGGCGAACAGCTGCCGTTCGAACCGCTCGTGATGTCGTAGAGGTACTGCTGATTACCCGGCTGGTAAAACGATTGCGCGGCGTCCAACTGCGATGCGTTTCCCGCGAGCGCGAAGACCGCGGCGTTGAGCGGCGAGCCGACGCTCGTGCCGCCAAGCTCTATCCATCCCGATTGTGAGTAGCTGTCGTAGACGGCAACGCCCGTCTGCGGATCGCCGATCGCCGCGATATCGTTTGCCGTGCGATGCTTGCAGCCCGTATCGGTCTGCCACGGCGGCTTCGCTAAATGCGAGCAGCCGCTGCCGCTGCCGCCCCAAACCGTTTCGGTCCAGCCGCGGCTGCCACCGCCGCGCGTCAGCGTCGTGCCGCCGACCGCGACGACGGTCGGGAATTGCGCCGGCTCTTGAATGGCGCGGCCGTAATAGCCGCTGTCGCCGCCGCTGGCAAGAATGATGACGCCGGGATGGTCGTAGTCGGCAGGGTTCGCGCCGCGATTCGATCCGCCCCAGCTGTTGCTGACGATGTGTCCGCCCAGCCTGACCGCTTCATTGTTTGCCTTTCCGAGACTTCCCCATTTGCTGTCTTTCGCTTCGATAAGCGTGATGTTGCAGTTGGGACAGGCCGCCGAAACCATGTCGATGTCGAGCGAGATCTCCGTCGCCCAATCCGAATCGGGGGGTGGAAGCGGATGCTTCTTGCCGTGCTGGTTGAGCTTCTTGAAACAATGGTTGAGGGTCGAGCAGACCGGCAGCCCAAATTCGTTACGATAGATGAAGAGATCCGATTCGGCCTCCGGGTCGTCGAACGCATCGACGAGCGTGACGGTTTGTCCGGCGCCGTTCGTCGTCGAGGGAAGGTTGTAGGCGGCCTGCAGATCGCTCGGGGTGTAGCCCGACGGGGATTGCGACGGCACATCGGTGCGAACGATCGATTCGCAATACGCGCGGTGGGGATCGCCCAAATGCGGACAGACTTGACGTGTATTGGCCGGCGGCACGAGCGGCGATTCCCTGCCCGCCACGGGAGAAACGTCGCCCGCGCCGCTTACGCACGCCGAAAGGAGAAATGCTGCCCCCAGCATGCCCATCAACCACGCTAGTCCCCAACGCTCCAACCGCCTCACCCTCCAAACGACGGGATTGCTCGACACTAAACATTGTAGTACGCGCCTGCCCGGCGTCGAACCCGCAAATCAGCCGATCGTGCGAGTTCGGTGCAGGAAAATGAGGAAGCGCCCTGGTTTGACCTTGGATTACGATTTTGCGCCGCCCGTCGCACGGGCGCGCTCGAGCAGGAAGGTTCGATCGCGGTTGTTGCGGGCGAGCGATGCCGCGCGCTCGAACTCGGCCCGCGCTTCGTGCATGCGCCCGAGCTTGAAGAGCAGATCGCCGCGCACGCTCGGCAGCAGATGGTAGGCGCGCAGCGCCGGCTCGGCGAGCAGCGCATCAACGATCTCGAGCGCGGCTTCCACGCCGAACGCCATACTGACCGCCACAGCTCGGTTCAGCTCGATTACCGGCGATGGTGAGAGTGCTGCCAGCGCGTCGTAGAGCGCGGCGATGCGCTCCCACTCGGTCTGCTCGGGCGTCGCGGCGCGCGCATGACAGGCGGCGATGGCGGCCTGCAATCCGTACGGCGCGAGCGCGCCGAGCCTTTCTGCCCGCGCCAGCGCCTTTAGTCCCCGTCCAATGAGCAGGTGATTCCACTTCCCCCGGTCTTGATCGAGCAGCAGAATCGGCTCGCCCGAAGGGCCGACGCGTGCGCGCATCCGCGAAGCCTGAAGCTCCATCAACGCCGCGAGACCGTGGACCTCGCCTTCGTGCGGCATGAGAATCGCGAGCATGCGCCCTAGCCGCAGCGCGTCTTCGACCAGCGCCGGCCGCAGTACGTCGTCGCCGGCGGTCGCCGCGTAGCCTTCGTTGAAAATGAGATAGATCGTCTCCAGAATCGAGGAAAGGCGCGCAGCTCGCTCCGCCCCGGCCGGAACTTCGAAGGGTACGCGCGCTTCCGAGAGCGTGCGCTTCGCTCGAACGATGCGTTGGGCGATCGTTGGCTCGCTAACGAGAAAGGCGCGCGCGATCTCAGTGGTCGTGAGGCCGCCGACGAGTTTGAGGGTTAGCGCGACGTGCGCCTCTTTCGATACGACGGGGTGACACGCGACGAACATCAGCCGCAGCATGTCGTCGTCGATCTCGCCGTACGTCGATGCAAAGTCGCCTTCCGTTTCGATCGAGCTCTCACGCGCGAGCTCAGCGCTCTTGCGCTCAAGGGTTTCGTTGCGGCGAATCTGATCGATCGCGCGTCGCTTTGCAATCGTCATGAGCCACGCGCCGGGGTTGCGCGGGATGCCTTCCTCCGGCCACTGTGCGAGCGCCGAAACGAAAGCATCCTGCGCCAGGTCCTCCGCGCGACCGACGTCGCGCATCATTCGCGACAAGCGCGCGATCAGCTTGGGTGATTCGATCCGCCAAATCGCGGCAATCGTCGCGTGGAGCTCTCTTGTCACCCTTGGTCAGTTCACGCGCTTTGGGATGAGAGCTCGGGGACGGGGGAGACCTCGTGGAGATAGCAGGTGGCGTCGGCGCCGAGCGCTTCGAGAAAGCGGTTGGTCACGGCGATCGCGACGTCCCGATCCTTGAACTCGAGGAGTGCGTATCCTCCGACGACTTCCTTCGATTCAGCGAAGGGTCCGTCGGTAACGGTCGTTCGTCCGTTTTTGCGCGTTATGGCGAGCTCCAACATATCGCTGTCGCGCCCGCCGGTGTCGATTAGCGTGCCGTTTGCGCGCAGCTCCCGCACGAGCTCCTCCATCCGCGCGGGCGTTTGAGGATCGTCGTGCGGATTCGCGTAGCGGTCGAAGGTTAAAACTGAAATGAATCTCATTTGATCATCTCCCACGTGCGTGCGGCGCGCTCCCGGATTTCCGGCGTCGCGTTCTCAGCGAAGTCTTCGACCTCGTAGATCGGGCGGATCTCAAGTACCGCACCGCCGTCAAACGGGGCGTGGGTGAAGCGCTCGACGATCTCTTCCTTCGACTTGCCCTGAACGATCCAGAAGCCGGCGACCAGCTCCTTCGTTTCGGTGAACGGGCCGTCGGTGACGGTCGTGCGCCCGCCGTCGAAGCGCAGCCGCGCCCCTTCCGAAGTCGGCTTCAGCCCCTCGCCGGCGAGCATTATGCCGTCTTTGGCCAGCTGTTCGTTGAACTTGCCCATCTCGTTGAGGAGCTCGCCCGAGGGAAGCACGCCTGCTTCGCTATCTTTGTTTGCCTTTACTAGGACCACGAATCTCATTGAACATCTCCTTCTGGAATGGTGATCTGCCTATGCGTCGAGCGGAGGCGCTTGATTTCGACAAGCCCCGCAAAGTTCGAGTCGCGGGGGGAGCACTCAACGGTCCCGAAGCGGCTGCGATGGGCACTTCTGAGAAGAAGATCGACGCCATCTTCAAGTTGCGGACGGCGGCCGAGGAGAAGGCACTAGCGGAAAAGGCGGCGACCGACGACCCGTCGCCGGAGAATCGCGACAAACTGCTCGATTGCCAGCTCGACCTCGAAGCCAAGACGGTAAGCGCAATCGACGTCTGCCACGAGTGCGGGCACGAGCACCTGCCCGATGCTCCGCACCTAAGTCCGCCTCGCGAGCACTCGCATCTGCACGCCCATTTTGACGGCACCATCCACCGGCACCCGCACGCACACGGCGGCTGGGATCCGGATCACGAGCACGACCACAACAACGACGATGCCGCGAGCTAAAGGTTCGGGGAAGTTCGGCCCGGTGCGTTCGCTCCGGCTCCCGCTCGAGCTCGATCGCTGGTTCGAGTTGCGGCTGCGCGAAGACGCGCTGCGCCCCGCGAGCGACATTCTCTTAGAGGCGGTGCACGGCGGCTTGCGCCTCCAACCCGGCTATATGCGTCGCCAATACGATTCGCTCGCAGCGCTCGTTTCGGCGAATGACTCGCGGCCTTACGAAACGTACATCCGCGCGCTAAAAGACGCGTTCGGAAGCGGATACGTCAAGCATCTGGAAGCTTGGCTGCGCAGCGATGGCGTTTTGCCGCTCGATGCGGCGGGCGTGGAAGGTCATCGATCCGATCCAGCCGGCCGCGAAGAGGCCGACGATCGCGAGGCCGAGCCAGCCGGCCTGTATGCCGCCGCCGCCGATACTCGATAGCTCGATTCCGCCGACCAAGACGGCGAGCGCAACCGACGCGGCGGTAATCGTCACGTTGTAGTAGAGCTTGCGCGCCGGGTTACGAAAAGCCCAGCCGTATGCGCCGAGCATGAGGATACCGTCGGTTGCATCTACGAGCGACATGCCTGCGGTGAAGAGCGCGGGGAAGATCAGAATCGTCCAAATCGGCAGTCCCTTCCCCGCCTCAATCGCCGCGATTCCCAGCAACCCGACCTCGGTCGCGGTATCGAAGCCGAGTCCGAAGAGCAAGCCGATAAAATACATGTCGCGGCTGCCCGTGACCAGGCGCAGCAAGGGCTTGAAGATACGGCCGAAGAGTCCGCGCCCCTGGAGCGAGTCTTCCAGCCGGCGATCGCAAAACGCTTCGCCGCGGCGTGTCCGCGTAACGGCGCGCACCAAGTCGACGAGAACGAGCGCGTTCATCGCGGCGAGCGCAAAAAGAAAAGCGGCCGAAATTCCGGTCCCGACGACGCCCCCGATCCCTTCGAGGCTCGGAATGCGGTTTCGCACGGTCGCCGCTCCTAGCACGATCGCGAGCGTCAACGCGACGACGATCGTGGAGTGTCCAAGCGAGAAGAAAAAGCCCGCGCCGACCGGTCTTTTGCCGTCTTGCATGAGCTTTCGCGTCACGTTGTCGATCGCAGAGATATGATCCGCATCGACCGCATGACGGAGGCCGAACGTATAAGCGAGCAACGCCGTACCCAAGAGCAAGGCATGCGGCGGCGCAAAGTAGACGAGGGCAATGATCCAAGCCGCGGCGTTTGCGCCGGCGAGGAGCGCGTACATAGCGACGATTTTCGCGCACGTCGAGCGAGCCACGTCGACGGCGTTCAGCGTTATCGAAGCCGGGACCGCTGCATTTCCGTAGACAAAAACGGGGACCGGGGGCGGTGACGCGAACAGCGTCGCTGCCGTGGACGAGAAACGCTTCCGATTCGACCTGATGGTTGCCCTCGGAGCCCTGCTGATCAGCGGCGTGGCGGCGGTAAGCTCGGCCTATCAAACCTACGTGATCCGCAAGCAGTTCAGCGCGACGGTTTGGCCCTACGTGACGTTCGTCACGTCTTCGTCGACCGATAAATACTTCGAGCTCGACGTCAGTAACCCGGGCATCGGTCCTGCACTCGTCTACAGTGCGGTCGTTACTCGCGATGGGAAGGCCGTCCAGCGCGTGCCGAGTCCGACGACGCTGCCCGCGGTCGACGTTGCGATCGCGCCTGAACGCGCCGCGGCCAAGTCCGACGAAGCGAAATCGGGCGAACTGAAACCACCGAACATAACCGTGAGCACGATCTATTCCGGTGACGTCCTCCCAGCCGGAGCGAAGTTGGAGCTGCTGCGAGTCGAAGGCAAATACATCACGCGCCGGGTTCTAGCAAACATCCGTCGCATTGATGTCACGGTTTGCTACTGCTCGCTGCTTGGCGACTGCTGGACGAAGCGGCTTTGGGATCCGGCGATACGGCCGCATCCGCTCCGCGCCTGCCCGAGCGCCTAGCATTCCGCGACGTGATATGGTACGTCCCTAGAAGGAGTGACCCGTGATATCGACGCGCCTGCAACTCACCGGCCTGACCCCCGCGATCGGTGCGATCGCCGGCGGCGTCGATCTGGCGCATCCCCTCCCCGATGAGGAGGTCGCGGCGATTCGCGAAGCGCTCGACGATCGGCTCGTGCTTTTTTTCCCCGATCAGCGGCTCACGCCGGTGCAACAGCGCGATTTCGCGGCCAGGTTCGGCGCGCTCTACCGGCATCCGTTCTATCCCGGACATGCCGATGCGCCGGAGATTATGATCCTAGCACACGATGCGACGCATCGTGCCAACAGCGACCGCTGGCATAACGACGTCACCTATCTCGACACGCCGCCGCAGGCCGCGGTGCTCTATGCCGAAGAGATTCCGGAGCTAGGCGGCGATACGCTCTGGGCGAACATGTACGCGGCGTACGAAGCGCTCTCGGAGCCGGTCAAGCAACTCGTTGTCGGCTTGCGCGCCGTGCACTCGTTTGCAAAGAACTTCACGCCCGAGCGTTTCCGCGCGCTTGGCATGGAGGATCGCCGCGACTCGCTCTACGCGGAGCATCCGCCGGTCTCACACCCCGTCGCGCGCACCAACCCCGCGACCGGACGCAAGGCGCTTTTTGTCAACCAAGACTTCACCTCGCATATCGAAGGCGTTTCGGCACGCGAGAGCGAGGCGCTGCTGCGAATGCTCTTCGAACATATGGCGCAACCGGAGTTTGCGGTGCGCTGGCGCTGGCAGGCCGGCGCCGTAGCGTTTTGGGATAATCGCTGGGCGCAGCACTGCGCGCTCGCCGATTACTTCCCAGCACGACGGCGCATGCGCCGCGCGACGATCGTAGGCGATAAACCCGTTTAACCGCCGGCACGGCGGCGCCGGTACTCGCCCGGCGTCACACGGAAATGGCGTTTGAAGAGTCGCCCAAAATGGCTCTGGTCGGCGAAGCCCGCGTGCTGCGCGAGATCCGCCAGCGAAATCGACCGGTCTTCGACGAGCTTGCGCGTGCGCCAAATGCGAACGTCGCGGACGTACTCACCGATCGACGTTCCATACGTCTGTTTGAAGGCGTTGGCGACGTAGCTCGTCGCGCGATCGACCGTCGTCGCGATCTCAGCAAGCGTCGGTGGATGCGCATACTCGTCCTCAAGGCGATCGCGCACTTGACGTAGCCATTTGAGACTCGGTAGGCTACGCGCGCAAGTCGAGAGCAGGCGTCCCGCTATCTGCGCGCTGAGGCCCTCGATCACGAGCTCCGCGCTTGCATCGGTTGCGTCGAGCTCGGCACTCAGGCGGCTCGTGATGCTCGGCAGCTCTTCGTCGTTCACCGCAAAGGTGTCGGAGTGCCGGCGCTCGTCTGCCGGCACGCGGATAGAGAGGCAGACGCTTGCATCAGGATAAGTATCGCGATGCTCGATCTGGGCCGGACGATAAATTGCGCTCCACGCGTCGAGCGCGAAGGTGCGCTGGGCGTACGTCGAATCGAACGCACCGCGTAAGGTGAGAACGATGCGGTCTTCGCCATGCGCGTGCGCTCCGAGCGCGCACGAGGGTAGATAGCTGCAGCGACTGACGGCGTACGCGCCGGCCACTCGCCGCGCATATCCAGATTGAGGACAACCACATTGGAGCCGCTCTGCAGGAACCATGGCATGAGTCTAGCGCGAGCCGGCCCCGCTTGAATAGAGCTTCGCGAGTAAAGCGGTGCGGATTTCGATGAGCGACGCCGCGGTCGCGACCAGGTTTGGTTCGTCGCGCAGGTCGATCGCGAGAAACCGGCGCTCCAGCGCCGCGGGAGTACCGTTGAAGCCGTTCTTCAAGAGCGCGAGGTATGCGCGAGCGAAGGAACCCGGGTCGCGCTGAAAGTCGCGGAAATAGCGCAGGGCCAGCAATCCTGCGAAAAGATAGTTGACGTCGTAGAGCGGATCGGTGAAGAAGAGGCGGTCGCGCGCCCAGTAGAACGGGGTCTGCGGATCGTCCGCTGCGGCGGAATCGTATTCCGCAAAAATCTTCGTGGTCAGCGCGTTGAGGCCTGCTGCGCCTCGGATGGTTCCATCGTCGACGCCGCGATAGATCGCACTCTCCAGTGCCGTCTCCTCCGCCGATCCGAATACTTGAAACGTCGCGTCCTTCAAGAAATAGTTGAGGTAGTACGCGCGTTGCGCGTTGTCTGGCGCGGTGCGGTAGAGATGATCGAGCAAGAGCAGCTCGTTAAAGATCGCGAACGACTCGAAGAGAAACGACGGCCCCTGATTGTAGGCGGCGATGAGCTGGTTCTTGCTCATGAAATGGCGATGCGCGGCATGTCCGGATTCGTGCGCGACGGCGCGCACGGCGTTGACGGTTCCATCGTAGCCGCCGTAGTAAACGGCCGAGTCGATGCCGGAAAAGCCGAGCGAAAACCCGGTGGCGTCGCATTGCGCAGCCATGCAGATTTCTAGGCGATGGTTCTCCGGATCGAGCAATGCCGCAAACGCGCCGGCGTACTCCTTACCCATCGGCGCTTCGGCAGCGAGAATGATCGGAATCGCTTCGGCGACCGAGCGCGGCGCCGGCGAAAAGCCGGGTTTCGGCGCAAGCGCCGCGACGCTGCGATACCGTCCGTACGCCGTCGAATCGCGCACCGCGACCAGCGTTGCTTCTACCGAAGCCGGCGAGAGTGATTTATCGAAGTATGAAGCTTCGGGAGCACCTCGGAAGCCACGCAAGCGTGCGACGCCGTTACGCGCGGCCGCGATCGAGATCAGCAGCGCTCCGTACGCATCTTGCTGCGCGGCAAAGGAATCGGGCGACTTGCGCAACGTCTTGTAGCTCGAAGCGACGGCGTCGAGCACCGGCGTCACCGTGAGCTCGACGCTTCGCGCCTCGGTCGCGTTCAGGCGATGGGTGGCGCTCGCGAGCGAATCCTGAAGCAAATAACGGTACGGCGTAAGCGCCGGCACTCGCGTCAGGCTCGCGATTCGGGCGGAGCCTAACTGCTGGGCTGCTTCGACGACTCGATCGCGCATCCGGTCCGCCAACGCGCCGAGAGCATCGTCGGCCTTGGCGTCGGGCGTATCGGTCTGGTTCTCTTCGGCTCGAAGGTAGACGTAGACGTCATGCCGCTGGACGGCTTGCAGAAGCGTATCGTATTCGTCGAGCCAGCGGCGCACGGCAGCGATGGTTGACGGCGTCGGTGAGGCGACGAAGGCGTTCGCTTCCGCGACGACGCTTGCACGACTTCGCGATTCCGCGTCGGCACTCTGAAAATAATGGGAGGCATCGATGAAATACGTTTGCTCAGGCGCCACTCCGACCAAAAGCGCCGCCGCGACGACCGGCACGAGGACCTTCACGGCGCCCATCCTAGTTGAAGCGAAAGCCGCTGTCTAGAACGTAGTTGCGATCGGCGTGGCGAATACCGAGGGCCGCCATGCAGCCTTTGAATTTGGAATGCTCGCGTGACGCTCGCCACCGATGCGCCGCGGAAGCGCTTTCAACGGTCTGTCCGCACGACGGCGCGCCGCTGCTCGTACGCTACGCGGTGGCGCGGCTCGAGCGCGCGGCTCTCGCGGCACGGCCGTGGACGATGTGGCGCTACCGCGAGATGCTGCCGGTTGGCGAGGGCGAGGAACCGGTCACGCTCGGCGAAGGGGCCACGCCCCTCCTTCCGCTCGCGCTTATCGCCAAGGATCTCGGTCTCGAGGCCGTCTACGTCAAAGACGAGGCGCAGAACCCGACCGGTTCGTTCAAAGCGCGCGGCATGTCGGTCGCGGTGACGGTCGCGAAGCGATTGGGAGCAACGGCGCTCGTCGCGCCCAGCGCCGGAAACGCCGGCGGAGCGCTTGCGGCATATGGCGCGCGCGCGGTCTTGCCCGTGCGCGTCTACGTTCCCCGCGATACGCCGGCGTTGCTTGTTGACGAGATGAAAGGATATGGTGCGGAGGTTATCCTCGTCGATGGCTTGATCGACGCCGCCGGCGCAATCGCGGCAGAGTACGCGCGCGAGAGCGGCGCCTTTAACGTTGCGACCTTTCGCGAACCCTATCGCGTCGAAGGTAAGAAGACGATGGGGTACGAGCTCGTCGAACAACTCGGCGACGTTCCCGGCACGATTATCTATCCCACCGGCGGCGGGACCGGACTCGTTGCGATGTGGAAGGCGTTTGAAGAGCTCGAGCGGATCGGTTGGATCGGCGCGGCGCGACCGGCGATGATCTGCGTGCAAGCCGAAGGATGTGCGCCGATCGTTCGCGCATTCCAGCGCGGTGACGAGAGCGCCGAACGCGTTGACGACGGATCGACGAAGATGTGGGGCCTGCGGGTTCCGGGCGGCATCGGCGACCGGCTCAGCCTGCGTGCAATCCGCGAATCGCGCGGTCGTGCAGTGACCGTGACCGACGAGCAGGCCGCCGAAGCGATGCGCGATATGCACCGGCGCGAAGGCATCGACGCAACCGAAGAAGGCGGCGCTACGCTTGCCGCGCTTCGCGCGTTCGTAAAGGAAGGCGTCGCACTTCCCACACC
>JBARKF010000100.1:0-7059 GCA_049800655.1 Candidatus Cybelea sp.
GTCGCGTTCGTAAGGCCGCCCCCGCCTCGAGCAGGACGCGAGCGTTTCGCTCTTCCTGTCCCGGAAGCGGCTTGCAGAGCACCATCGGCACCTGCGCAACCAGCGCCTCAGCCGTGCTCAATCCGCCCGGTTTGGTAACAAAGGCATCGGCCGCGTGCATATAGTCATAGACGTTATCGACGAAACGGAGGGCTCGCACCGGATAGTTGACGCTATCGGCGGTCTCTGCGAGGCGCCGCGAGATTCGAGAGTTCCGACCCGCCACCACGACCGCAGCCAGCGGCACACGAACCCGCGCGAGCGCTCGCAGCATGCGCTCGATCGGTGCGATTCCAAGGCCGCCGCCCATCAAGAGCGCGACGAAGCGGTCTTTCGGTAGATCCAATCGCTCGCGCAGCGCGTCGTGCGCTTCTGCTGATGGAGCAAACTCGGGCCGAACCGGAATACCGGTGACGGAGATGCGCTCGGCCGGTATGCGGCGCGCGATCAATGCGTGACGCATTGCCTCCGTCGCCACGACGTAACCGTCGATGTTTCCGTGAATCCAAAAGCCATGCACGGCAAAGTCCGTGACGATCCCGACGACCGGAGGCGCATCCGGAAACATCCGCTTATACTCGGCCATAGCACCGCACGGAAAGGCGTGGGTGCAGACGACGGCGTCGGGGCGTTCGCGCAACATCAGCGGCCGCAGATTGGCGGCGGTAAACTGATGCGCCCAGGTGCGAAAGCGCCCGACTTCGGTCGCCCGCTCCGCCCGGTTGTAGATGAACCGGTACATCTGCGGGATCGTCTTGACCATGCGCAGATAGCCGTTCGAAACGACGCGTGAAACCACCAAGGCGGCGTATTTGTACGCGTCGACGACCGGCGTCTGCGCATTCGGATCGATCGTACAGAGCGCCGCGCCGACCGCATTGGCGGCCGAGAGATGCCCGACGCCGACGCTCGCCGAGAGGAAAAGGATTCTCACTCGTTCTCGCGGGCGGAGTGGAGAAAGTCGTCGAGGATTTCTTGCGCGAGCTCTGCGTCTTGGAGAAGCTCACCCTCGAGATCGGTAACGATGAATTCGCCGTCGTCTTCAGCTTCGCGGAAGAGAACCGCGTACGCGGCGCCGTCGTTGGCATCTTCAAGAATTCCGACGACCTCGAAGGGAAGCGACCGGCCGTCCTTTGTGGCGATATGGAGCACGTCGCTCAGTTCAAGCGGCATTAATGCAGGCACCGCGCGACGTTGGCTTGATGTCCGGCAAGCGTCGTGTCAAAAACGTGGCGGCCGTTTCCGCAGTACACGTAATAGAGATCGTCGCTTTTGGCCGGATGAAACGCCGCGGCGAGCGACGGTTGCCCCGGATTAGCGATCGGCGTCGGCGGCAGTCCAGCGTGAACATAGGTGTTATACGGCGAATCGACCTTCAGATCCGCCAAGGAGAGCTCGCTTTTATGTTCGGGCAGCGCATATTCGATAGCGGCGTCCACCTGTAACGGCATCCTCAGCTTGAGTCTATTATAAATCACTCCTGCGATCTTGGGGCGATCCACTTCGCTCTTCGCCTCGCGCTCGACGAGCGACGCGATCGTCACGGCCTGCGGGACGCTGATGTGGAGCGCTCGCGCGCGCGACGCCGCATCGGGCGGCAGCTGCTTGAAGAACTCCGTGGTCATCAACGCCGCGACTTGCGACGGTGAGGCACCCAACGGCACCAAGTAGGTGCTCGGGAAGAGAAATCCCTCGAGATTCTTCGTCGGCACTCCGGCCACGACCAATCGTTCGCGCCTGAAATCGCCGAGAAAGACCGCCGACCGGCCAATTCCGGCTGCCTGCAACCGTTGTGCGATCTGCGCGGCGGTGAAACCTTCGGGAATCGTTACCCAAGCGGCAACTTGCGCGCCACCCGTGACGAGCGCGCGCAGCACCTGGTCTTGTGTGAGATGGGGCGTGAAGCGGTACTCGCCGGCTCGCACGGCGCCCTCTTCGCCGCGCAGATGCGCGAGCAGCCGGAACGTCATCACGTTGGAGATAATACCTTGGGCGGCGAGTTGCCGGCCGATCTCGGCAAAGCTCTCGCCGCGGTTAATGAGGATCTGACTGACAATCGGCGGGTGCGATCGCTCGCGGTAGATCGCGTACCATAACAGCGCCGCAACCGCGAGCGCCAGCGCGATGACGCAGGCGGCGCCGATCGCCAGCCATCGGATCGCCCTCATGCCGGCGGCCGGTTACGGCGTTGCGCGAGAAAGGATTCTAAGATCAATGCGGCCGCCATGCGATCGACGATTTGGCGCCGCTTCTTCCGCGAGACATCGGCGGCGATAAGTCCCTTCGTCGCTTGCGCGGTCGTCAGCCGCTCGTCTACGCGGTGGATCGCGCCGTGAAAGACCTCGCGCAGGTGTTCCACGAACGCATCGATCGCGTGAGCGGCAAGCCCGCGCTCACCGCTCAGCGTGAGGGGATCGCCAACCACGAGTTCGTCCACGTCGTACGAGTCGAGGTACTCCTTGATGCTCGCAAGATCTTCGCGGCGATTGGTTCGTTCGATCGTTGCAACCGGCAGTGCAAAAGTACCGGTGGGATCGGCGACCGCGACGCCAATGCGCTTGGTGCCGACGTCGAGTGCCATCAACATGTGTTACGTGCCGAGCGTAGCGAGGTGCGCGAGAGCCTTCGGCCTTTTGCCAAGATGGTGCGCAACGAGTTCGTCGACCGCGGCGGCCGCCGGCGCAGTCGCCATTAGCGCGGCTGCGTGACCGCTGCCCTTGGGAAGGGCAAGTGCCCGAAGGTTCTCAAGATCGCGCTGTTCGAGCTCGGGAAGGTTGCGCCAGCGCTCGCGGCACGGCCCGTCGATCAGACCGCCCGATTCGGCATCGAGCCAGACCGAACCCGATGGCAGCGCGCAGCCGCAGCGCACGCACATCGAAAGCGGTGGCGCCAACCCAAGCATCTCGAGCAGCCGCAGCGAGAACCGCGGCAACAGCGTGCGCGGCGCATTCGAAGCGGCGATTGCCGCGATCGCGCCGGTCAACAACTCGTAAATCTCCGGGAGGGCCAGATCCGGCTCGCAAAAGGCATCGATCAGCTCCGCCACGACCGCGGCCACGGCATAGCGCTCCGGCTGGACCAGCGACCAGGCTCCGTAGAGCGTCTCGGCTGAAACGATGACGTCGAGCGAGCGACCGCGGTGCATGAGCAGCTCGCACTCGTTTGCGAACTCGAGCCGTCCGGCCAGATGGCTGCGCGGGCGGCGCACGCCTTTGGCCACGGCGTCCAGCTTGCCGCGTTCGCTGGTAAAGAGCGTGAAGATTCGATCGGCTTCGCCAAGCTGCCGTCCGCGCAACACCACGCCTCGCGTCTTATAGGCGCGCGGCTGCGTCAGGATCCTCCGATTCCTGCGTCCGATCGATGCTGCCGTTGTAGTAAATGCGCACCGCGAGGATTCGCCGTCCCCGCGTCCGATCGACGCGCAGGCGCGTGTGATCGGCGCCGTCGATCTCTTCGCCCTCTTTCGGCAGTCGTCCGAAGAGGCCGACCGTGTAGCCGCCGATCGTTTCGAAATCCTCCGTCGGGAGCTCCGTCCCGAGCTTCGCGTTGACGTCTTCGATATTGGTTCCGGCCTCGACCACCGCCTCGCGGTCGGAGATCACCGAGATCGACTCCTGTTCGTCGATATCGTGCTCGTCGCGAATCTCGCCGACGATTTCTTCCAGGAGGTCTTCCATGGTTACGAGCCCGGCGGTGCCGCCGTATTCGTCGACGACGATCGCCAACGAAAACTTATCGCGTTGCATCTCGCGCAGCAAATCGGCGATCTTCTTCGTCTCGGGAACGTGCACGGCCGGGCGCATCAGCTCGCGCATGCTGTTCCGTGCGAGCGAACCGTCGGCGAGCGCGATCAAGAGCTCGCGGTCGTGGATCACGCCGATGATGTCGTCCTTGGACTCCTGGTAGACCGGAAGTTTCGAGTAGCCCTCCGCGATGACGACGTCGAGCACGCGCCGCGGCGAATCCTCGATCGAAACGGCTACCATCTCGGGCCGCGGCTTCATCACCTCGCGGACGATCGTGTCGCCGAACTCCATGACCGAATGGATTAGCTCGCGCTCCTGCTCCTCGATCACCCGCTGCTCCGCGCCGACGTTGACCAACGTGCGAATATCCTCTTCGGTGACGTGCGGCCGATGCGCGTGTTTGATCCCGAAGAGGCGTAGAATCAAATCGGTCACGACTTCGAACGCTCGCGCGATCGGTGTGAGGATGTAGACCGAATACCGCATCGGCACGGCGAGGCGAAGCGCCCAGCGTTCGCTATCGCCGGTGGCCACCGTTTTCGGAATGATCTCCCCAAAAAGCAGAAAGACCGCAGTCATGACCACCGTGGAAAGGATCGCGCCCGAGGGAATTCGCAGCAAGATTGCGATGTAGGTCGCCAACGAATCGGCTGCGAGCAGCACGATCGTGTTTCCGACCAGGATGGCGGTGAGAAAGCGGGTCTTCTCGTCAACGAGCAGTTCCACGTTACGCGCGCCGCGTACGCGCCGCTCGGTCATTGTTCGCGCGCGCAGCCGCGATATCGAAACGAGCGCGGCCTCCGAAGCGGCAAAGAAGCCCGCCAGCAGGACGAGCACGACCAGTGCGACGATCTCGTAGGTCAGGCCTCCAGGAATACTTCGAGCGGGGTCCGTGTTCAAGTCCGCGCCATTATAGCATAACGTGGGGTCGCACCAGCACGTAGATCGCTAGGGCGACCAGCGTGCCGAGGACAGCTCCCCAGAAGACTTCGAAGGGCCGGTGAATTCGCGCTTCGACGCGGCTTTGGGCCACCAAAAAGGCGACAAAGTAGGCCAAAATAGCGGCCAGCGGTTTCTGATAAAAGAACGCCAGCATCGTCGCAACGGCAAAGGCCAGCGCTGCGTGACCGGAGACGGCGCCCCCTTGCAACGCCGATCCTCGGCCGACCCAGGCCTTGGCAAAAACCGTCCCGATCGCTACGACTGCAAGCGCGATCAGCGCCGCATTCGCCGGCACCGCTTGTACCGCTTCGAAAACGCGCGAGCCTCCACTGATGATCCCTTGATAGAAGATAAGGTACGCGCAGAGCGCCGCGCCGACCGCAGCGATCAGCACAGCGCCCGCAGCAGCGTCCTTCGCGCTCTTGGCGAGCGGATGATGCGCTACCGTCAGCAGATCGACGAGCGATTCAATCGCCGTATTCATGAGCTCGAGGCTTAACACGAGCGCGACCAGGGTGACGACCGCGACGACGTAATAGCGGTCGAGCCGCAGAACGAGCGTCGTCAGGAGCACTAACGCGGCGATCACGAAGTGCACGCGCATGTTGCTTTGCGTGCGTGTTGCGTAGATAATCCCCTCGAACGCGTGATGGAACGAACGCAGAAAACGGGTGCGCTCGATCGGCAGATAGTGCGGTTCGCCTGCCCGCGCCGGCGACGACGGGCGCTTGCCGCGGTCGTCGATCGGATGCTGCATCAGCGGCTCGTTGCGGGGTAAGGCCAGGGTAAGGCGATGGCGTCGGCGAGACGGCGTTCCTCACGCTCCATGACGCGTCGTTCGGCAGGCCGCTCGTGGTCGTGCCCCTTCAAGTGCAGCATTCCGTGGATGAGCAGTCGATAGATCTCGCGCTGAAGCGGCGCGTCGTAATCGGCTGCCTGCCGGAGGGCGGTCTCGACGGAGATCACGACATCGCCTAACAAACGCTCAGCTTCCGCGGGCGCGCCGTCGAGCGGAAAGCTTAGCACGTCCGTGGGCGCGTTTCGGCCGCGGTATTTCAGATTAAGCGCCCGGATCGCCTCGTCGCCTACGAGCGAGAGCGATAGCGCGGCATCCGCCTCGTCGAGCGCTGCCAGCAATCGTCGCGCGGTCGCGACGAGCGCGCGTCCGTCGACACCGCTGCGGCGAACGTCGTTGCGGTAGTAGATCACGGCGCAGTCGCGGACGGCTCGACCGCGTAGGCGCGCACGATCTTCGCAACGAGCGGATGGCGTACGACATCGCTATCGTCGAACTCGACGATCCCAACGTCGTCGATGCCGGTGAGGCGCCTCGCCGCGGTTCGCAAGCCGCTGCGTTGTCCAGCGGGGAGATCGATCTGCGTCACGTCGCCCGTTACCACCATCTTCGATCCACTTCCAAGTCGCGTCAGAAACATCTTCAGCTGATCGTCGGTGGCGTTCTGCGCCTCATCGAGGATGACGAACGCGTCCGAGAGCGTTCGCCCGCGCATGAACGCGAGCGGCGCGACTTCGAGCGTTCCGCGTTCCATGTACTTATTGACGACGGCGTCGTCGAGCAGCTCACTCAGGGCGTCAAAGAGCGGCCGCATATACGGATCGAACTTCTCGCGCAAATCGCCCGGGAGAAAACCGAGCCGTTCGCCGGCTTCGACCGCGGGACGCGAGAGAATCATGCGGGCGATGTCGTGGCGCTTGAGCGCGCGCACTCCCATCACGACGGCAAGATATGTTTTTCCGGTGCCGGCAGGGCCGATGCCGAAGGTCAACGTCGATTCTTCGATCGAGCGTATAAACCGGCGTTGCCCGGCGGTGCGCGGGCGAATCTCGCGTCCGCGGTGCGTCCGCAGCAGCGTGCTGGGCAGCGCAGCATCGCCTGCGACGCGTGCATCCGAGAGCGCCAGCGCCACGTCGTCGGGCGTGATGTGAGCCCCTCCTACCGCGGCATCGAGCACCCGTCGAACGACTTCTTCGGCACGCGCGACCGCGGCGGCATCGCCGGCGAGCAATAACCGGTCGCCGTCGGCATGCACGGCGACATCGAGCGACGACTCAATCGCCGAGAGATTGCGGTCGAACTCTCCGAAGAGCCGGACGCGATCGGAGAGGTTACCGAGATCGATGGATCGTTGCGCCGTCAACGGCCAAAATATTCGTCGTTGAGGGCTCGAGGCTTTCCAAGAACTTCCGAGGCGATGACCGCTCGCACCATCTCGTTCTTACCCGCGAAGAGAGGCTTTCGGGGACGCTGCGGCTCGGTGCGGGCGCTCGCCTCGTGCGAGTTGAGGCGTTCGGCCGGCGCGGGGGCCGGGCG
>JBARKF010000101.1:0-21499 GCA_049800655.1 Candidatus Cybelea sp.
GACGGCTACTTCAGCGGCAGAGTGACCGCCAATGTGAGTTGTGCGCCGCTGAAGTAAGCCGCAAACTAAAACCTCTCAACGACAATGACCCAAAAGGTAATCGCCGGTGTCAACGGCTAAAGAGAATCCGACGATGGACACCGCATGATCGGAGCAAACATCGGCGCGATCCTGGTGGTTACCGGCGCGCTGACAGTCCTGGTCGGCGTCGGGATGTTCATACCGCGCCAGCTTCTCGACTTTCTCCTCGCAGAAAAGACGAGCGATGCTACGGTGATCCTGATCGCGCGCCACTGGACTTTGTTGCTTGCGCTCGTTGGTGGCTTGCTGATTTACGCCGCCTATCACCCGGGAATTCGCGTGCCGGTTATGATTGTCGGAGCCGCAGAGAAGCTTACCTTTGGCGTCCTCGTCATCACAAGTCCATTGCGCAGGCGACTACTAATCATGTTGGTTGTCTGTGCAGATGCGATAATGGCGCTTCTTTATGTGCTTTTTCTCACGCAACAGCAGTCTTAGGACGCACCAAGGTCAATCCCGCGCTGCTCGCCCTCTGCAGGGCAGTCGTCGGGGCAAACGCACGCCGATAGCGCTGGACGGATGATCTGGCAGAGGAATCTGTGGTTGCTGCTGGCTTTGGTCGTCGCGGTGATCGCCTGGCAGCTGACGCGGTGGATCACGCATGTCAACCACAGCCAAAGGCCCGTCGTCTCGATTATCTTCGACGAACGGCCCTCGGTTGAATTCGAGCGCCTGCCGCTGGATGCAACCGGCCTGCAGCGGGAACGATACCGATTCGCCGAGGCGGCCCTAACGAGCCAGGCCCACGTACTGTTCTTAATCACGCCTACGACGCGATCGATCGCCCTTGGCGGAGTAGATCTGCGTACGATTTCGTGCAGCGCTTTGCCCGATCAACGAGGAGAGTCCGCCGCATTTTTGGTCGATGCCGAGAGCACGGCGGTGCTCGCGCCTGTCCCAATTCAGATTAGTCGAGATAGAGTCTTCATTCCGGTTCCCAATCGCATGCGCGAAGATCTTGCGCAGGCACCCGGCCGCAGGGGCGGCATCATCTGCCAACTCGCGCATCCGCTGGCCACGGCGCCAACTTTCACCGAACGGGCCGTAACGGTTCGTGCTCGGACCAGCGCCGGTGGCGCGGTCGTTCTGGACGTCTCGGCGCTCGAGGATGTTGACGACTTGCGTTTCTCCGGCGGTATCCAGTCGCTGCTGGGAGGCGACCGGACGCGGATTCTTTATGGCGGCGACGACATCGTTTCGGCGGAATGGGTCGACGTCACCGCGCAGGAACAGCGCGACATCGTCCTCGTGCTGATCGGTGCGCTCTCGGCGATCGCGGCGTCGACGGTGATCGAAGCCGTGCGTCCATTCGTCGAGCGCCGGACCAAGGGGACGTAACGCGCCGCCCAGCCTCGCCGAAGGAAAAAGGCCTCTCATGCAGCGGACTTACATCATCGTTCGAACGTTGTTAGCGCTGGGAATCGCCGCAGTCTTCGCCGCCTGGTCGGGCTCCGGACCTTCAGCGACGGTAACGCCGCCCCGCTCTCGCCAACCTATTACTACGGGCTCGCTTTCGGACCCGGGCTTGAAACTGCCGTTGGCGCTTTCGGCGCGTTACCAGTTGTGTTGACCTTTGTTGCAAAGCCAGAGTCCGCGCTTATCGCGCGCGTCGTCGCGATGACGTAGACACTATCGCTGATATATGTTTGCAACGGATGCGTGTCGTCCACAACCACGTCCTTGCCTTTGACGAAGTTGTGGGTAAACAAGCCGAGTGGCCCGAGCAAAGCGTATGAGAGGATTGTCATCGTCGAAGCGACGCCGGTTTTTCCTTCGCCCTCTTGGGTCGAGCTTTGATTCCCTAGCTTAACTTTCTCTCCGTCCGCTGCGTAAATCCAATCCATCTGTATGCCGAGGCTGCCAGGTTTTCCATGAGAGCCGGCTCGTGTAACCGCCAGAATCTCACCCTGACCGGGAGCGCCTTTTTCGATAACGACCCAACCGCCAACGATGACAGCTTCCTTGGCCGTAATCTCGAACGTATCTCCAACCTTCGCTGTCGCCGACGAGATCTGAATGGTGACGACGACCGTGACCGGCGTACCCGCGGGAAGTACGATGCGCGTGCCGTTTGGGATGGGATGCGAATTCGTCGCGGCAAGCGCGCCGACAAAGCTAAGCGAATAAAGCCACTTTACGTTCCATATAAACCTAAAGCCCATCGAGCAGCACCTCCAAGGACGGTTTCGTCAGAGATCATCCGGCCGGAAAGCGCAGCACGAAACGCGCGCCGCCTAGCGTCGCCGGCTCGACCCGCACGTCGCCGCCCGCGCGCGCCGCGATTGCCTTGACGACCGCGAGACCGATGCCGCTGCCCGGCCGTGTCGCTGCATCCCCACGAACGCCCATCACGAAAATCGTTTCGCGCTGCTCGGGAAGAATGCCGCGGCCGTCATCTTCGACCACGATCGCAACGAATCGCTTCCCGCGATGGCACGAAACCTCAATCGTCCCGGGCTCGTTGCCGTGCTTAACCGCGTTCTCGACGAGATTTGCCAGCGCGTGAACGCACGCGTCGCCGTCGACGCGCGCAGGCGCCGCTTGCGGCAAGTGCGTGCGTATCGTCACGCGCCGTGCTGCGGCCATCGGGGCCACCAGATCAACGGTCGCGCGGATCTGCTCGACCACATTGCAGCTCGCGCAAAGTTCGGGCGAAGCCAGGATCGAGGCTTCCAGCATTCCATCGACGAGTCGACCGAGCCGCAGCGTTTCCCGGCGCGCGGTTTCCAGGAAGCGCCGCGCCGTCGCCGGATCGCAGTCGCTCTCAAGCACGGTCTCGATGTAGCCGCGGATCGAGGTAAGCGGCGTACGCAGCTCGTGCCCGACCGTCGCGAGCACGGCGCGCGCAAGCTGATCGCGGCTCGGCGAAGCATCAGCCTCGCACGAACTTGTAACCGAATCCATGAACGGTGCGGACCAGCTCGGGCAGCTGCCAAGGCTCCTCGATCTTCGCGCGCAGGCGGTGCACGTGCACGTCGATCGTTCGCTCGTCGCCGTTGAAATCGAAACCCCAGACGCGCTGGAGGAGCCAATCGCGCGAAAGCGCCACGCCGGCATTACCCGCCAACTCCATCAGCAGCGCAAACTCTCGGGGCTTGAGCCTGACGTCGGTGCCGTCGACGCGTGCTTCGCGCGCTCCGGCATCGATCTCCAAGCGCCCGAAGCGCAAGATCGGACCGGGTGGCGCGACCGCATGACCGCTGCGGCGAAGGATCGACTTGATCCGAACGACGACCTCCCGAGGCGAAAAAGGTTTGGCAATGTAATCATCCGCCCCGAGTTCGAAGCCCAGCACGCGATCGATCTCGTCGGAGCGGGCGGTGACCAAGACGATCGGAAGGTTGCGTTCCTCGCGCCGCAAGGTTCGGACGACGTCGTAACCGTCAACACCGGGCAACGTAACGTCGAGCACGAGGGCGTCGGCGGCGCCGCGCGCGCCGCGCAGCGCCGCATGACCGTCGGCGACCCCGCTCACGGCAAAACCTTCGCGCTCGAGGTGGTGCGTCAAGAGTTCGCGGATTGGCCGATCGTCTTCAGCGACGAGAATCGTTTGCCTCGGCATACTCAAAGCGAGTGCCCAAAGCGGGCGCCAGTGAGACCCCCCAGTCACGTTTTGTCAAAAGTGTCAAACTTGACAGATTTGACAAACTCTATCAGGGTGGCCAGGCGGTCGAGAGCGGGCCGAAGTGCGCGGCGTGTTCGCGCAACACGCGATAGATCGTCGCGGCGGGGAACCCGAGGCGCTCCAAGCGCCGGGCCGCCGACGGATACGAGATCGCCGGATTTTTCTCGCGTAATCGAGTGAAGGCCGCGCTGCAACGCGAGCCTTCGTCGGTTTCCAGCGAAGCGACCGCTGCCGCCGCGGCATCGCCGTCGATGCCTTTGAGGACGAGCTCGCCGACGAGCCGCCCGTTGCCGACCGGCTTACGCTTGCCCTCGACGTAGAGCCGCGCATAGAGCCGATCGTCGAGGAAGCCTTCGCTCTTGCATCGTTCGACGGCGCCGCGCGCGGCTTCGTCGTCGAAGCCTTTCCGCTCCAAGTGCTGCCAGAGACGCGCCTCCGTGCACCGCTGCCGCGCAAGATAGGCGAGCGCAGCAGAGTAAGCTGTCAATCAGCGACGACGGCGGCTGGAGCTTTGCCGTTGGTCGAGGCAACATTGGTCAGCGCCTCACGGATCTTTGCTTCAATCTCGGTGGCGATCTCGGCATGCTCCTCAAGGAACGCTTTGGCATTTTCGCGCCCTTGACCGATGCGCTGCTCGCCGTAGGTATACCACGAGCCGCTCTTGCCGACGATGTTCTGATCGAGTGCGACGTCGAGGATCGAGCCCATCTTCGAGATCCCGTGGCCGTAGGTGATGTCGAACTCCGCCTGACGGAAGGGGGGCGCAACTTTATTCTTGACGACCTTGACGCGCGTGCGCGTGCCTACGACGTCCTGCCCGACCTTGATCGTTTCGAGCTTGCGGACGTCGAGGCGCACCGAGGCGTAGAACTTCAGCGCGCGGCCGCCGGACGTCGTTTCGGGGTTACCGAACATCACGCCGACCTTTTCACGCAGCTGGTTGATGAAGATCATGACGGTCTTGCTGCGCGAGATCGCCGCGGTAAGCTTGCGCAACGCCTGGGACATCAATCGCGCTTGCAATCCGACGTGCGCGTCGCCCATATCGCCTTCCAACTCGGCCCGGGTCACCAACGCGGCGACCGAGTCGACGACGACGACGTCGACCGCGTTGCTCCGGGTCAGCATTTCGGCGATCTCCAACGCCTGCTCGCCGGTGTCGGGCTGAGAGACGAGCAGATTGTCGAGGTCAACGCCGAGCGCCGCCGCGTAGTTGGGATCGAGCGCGTGCTCGACGTCGATGAAGGCCGCGGTGCCACCCGTCTTCTGGGCCTCGGCGATAGCGTGCAGCGCGAGCGTCGTCTTGCCGCTCGACTCCGGACCGTAGATCTCGACGACTCGACCGCGTGGAAACCCGCCGACCCCCAAAGCCAAATCGAGCGCGATCGAGCCGCTTGGAACGACCTCGTACGCCATGCGTTCTTGGAAATCGCCCATACGCATGATCGAGCCTTTCCCGAACTGACGCTCGATCTGCGCCAGCGCGTTGTTGAGAGCGAGTTGCCGTTCGTCGCCTGATGCCATGTTGGTTCCTTTCTTTACGTGCCTTCCATCACGCTCTCACGCCGGAGTGCCAAGGGTCTGGCACTTATCTTCAAAGAGCGCGTCGATAAATTCGGCGGGAGCGAACGCGCGCAGGTCGTCGGACCCCTCACCCAGCCCGACGAACTTGATCGGCACCTCCAACGCATCGACGATCGCGACGAGAACGCCGCCCTTTGCCGTTGAGTCAAGCTTGGTGATGACGATGCCCGTGAGTTTGGTCGCGGCGTTAAAAAGCTTGGCTTGCGAGATGGCGTTTTGACCGTTGGTGCCGTCGACGACCAGCAGCGTTTCGGCCGGCGGCTCGCCGAGCTCGCGCTCGATCACGCGATGGATCTTCTTCAGCTCTTCCATGAGATTGGTCTTCGTCTGCAGCCGGCCGGCGGTATCGATAAACACGACGTCGGCGCCGCGCGCCTTCGCGGCACGCACTCCGTCGAAGACGACCGAGGCCGGATCGGCGCCTTCCGCGCCGCGAATCAGCGCGCTGCCGCTGCGCTCGGCCCAGACCGCGAGCTGCTCGGTCGCGGCGGCGCGGAACGTGTCGGCCGCAACCAGCACCACGCGCTTTCTTTCCTTTTGCAATTGCGTTGCTAACTTGCCGATCGTCGTCGTCTTGCCGCTGCCGTTGACCCCCACGATCAGGATGACGGCAGGATGCTGCGCGAGCTGCAACGTCTCGTTAGGCAGCGTGAGAAAACGCTCGACGTCCTTGCGAAAGCGCGCCACGGGCCGATCGGCGGTCTTCCACTCTTCTTGTTTTGCGACGGTCTGCAAGCCGGTAATGATTTTCTCCGTCGCCGGCACGCCGAAATCGGCTAGGATGAGCGTCTCCTCGAGTTCGTCCCAGAAATCGGGCGTCAGGGGACGTTCGGGCCGCCCGAGCCGCGTAACGGCGGAGAAGCTTTCTCGCGCCCGGCCGAGCGAGGAGCGCAGACGCGAGAGCCAGCTCATCGCGTACCCCTGCCTATCACGATACCGACTCTATCATGCGAACGTATGTTCGTCAAATATGCCCTTCGACTACGGCGCTGCGCGCTGTAGTTTATCCTGAGTACAACATGGCCCGGACGTGCCACCCGGAATGACATGGAAATGGCCGCCCCGGTCCTTCGCCGGGGCTATTTCCACATCAGCGAGCGTAGCGAGTCGAAGGGCTCAGGGCGACAACGGGGGTCAGGACGACATGGCGGAGGCGGCGTGGCGCTCCTGAGCCTGTTCGCGTTTGCGTTCGCGCAGGAAGTGGAAGAACTCCACGCCCTCGCGCAGACGCCGTTTCATCACCTGGCGGTCGCCGATCATCCCGCCGAGCAGCGAGAACATCTTGCGCGGTCGGAAGTAAAAGCGCCGGTAGAACTCGTCGACGCCTCCGAACATCATCGTCGAACTCAAGCCGGGATAGTTGAGCGCCGCATGCTGAACGCCGTGCGTGTCGACCAGCTCGCCGTCCTGAATCTCGAGCCATCCTTGTTCTCTGGCCTGTTTGTATAAATACGTTCCGGGATACGGCGCCGCGAGCGAGACTTGAATCGTCTCCGGGTCCATCTCGCAAGCGAACTTAATCGTTTCCTGGATCGTCTCGGCGGTCTCGCCGGGCATGCCCAAAATGAAGGTTCCGTGCACCTTGATCCCGAGTTCTCGGCAATCTTTCGAGAAGCGCCGGATGATGTCGAGCCGGGTTCCCTTCTTCATGTTGTTGAGCACTTGCTGATTGCCCGACTCGTAGCCGACGAGCAAGAGCCGCAAACCGTTCGCTTTCATGATCTCGAGGGTCGAGCGCGGAACGTTCGGCTTGGCGTTGCACGACCAGGTGATGCCGATCCGTCCTAAACGGCGCGCGATCTCCTCGACGCGCGGAACGTTGTCGGTCAACGTGTCGTCGTCGAAGAAGTACTCGCGCACTTCGGGGAAGAGCTCTTTGGCACGCGCCATTTCGGCGGCGACGCTCTCGACGCTGCGCACGCGATAGAGATGGCCGCCGATCGTCTGCGGCCACAGGCAGAAGGTACACTTCGATTTGCAGCCGCGGCCGGTGTAAAGCGAGAGATATGGGTGCTGCAAGTATCCGTTGAAGTAGTTGGGGATCGTCAAGTCGCGCCGATAGACGTCGAGCACCGAGGGGAATGCCTCCATGTCGGTGATCGTCGGCCGTTCGGCCGTCCGCACGGCGCCTCCGTTCTTCCGATAGGCCAAACCGTCGATCTCGCTCAATGGCTTGCCGGACGCGACGTCCACGCACGTGTAGTCAAACTCGCCGACGCTTACCCAATCGACCGCCGGCGCGCCTTTGAGCGATTCTTCCGGAAGGACGCTGACCTGCGCGCCGACCATGCCGACGATCGCGTCGGGATTCTCTTCCTTCAGGCGCGCGGCGAATCGCGCGTCATTGCGAAACGACGGCGTGCTGGTGTGGATGACGATGCGATCGTACTCCTTTGCCAGCGGAGCGACCTGATCGACCGACAAGCCATCGGGCGGCGCATCGATCAACCGGCTGCCGGGTATCATCGCGGCCGGCTGCGCGAGCCAGGTGGGATACCAGAACGAGCGTACCTCACGCCGGCACTGATAGCGCGAACCAGCGCCGCCGTCGTAACCTTCGAAGGTCGGCGGATTCACGAAGAGGGTTTTCAAAAAGTCGGGCATGCTTTCTCCTTGCAGTCCCTTCTCGGGTTTTCTGCATCGAGAACAAAGCCTTTCGGGGCGGCGGAGTTTTCGGGCTAGAGGGTGCGCAGCGCGGCAGGGAGGTCGGCGAAGCGCCGGAAGCCGGAGTAGACGACCTGCACCGTCCCCGTCCCGGGGAACGGGCCGACCGACCCTCGGTAGTTCTGCGTCTCTTCGGTTACCGCCCAATAGCCGGGCAGCACCTCCGCGCGGCGATCGCTTACTTCGCCCGATTTTGCGTGCGGCGGAAGCGCGTTGGGCTGATAAACGCAGGAGAGCACGTTGCTCTGTGCATCGTAGGTAAAGCTTCCGTTCCCGTGCCCGGGGTCGTGCACGGTCGACGTAAAGCGGATGGTTCCAGGAGCGCCGGCTTGATATTGATACGCGCTGAAGTTGCGCGCATCGAATGGCGGCGCAAAAGCGTCACCCGGTTTCGGATTCTCCCAAGAATGCTCCACGTCCGATACGGCTGCGGCACCGGCTGTTTTCCCATCGATCGTGTACGACGAAACGCGCACTTTAGCGATCGAGCCGTCGACGACGATCGCGTTCATGACCAGATCCTCGTGACGGCTCGAAAAGCCTGCGCTAGCCTCGAAGGTGCGATGAAGCTGGAACCCAACGACGCCGCGGCTCGTTTCGCCAAACCGCTGCGCAATCGTTGCGACCGCCGGCGGCGCGTCTGTCGGGAGCATTACGGCCGCAAGATCACCCGGTTGGCGATGAACGTGCCGTTGCTATAGTAGCCCACGAGCGCCACGCGCTCGCCCTGGGTCGGGGTCGATCCCGTCGGATAGATCACCGTTCCATGTTTGAGGTCGACGGTCTGAACCATGCCGTTGCGGCGCGCCACCGTCAGGCGGTAGGGCGAAAACTCCGCCACGGTTCCCAACATCACGTGGTGGCCATCGTAATGGTTCTGATCCCAGCCGGATTGCCAGGTCGTGTATGGCGGAATGTCTTGTTGCGCGCTCGCGGAAATCGCGGCACCCGCGCCGCCCAGAAGCAGTACGGCCGCGGCGAGCGATATGATTGCATTGTGAAATCTCATACCCCTGTCATACCCGCTCTTTTGGCGAGATTAACTCAGCTCAATCGCATCCTAATCATCGATAAGCGAGCGCGTGCTGCACGCCTACAGCGTTGCCGGAAGGTAAATCCAGTGATTCGGAAGATCGAGCGTAAAATTGCGTCCGGCCCAAAACGAGTTGCCGACGTTGCAATCGTAGATCAAGTCGCCGAACGCAACCGCGGGCTGCACGATTCGCGTTTGCGGTGCGCCGACCAGCGTGATGGCGCTGACGTAGCCTTTGGCGGCGCCACCGGGATGAAGTCCGGCCGATGCTGCAAAGGTTTTGTCGAGCGTGATGCCTGCCGAGCCCGTGTCGATTTCGCAGAGTCCAATCTTCCCGTCGCCGAAATCAAAATGCGCGAAGAGACCGAGCGCGATGCCCAGATCGTCTTGCAGGATCAGCGGCACGCGGGTTTCGCTGCGAACGCGCTCCGGAAAGGTCTGCGCGTCTTCAATGATGATATTGTGATTGAGGAAATCGAAGGTCGTGGTGATGTTGCGGAATGCGGTTGCCGAAATTAATCCGTCGACGCCGGTGCCGTCGAGACCCTTCCAGATACCGACGCGCGGTGCGTCGACGCGAACCCCGCCCATCGTCAAGGTGAGCACCTTGCCGATCGGAAGATCGACGCGCTCACCGCTGAGGCGCAGGCTCACGTACTTGCCGTTGACCAGGACGTAGCGCCGCCCAAGGTCCGAAGATAGGACGTCGACGCCCGCGCCGAGATCGACGAGCATCGGCACCGGCGGCTGACCGTCGACGGAACCTTGCACTTGCACCAGGCCCTTGGGATCGGTGAAGGGTACGGTCTCGACCGCGCGTGCCGGCTGCGCGACGATGCAAAACAGCATCGTCCCAACAGCCGTCAGAACGCTAAAATGCCGCGATTTCATTGGGACTCCCCAAGCCCGTTGGCCGGCGCAGCCGGTGTCGATGCCGTGCTGTCTCCGCAGTACACCATCATCGTTATCCTCGATGCGCAAGGAAAGGCATGTGGCAGGGGAGCTCGTCGAAACACGATTGCGAGACTGCAGTGCCGCGCGTGTTTTCACACAGGTCCTCCAAAAATATCGAGCTTATTAAGCCCAGATTAGAGAGGGCTCGGTTATCCTTCCACATCCGTCTTGCTACTCTTTCAAACCGCGGGACTGCTCAATGACCCAAGTCACCGTCCGGCAGCACGATGTCGCCTGCCCTTCCGTTTCTTGGATGCAAGCCACCCGCGACAAGATTCTTGCCTTTCTCGCGTCGAATGACTGCGCTACGTAACTTGGCATCTGGAGGTACCATGAAACGGTTCCATGTCTTTGTTTTGACCGGTGCGCTCGCTGCTGCCATCGCCGGGGCGGCCGGTTGCAGCAGCACCACCACGACCACGCCCATCGTGCGGCCGACACCGGCGGCAGCGATCCAGCACGTCATCATCATGATGCAAGAGAATCGCAGCTTCAATAACATATTTGCCGGCTTTCCAGGCGCCGACACCGCAATGCAGGGGCCTTGCAAACCTGAGGGGCCGGCCGCGAAGTGGTGCAAAGGCGATCACATCGTCAAACTGCGTTCGGTGAACCTCAAAACCGGCGTACCGAACTTCGGCACCGACATCGATCACAGCCACCACGGCTTCGGGGTCGAATGCGATGCCGATGGTTCCAACGTCTGCCAAATGGACGGCTTCAACCTGATCCGATTCGGCGAATCGGGGCAAGGCGGCTACGCCAAACTCTATCCCTACGCATTCATCAACCGCAACCAGACGGCACCCTATTGGAAGCTCGCGCAGCAATACACCCTTGCGGATAAAATGTTCTTGACCGATACGGCCTCAAGCTTCATCGCGCACCAGTTGATCTTATCGGGAACCGTGCGCATCAACAATCGCGAGTCACTGACCGACCAGCCGCCGTTGACGCCCTGGGGCTGCGACGCGCCGCCCGGAACGACGACGCCGGTGCTCTTCACCAATGGTAAGGAAAGCTTCAACGGCCCGTTTCCTTGTTTCACGCAATACCGTACCATCGCCGACCTGCTCGATGCGAAGGACGTTTCGTACTTGTTTTATGTCGATCAGGGAGTCAGCGCCAGCAAACCCTATTTCGACTTCTCCGGTGCCGCATGGAACGGTTTTGACGCGATCGCCAAGTTCCGCTGCGCGAGCTTTGCGCCACCCATGGACTGCAACGGTTTCGGCGCGGATTGGAAGAAGCACATTAGCGTTCCAAACACCGGCATTTTCGGCGACCTCAAAAACGGTACGTTACCGTCCGTCTCGTGGGTGATTCCAACGCTCGCCAACTCCGACCACCCGGCCAGCGGTTGCGACGGTGGTCCGCGCTGGGTAACCAAGGTCATCAACGCGGTGGGAACGAGTCAGTACTGGAATCACACGGCCGTCATCTTGCTCTGGGATGATTGGGGCGGCTGGTACGACCCGGTGCCACCGCCGCAGGAAAACTATACGAGCCTCGGTATGCGCATCCCGATGGTCCTGATCTCGCCATACGCGATCCCGCACAACATTTCCAAAACGGATTATAACTACGGCAGCATCTTGCGCTTTATCGAAGAAACCTTCAATCTCGGTTCGCTTGGGACCACCGATTCGTCGGCCAACTCGCTTTCCGACAGCTTCAACGTGAAGCAGCCGCCGAACGCGTTCAAAGCCGCTCCCGTCCCGCCGGCATCCAGCTGCGCGAACGCCGCAATGCCGAACGGCATGATGCAGCGGATCATCGAGCACGACGGAGGGGTTCCCGAATAACTTAAACCCGTTCTCTCTGGGAGGCGTTGTCATGAAACGAGTCGACGTTCTCTTCGCAGGTTTGGCATCGTTGATTTGCGCGACCGGATGTAACAGTTCGACGGCAACGATGCCCGCTGCACGATCCATGGCCAACGGAGCGCTCCAACCTGGAGCGCTCCAGCGTGGCGCGGCCCAGCACGGTGCGATCCAACATATCGTCATCATGATGCAAGAGAACCGCAGCTTCAACAACATCTTCGCCGGCTTTCCGGGTGCCACGACAGCAATGGAGGGGCCGTGCAAGCCTGAGCCGTCGGCGCCGTGGTGCAAAGGCGACCATATCGTTAAGCTGCACTCGGTCCCCTTAAAGACCGGTAAACCGAACTTCGGCGACGACATCGATCACAGCCACAGAGCGTTTAAGATCGAATGCGACGCAAATGCTTCCGGCGTCTGTCAGATGGACGGTTTTGACCTGATCCATAAGGGTGAGTCGGGTCAGGAAGGTTCCGCCAAGCTCTATCCTTACGCATACGTTGACCGTAAAGAGACGGCCCCATATTGGAAGCTCGCGCAACAATATGCGCTCGCCGACAAGATGTTCTTGACCGATACGGCATCGAGCTTCATTGCACATCAGTTAATTCTTTCGGGCACGGTACGGTATAACGGCCACGAATCGCTCACCGACCAGCCCTTCAACACACCGTGGGGATGTGACGCCGCACCCGGGGACACCGTGCCACTGCTGTTTCTTAACGGTTATGAAAACTTTAACGGTGTTTACCCTTGCTTTACACAATACCGTTCGATCGCGGAACTTCTCGACGCCGCAGACGTTTCGTGGCAATTTTACGTGCAGCAGGGCCTGTACAGCAAGAAGCCGTATTTCGACTTCTCTGGGGCCGCGTGGAACGGTTTCGACGCAATCGCTAAGGTGCGCTGCGCGACGTTTACGCCGCCCTACGGCTGTCATGGCTACGGCGCGGACTGGAAGCACATCAGCACGCCGAACACCAACGTCTTCTCCGACGTCAAGGCCGGTAGGCTGCCGGCGGTCTCGTGGGTCATTCCGACGATCTTCGACTCCGATCATCCGGCGAGTGGCTGTAACGGCGGCCCGCGATGGGTAACGCGCGTCATCAATGCCATCGGTACGAGCAAATACTGGAAGAACACCGCGATTATCTTATTCTGGGACGACTGGGGCGGCTGGTACGATCCTGTTCCGCCTCGGCAGTTCAACTACACGAGCCTCGGTATGCGGATTCCGATGATCTTGATCTCACCATACGCAAAGCCGCACTTTATTTCTGAAACCACCTACAACTACGGCAGCATCTTGAAATTCGTCGAGGAGACTTTTAAGCTTGGCTCGCTCGGAACGACCGACAAAACGGCAAACTCGCTTGCGGACAGCTTTGATTACAGTCAGCCGCCGAACGGCTTCAAGGCGGCTCCATGGCCTCCGCGGTCGAGCTGCCCGCCGTCGAGTTCGGGCAACATCATTCGGCAGATCATCGAGCATGACGGCGGCGTACCCGAGTAACGATGCAGCTCTTCGCGGAATCGCGCCGAAGCGAATAACTTACTTAGGCGTTTTGGAGGTGCCATGAAACGTTTCCCTGTCATTGCTTCTTTTAGTGGTCTCGTTGCTGCGATCGGTATTACGAGCTGCAGCAGCAGCACCAGCACTACGCCCTTCGTGCGGCCGACACCGGCAGCAGCAATCCAGCACATCATCATCGTGATGCAAGAGAATCGTAGCTTCAATAATATTTTCGCCGGTTTTCCTGGCGCGACCACCGCGATGCAAGGTCCGTGCAAACCCGAAGGGGCCGCCAAGAAATGGTGTACGGGCGATCACATCGTGAAGCTGCGTTCGGTTCCCCTAAAAACCGGCACCGTGAACTTCGGAAATGATATCGATCACAGCCATCATGGCTTCCAGCTCGAGTGCGACCTTAACAGCTCCAATGTCTGCCAAATGGATGGATTCGATCTCATTCGCTTGGGCGAATCCGGGCAAGGAGGCTACGCCAAACTTTATCCGTACGCGTTCGTCGACCGTAACGAGACCGCGAACTACTGGAAGCTCGCGCAGCAGTACGCGCTTGCGGACAAGATGTTCCTAAACGACACCGCTTCGAGCTTTATCGCGCACCAACTGATTCTCACTGGGTCGGTGCGACTCAACGCCGACGAATCAGTCACCGACCAACCCCTAACTCCTCCGTGGGGCTGTGATTCCCCGCCAGGTGACAACGCACCAATCCTTCATAAAAACGGTAGCGAAGAGTTCTATCCTGGCATCTTCCCGTGCTTCAAATGGGCGTCGATCGCCGACTTGCTCGACGCGAAGAATGTGTCATATCAGTTCTACGTTCAGCAAGGGTTGTACAAGACCAAGCCCCATTACGACTTCTCTGGCGGTGCTTGGAACGGCTTCGATGCCATCAAAAAGTTCCGCTACGGCCCTGATTGGAAGCACCACATCAGCACTCCAAACACCAACGTCTTCAAGGACCTCAGCGGCGGCACGCTGCCCTCGGTTTCGTGGGTCATCCCAACGATCTACGACTCCGACCATCCAGCGGCAGGGTGCAACGGGGGCCCACGATGGGTAACGAGGGTGGTCAACGCCATCGGCGCGAGCAAGTATTGGGCGCATACGGCGGTCATTCTGTTCTGGGACGATTGGGGTGGTTGGTACGACCCGGTGCCCCCGCCGCAGACCAACTACACGAGCCTCGGTATGCGCATCCCGATGATCCTGATCTCGCCGTACGCGAAGCCGCATTATATTTCCGAAACGCAGTACGACTACGGCAGCATTTTGCGGTTCATCGAAGAGACCTTTAACCTGGGCTCGCTTGGAACAACCGACGCGACGGCCAACTCGCTCGCCGATAGCTTCGATGACAAGCAGACTCCCAATACGTTTAAGCCCGCTCCGGTCCCCCACGCAGCAAGCTGCGCTAACTTAGAAGCGACCCCAATGCAGGTGCAGGAAATCATCGAGCACGACGGCGGCGTGCCCGAGTAACGATGCAGCTCTTCGCGGACCGCGCCGACGCCGGCCGCCGGCTCGCCGTCACGCTCGATGCGTATGCGGATGACCCCGACGTCATCGTGCTGGCGCTGCCTCGCGGAGGCGTGCCGATCGGGTACGAAATCGCGCACCGGCTGCACGTACCGCTCGACGTCTACGTCGTACGCAAGCTCGGCGTGCCGGGCCACGAGGAGCTCGCGATGGGCGCGCTTGCGAGCGACGGCACGTGTGTGATCGACGAGGACCTTATCGCCTCGCTTGGCATCGCTGCCGGCACGCTCGAGGAGGTCGTGCAGCGTGAAATGGGCGAGATCCGCCGACGCGAGGTTGCTTACCGTGACGCCCGGCCGGAACCGGCGATCGCCGGAAAGACCGCGATCGTCGTCGACGACGGGCTGGCAACCGGCGCCACGATGCGGGCGGCAGCGATGGCGTTGCGCTCGCGCGACCCCGCAGTTATCGTCGCAGCCGTGCCGGTGGCGGCGGCCCGCACCTGCGCCTCGCTTCGCAACGTCGTCGATCGGGTCGTGTGCCTCTACACGCCCGAGCCCTTTCACGCCGTTGGACTCTACTACCGCAACTTCGAGCAGACCAGCGACGACGAGGTGCGCCGCCTCATCGCTGCGTAGTATTGCTAGTGATGAAACGACCGTCGGCCGCTGCAGCGGTCTTCGCCCTGCTCCTCGCCCTTGGCGCGGGAGCTGCCTCGGCGGACCCGATCCTCTACACGTTCACCGGCCTTCGCGGTGGCGCGAGCGATACGTGCAAATGGTTCAACGACAATCTGACCGATCGATCGATCGCCGCGCTCTCGCGGCAAACGGATTTGCTCTATAACCGGATCGCGCTACCCGTTGATGAAAACGTCGCCATTGGAAGTACGGCGACGACCGAACAGGGCGAGCAGCTCGTCGATTTCCATCTCCACGGGGCGCTTATCTGCACGACCGCCGAGGCGGTCTACGGACCCACACCGATCCCGTCAGGCGCTCAGACCCCGATGGCCGCCCCCACCTAGCGCCAGCCCATCGGCCGGGGTCACCCGATCGCTAGCCGCCGGGTTCGGCCGCACAAGCAGGGGCAACGGCGCCGTGCAGACGACCGGAACGACATCCACGCGGCATGCCTGCTGTGTGAGACGATCGATCCGCCACGTCGCTTTTCCGGCCCGCACATAGTGATAGCGCAGCAACGTTTGGAAGACTACCGCCATGGCGATCAGGACAATCAGGGTTACGAGTATCTGCTTGATAGTCCAAGCGTACCACGGCCCGACGGGTACGCCTACCTACGCCGGGTCTACACTTGCTCGCACGCCATCTCTAAGCCCCTCAGCCCGGCGTGGGCGAGATCGCCGTCGCCGATCCGGTGGCCGTAATGCGCGACCATCGCGCTGTGGTAGACGGCTCGATACCGTGCAAGCCGTAAGGCCGCTTCATCTACGCCGCCGTAGGCCGCAAAAAAGTGCTCCCGCATGCCGGGCGGGATCACGCTGAAGACGATGGTCAGGTCGATTGCCGGCTCCCCAAAGTGCACGTCGCCCCAATCGATGATCGCGGTCGGCCGGATTTGTTCGTCAACCAGGACGTGTCGCGCGTAGAGGTCGCCGTGGGTCAGCGTCAGGGCGCCGCGTCGTGGAGCGATCGGAGCCAACGATTCGGCAAATCGAACGATCGCCGCAGCGTTATCTAACGCGCCGATTTCTTCTAGATAATCGAGCCGCTGCCGCAACTTCTCCAGCGTTCGCGCGTAATCGAACCGTCCGATCTCGTCGGGCGGTAGACCCGCTGCGATGAGCGATGCGCACTCGATCGAGTGCAGCGCGCGAAGAAAGTGCCCAAGGGTCGCGGCAAGTTCGGCATAGCATCGGTCGTCGGGGCGCACCGAGGACAGCGTGACGCCGCCGAGCTTTGCGTAGCCGGCGAAGTGCCAAGGATACTCGGGCGAAGGCATGCCGGCCAGCGTGGGTACTGAGATCGGCAGCGGAAGGCGGCCGGCAATGCGGGGCAGCACGCGGGTTTCCGTTTCGATCAGTTTTGCCGACACGATCCGTCGCGGAAAGCGGAAGACATACGCGCCGTTAACGCTAAACGCCGCGTTATCCCAGCCCTCGCCGATTCGCTCGACGTCGAACGGCGCTAGCTGCGGAAATTGTTTCGCGATCAAGCCGGCGGCGCGTTCTTCGCTCAACTCGATGTCGGCGATCCAAGGATCCGGTGCGCTCTGTGTGTGCGTCAAAGGGGCCTTACACGTAGCGCGAGACTGATTCGGGACCCGACGAGAGTGCGCGTTTTGGGAATCCCGTGATCGTAGTGGAGCTGCGTCTCATAGCTCATCAGCAGAAGGCTCCCCTCTTCGAGATCGAGGTCGAGGATGCGCCGCGGCCGGCTCTTGCTGCGAATCGTCATAAGGCGGGTCGCGCCGAGCGAAATTAAGGCGATCGGAAAGGCCTTGACGATCTCGTAGAGATGATCGTTATGCGCAGCTACGCTATCGCGGCCGTCGCGGTAGTAGTTGAGCCCGGCGCTGTTGAACGGCGCGCCGGTTGCTGCGGACGCGAGCGCCGCCGCCTCGGCGACCGCCGGCGGAAGATTCTCGTCGTCGAGGCGGTAGCGCGCTACCAATCGCGGCACGTCAACATCGCGATCGTACATGCGCCGGCGCTCGTGCTGCCACGTGGCGCCGTCGCGAAGTGCTTCGAACCAGCCATGTGCCGTCCGTGAGTCGACGAACGCAGGCGTATAGACGATGGTGCCGGTTTCGTCCTCAACCAGCGTGCGCTGCCGGGGGCCAAAGAAACCGAGTTGCGTCAAGCTCCTAAGGGTAGAGGCCGCGAAGCTTGGTCGCCTCGGCGACTCGCGCTACCGCGACGCAGTATGCTCCTTTGCGCATCGAAACCTCGTGGCGTTTCGCCTGTTCGTAGGTTTCGCGAAACGCGCGGGTCATCTTACGCTTGAGACGCTCGTTGATCTCGTCTTCTTCCCAGAAGTTTGCCTGCAGGTCTTGCACCCACTCGAAGTACGAGACGGTGACCCCGCCGGCGTTCGCCAGAATGTCGGGCAATACGATGATGCCGCGATCGAAGAGGATATCGTCGGCATCGGGCATCGTCGGACCGTTTGCCGCTTCAGCGACGATCTTCGCGCGAATGCGCGGAGCGTTTTCGCGGGTGATCACTTTTTCCAGCGCCGCCGGCACGAGCACGTCGCAATCGAACTCCAGCACCTCTTTGTTATCGATGCGTTCGCCGCCGGTAAACCCAACGACCGAACCGGTCTCGGATTTGTGCGCGATCAAACCCTTTATGTCCAGCCCGCGTTCGTTGGAGACGCCTCCGAGCGAGTCGGATACCGCAACCACGCGATAGCCGCGTTCCGCCATCAGCTGGGCTGCGTACATGCCGGCGTTGCCGAACCCTTGAATCGCAACCCGTGCGCCTTCGATCGTCTTGCCGGTAACTTCCATCGCCTCGTCGACTGCGTACATGCAACCGCGCGCCGTGGCCTTGTCGCGTCCGGCCGATCCGCCGATCGAGACCGGCTTGCCGGTCACGACTCCCGGAATCGAGTAACCGTGCTGCATCGAGAACGTGTCCATGATCCACGCCATGATCTGCGGCGTGGTGTAAACGTCGGGAGCGGGAATATCTTTCTCGGGACCGATGATGATCGAGATCTCGGTGGTGTACCGCCGGGTCAGGTTCTCGAGCTCCTGCAGCGACATCTCCTTGGGATTGCAGATCACGCCGCCTTTCGCACCCCCAAACGGGATGTTGACCAGCGCGCACTTCCACGTCATCCACATCGCGAGCGCCTTGACTTCGTCGAGCGTCACCTCGGGATGAAAGCGGATGCCGCCTTTCCCCGGGCCACGCGAGAGGTTGTGCTGCACGCGGTATCCGGTGAAAATGCGAAAGCCCCCGTTGTCCATCCGGGCGGGGACGGAGACTTCAAGCACGCGCTTGGGCGCGCGGAGATAACCGTGGAGCGATTCGTTGAGACCGATGAGCAGCCCGACCTCGTCGAGCTGCCTCTGCGCCATCTCCCAAACGTTATCGCGGGATTGTACTGCGGAAAGATCTTGCGCCATCGTACCTTTCTACCTAGTGTGGAGGTCTACCGTACATACTGGCCCGGAATGCCGGCAGGTGGGGATTCTTCCAGTGCGACCCGTCTTCGAAGGTGATCTTCAGCGGCACGCACTTCGCGTAGCTCGTCTGAAGCGGAAAGACATTCGGACTGAGGCCAAACTTGTGCCGGATCTCGGCGCCGGGTGAAAACGTCCCAACGTCTTTTACCTCCGCGACGAGGTCGCCGCGCACGATCAATCCAAACTCGATTTGCTTCATCACGACGTTGGTCATATTCACGTAGTCGATGCCGAGGGTCGGGTCATTTTCCACCGGATATTGGTAGTAGCTTGGACCATAGACGGACGGCCACCCCCAATAACGGCCAGAATATCCGCCGTACGGATAGTAACCAGGCGTATACCCGGACCAGTTATATGAAACGTTGCGCTCCGGGCTGCAATTACTGACTTTGATAGGATGCTCCGTCTGTACGTGGGCGGCCATCGACATGGCAACCAGCGAACTCTCCGCCGAGGTAAGCGCCGGCAAGCCTGTCATAACGCAGAGCGTCGCTACGCCCAGCGAAAAGCCAACGGTCTTCATGAAATCGATCTCCTTGTAAGATAAAATGCCGATCTGTACGAGCGCGAACTTCTGCAAGCGAAAGGGCGGCGCCTTGGCGCCGCCCCTTTTATCCCAGGATTGATGTATGTCAGTGCGGAGGCCGGCCGCGTGCGCCGCCGCCTCCGCCGGAAGAGTGCGGCGCGGAGTAGCCACCACCGCCGCGCGAGTAGGACGGCGGCGCGCCGCCTCCGCGATAGTACGATCCCGATGGATAGGAACCGCGCGAGTACGACGGATACGACGGCCGTGAATACGACGGATACGACCCGCGTGAGTACGACGGATACTCACCGCGCGAATACGACGGATACCCACCGCGCGAATACGACGGTTCCGAACCGCGCGAGTACGAGTTCTCGTACGGATTGCGCGAGTGCGAGCCTCCGTACGCTTCGCCGCGTGCAGCGGAGAAGCGGCCCCATGAATCAGAGGGCGCCCGCCCACCTTCACTCGGCGCCGACAACTCACCCTCGCGTGCACCCCTGCCAGAGGTCGCGCCTCCCGAACCGGCTGGGAATTCGGCCGCTCGTGCCTCGCCGCGCGCCTCATTGAAGCGGTCCCACGGTGCAGATGGCCCGAGCTCGTTGCGGGCGCCTTCGATTTGTCGTGACGCCGCGGAGCCTTCACGCATCGGCGCATTGTTCTCGCGCATCGTCGCGTTGTTCTCGCGCATCGGCGCGGCATTTGCTCGCGCCCCATTCTCACGCATCACCGGCGCGTTCTCACGCGGCATCGCTGAGTTCGCGCGCGTGACCGGTGAACTCCGGTGCGCTTCGAATGCATTCGCGTGCGTCTCTGGCAGATTCGCGTGCGTTGCCGGCACATTCTCGTGAGGCCGGGGGGCGTTCGAGCGAGTTGCGGGAGCACTTGCTCGAGGTGCATTCGCGCGAGTTACATTCGTGCGAGGCGCCGGAGCACTGGCAATACGGGCCGCTGCATGCGCAGGAGCATGTCCGGTGAGCCCGTCGTGAATTGCCCGAGCTACAACCTTTTGCTGCTGTGCGAACGGAGTCCGCGCGGTAAGCGACCTATCCGATGCGAAGCGTGGCGAGTTGAAGGCCTTCGAGAAGCTCAGCCGCGTGCGTGGCGTACCACGCGAGAACGACAAGTTGTCGCGCGTTGGTTTAACCGGCAGTGCGCCGTGAATCGTTCCGAAACGGCGTCCGAGGTCACGGCTGGTCACCGCAGCGGTGTGTCCGTGAACGGTTCCGTGACGGAAGTTCCGCATGGTTGTGCCGCTCGCGCCGCCGTGGCGGAAGTTACGATAGATCCTCGTGATGTTCGTGATGTTGGTGATGTTGGTAATGTTGGTGGCAAAGCCCAGCGGGTAACCGAAACCGCCAAAAAAGCCAAAGCTGGGCCACCACGGGGAGAACGGTTGGAAGGGCGCGATCGGCACCCAACCGATGTATGGATAGGGGTTGCCGTATGGAGCTTGATAACCAGGGCCGCCGCCGTACGGCGTCTCGGGATTGCTAAACCCAGGGCTGCTCGGGCTCGGGCCACCTTCGCCATACGGGGCTGGCGCGCCAGGTGCCGGAGGTGGCGGCGCCGCAGCCTGCGCGACGTTCTCCGCCGGGGTGGCCGGAGCGCTAAACGTGCCGGGCGCGTAGCCGTAGTTTCCCGGGCAGTTAACGTCGGCGACCGTTCCGGTATCGAATCCAAAGAAGCCCACCAGCGCCGGCGACCATGCCGGCGTGGACGCGACTGCCGGCGGCAACCACGCCCATCCCGACCCACCGCAACCACAGTAAAACCAGTTGCCGTAGTGATAAGGCGTCCAACCCCACGGCTCGTCGCCAACCCACGTCCAAGCGTATCGGTCTTCCCAAGTCCAGGAACCGTTACGATAGGGCACCCATCCGGCCGGCTCGTTTGGGACCCAAGATTGGCCGTAGCCGGCGACGGATTGCCAGTGGCCGTAGGCGCCCAGGTCGTCGTAACCGGCAAGGCTAGGATTCAAGTAGGGGCTGGCGTTCAACGCGGCGAGCATCGTTTTGTCGCGCTCCGCATTGAAGTCATC
>JBARKF010000102.1:0-55997 GCA_049800655.1 Candidatus Cybelea sp.
TGTTCGCCCAAAAGCCCGACGTTCTGCTCGATCTAACGACGCAGCCGGGCAGCTATGATATAGCACTGGCATCGGTCGCGCGCGGGATACCGACCGTGGTCGGCGCGAGCGGATGGAGCGACGAGCAGCGCGCTGCGCTCTCCGCAATGGCCAACGAACGAAACATCGGCGTGTTGATCGTACCGAATTTTTCGATCGGCGCGATTTTGATGATGCGCTTTGCGCAAGAAGCCGCGCGGTTTTTCCCCAAGGCCGAGATCATCGAGCTGCATCATCCCGGCAAGAAGGACAAACCCTCGGGAACGGCCCGGGAGACGGCGCTTGGCATCGAGCGCGCCGGCGGAGAAGCGCCGCCAATTCACAGCGTGCGGCTTCCGGGGCTGCTCGCTCACCAGGAAGTGCTCTTCGGCGCTCCGGGGGAACTCCTCACGATCCGCCACGACTCGCTCAGCCGCGAGTCTTTCGTCAACGGAATGATTGCGGCGGTCTTCGCAGTGGTTCGTACGCGCGGGCTCTCCGTGGGGCTCGATCTGCAATGAACGTCGCGGTCGTCGGCGCGACCGGCGTCGTCGGCGAGACGATTCTGCGGCTGTTGGAGGAACGCGGTCTGCCGGTGACGGCGCTTGGGCCGTTCGCGTCGCGTGCGCGCGCTGCTGCGGTGCGATTTCGCGGTAACGACCTCGACGTGCAGGCGGCTACCGACGAAGCCTTGCGCGGTTTCGACGTGGTCTTCTTTGCGAGCGGCGAGGATGCGAGCGAGCGTTACGTACCGGCGCTGCTCGAACGGGGCGCGGTCGTTATCGACAATAGCCCAACCTTTCGCATGCAGCGCGACGTTCCGTTGATCGTGCCGCAAGTCAACGCGCACGCGTTGCGTGCCGAGCATCGGCTCTTTCCGGTCGCAAACTGCACCGCGATCGTGCTCTGCTCGGCGCTGCGCCCTATTCGCGATGCCGCGGGGTTGCGATCGGTACGAGTGGCGACGTATCAGGCGGCAAGCGGCGCCGGCCGCTCCGGGCTCGACGAACTGCTTGCCGGCGAGCGCGCCGTGGCCGCGGGCGAACCGGAGCCCGCGGCATCGGTTTTTCCGCGGCCGCTCGCACGCAACGTCGTTCCGCAGGTCGGCGCGATCGATTCTGCGGGCTGGAGCGGCGAGGAGCGCAAGGTTCGCGACGAAACACGCAAGATGCTCGATTTACCCGGGCTCTTCGTCAGCGTAACGGCCGTGCGCGTGCCGGTGCGGACGGCCCACAGCGAAGCGGTCTTCGTCGAGACCGACCGCGAAACGAGCGCGGAAGCGCTTGCCGCAGCCTTTGAGGCCGCTCCCGGCATCGTCTTTTACCGCGAGGGCATCGTCACGCCGCGCGATGTTGAAGGCACCGACGAAGTGCACGTCGCCCGACTGCGCGCCGAAGGTTCGCGACAATTCGCCTTGTGGTGTGTCGGCGATCAGCTTCGCAAAGGCGCGGCAACCAACGCGGTGCAGATTCTCGAGCTCTTGCTCGCAAACGGTCACGTGCAAGCGTGAACGTTGCCGTACTCAAGTTCGGTGGAACTTCCGTGGCGACGCCGGAAGAGCGGGAAATTGCCTCTCGCCGCGTGCGCGATGCGCGCGACGCGGGTTTTGCAACGGTGGCGGTGGTTTCGGCGATGGGGCGCTTCCCCGCGCCCTACGCGACCGATACGTTGCTTTCATTAATTGATGGGCGTACGGGAAACGCAAACGCCGATCTGCTATTGGCTGCGGGCGAGCTGATTTGCGCGGCGGTCTTTGCCGACGTGCTCACCGCTGATGGAATCGAGGCGGTGGCGCTCTCCGGCGCTCAGGCCGGCATCGTGACCGATGCCCGCTACGGCGACGCGACCGTTCTGCGCGTCGATCCCAAGGCCATTCTGGCCGAGCTCGATCGCGGCACCGTCCCGGTTGTCGCGGGTTTTCAAGGCGCGACGGAACACGGCAGCATCACCACGCTTGGCCGCGGCGGGACCGACCTCTCCGCGATAGCGATCGGACACGCGCTCGACGCCGAGCGCGTCGACATTTATACCGACGTGAGCGGCGCGATGACCGCCGATCCCCGGCGCGTTCCCGAGGCGCAGACCATCGAACGCGCCTCGCTGGCTGAAATGACGGAGCTTGCCGGTCATGGCGCAAAGGTGATGCACGGCAAAGCAGCCGAGTATGCGAATCAGACGGGCACGCGCTATGCGATCAAGGGATTGCGCACCGATCGCGGCACGACTGTCGACGACCGCGTCGACTATCATCGCCCGGTTACCGGCGTAACGTCGTCGGGCCGCGTGACGTGGATTCGGATTATCCGGGGCGACATCGAATCGCCCGCGCGACGGATGGAGACCGAGCTCGAGATGTTCCGCCGCGTCGCGGAGGCGGAGATCTCAATCGACCAGGTGACGATCAATCAGGCCGGCGTGGCCTTCGTGGTCGAAGGCGATCGCGGGAGCGAGTTACGTCGCTTATTCGGCGACTTGAATCTGGCCGTGCGCGTCCGCGAAGGCTGCGCGAAGCTCTCCGTCGTCGGCACGGGTATGCGCTACGCGCCCGGGGTCGTCCATCGCGTCGTCGAAGCGCTCTCGCACGCCGACGTGGAGATCATTCACTGCACCGACAGCAACGTCACGATCTCGGTCTTGGTACCGGTGGATCACGTGACGCGCGCCGAAATCGCCGTCCACGAACAGTTTGAGCTAGGCAAAGGAGAAAAAGTCTCATGAACCTCGGCACGATTCTTACGGCAATGGTGACGCCGTTCGATGAGAATGGCGCGCTCGATCTGCGCGAAGCACAGCGCTTGGCGCGCTGGCTGGTCGACCGCGGCAACGACGGACTCGTCGTGGCGGGTTCGACCGGCGAAGGACAGACGCTCGAACCGCAGGAGCGAGTCGCGTTGTGGACGGCCGTGAAAGAGGCCGTCGGAAACGCCGCGGTCGTCGTCGCGAACGCCGGCACCAACGCGACGCGCGAATCGGTCGCCGCGGTGCACCAAGCCGAAGTTGCCGGCGTTGACGCGATTCTTGCCGTCGTTCCCTACTACAACAAGCCAACGCAGAGCGGAATGCTCGCACATTTCGGCGCGATCGCGCAGGCAACGCGGTTGCCGGTTGTCGTCTACAACATCCCGGGCCGGACCGCTGCGAACATGCTGCCCGATACGCTCTTCGAGCTGGCAAGCCGCCACGCCAATCTCACGGGTGTAAAAGAATCGAGCGGCGACCTCAAGCAGGTCGGCATGGTTTTGCGCGGGCGCGCTAAGGGATTCGTGGTGTGGGCCGGTGACGACCATCTCTTTCTGCCATGTCTAGCGCTCGGTGCCGACGGCGTCGTCGGCGTCGCTTCGCACCTCTGCTCGCCTGAATACCGCCGGATGCTCGATGCCTACCGCGCCGGGCGCGTGGAGGAAGCCGCCGAGATTCATGGATCGCTCTTGCCGCTGATCGACGCGCTCTTTGCGACGACGAGTCCGATTCCCGTGAAGTGGGCGATGCGCCAACTTGGTTTTCGCGTCGGCGACTGCCGCCTGCCGCTCGATGCGATGCCCGCCGCCCTCGCGGATCGCCTGCTGCCGCTGATCGCGCCGTACGCATCGCAACCCGCCGAGCGCCGGTGAAAACGCTCTTGAAAATTCTCGGCTGCCGGCTCGATCCGATCGACTCGCAACAAGCGGCGGATCGCATTCTCGCGCTCGCGAGCGAGGCCGCAGGTGCGCAGGTCGTCACGTTGGGAACCGAAATGGTCGTGCACGCTCAAAGCGATCCGCGGTTTCGAGCGATCGTCAATCGTGCGGCGCTCTCGCTCTGCGATACGGTCGGCGTGCTTGCGGTCGCGCGCCGCCATGGAGCGGCGCTGCGCGAGCGCGTCGCCGGCGTCGAACTTATCGAACGGCTTTGTGGCGGCGCCGCCACGCGAAATCTCGCCATCTATTTTCTTGGCGGCGAGCCAGGCGTTGCGGCTGACGCGGCCGCAAGCCTGAAGGCGCGCTTTCCTCACCTGCGCGTTGCGGGGACACGCAGCGGTTATTTTGCAGAGCATGAGACGCCGGCAGTCGTCGACGCGATCGCGGCGAGCGGTGCGCAGCTGCTTTTGGCGGGCCTCGGTTCGCCGCGGCAAGAGTATTGGCTCGCCGAACATCTGCGCGCGACGGGGTGCGGAGCGGGCGTCGGCGTCGGCGGCTCGTTTGACGTCGTCGCCGGTCGCATCGAGCGCGCACCGGCGATCGTTCGCAAGCTTGGATTGGAGTGGCTCTACCGGCTCGTGAAAGAGCCATGGCGCTGGCGCCGTCAGCTGGCCTTGCCGCGTTTTGTTTGGCTCGTCGCACTCGACGAGCTGGGATTGCGTCCGGCGCGAAATGGCACGACCGTTTCGTGAAGGCGATGATCCTCGCCGGCGGCCTTTCGACGCGGCTCTATCCCTTGACGAAGCTCGTCCCCAAGCCGCTGGTTCCGGTTGCCGGCGTTCCGAACGCCGCGCATCTCATGCGTTATCTGAAAGCGTACGGTTTCGACGAGATCGCGATTAACGTCCACTATCTCGCCGACGCGATCGTCGCGGCATTGGGCGACGGCTCGCGCTTCGGCGTCACGCTCTTCTACTCGCACGAGCCCGAACTGCTCGGCAGCGCCGGCGCCGTAAAGAAAATCGAGACGTTTTTCGGCGACGAGCACTTTCTGGTGATCGGCTGCGACGAGGTTACCGACATGCGCCTCGATCGGCTCTTTGAATTCCACCACGATCGCGACGCGATTGCGACGATTGGACTCGTCCAGTGCGAGGAGGTCGATCAGTACGGGGTCGTCGTCGTCGACGACCGCGGCAAGGTCGTCGAGTTTCAGGAGAAGCCCCCAAAGGGAACGGAGCGCAGCAAAAAAGCCAACACCGGGGTCTACGCCTTCTCGCCGGCGATCTTCGAACATATCCCGGCAGGCGAGTTCTACGACTTCGGCAAGCAGGTGTTTCCCTCGTTGCAAAGCGCAGGAGAGCGCTTCTATGGATTCGATGCGCGCGGCGCATACTGGGCGGATATTGGGACGCCAAGCGAATATCGGCGCGCTAGCTTCGACGTCGTGCGCGGCGTCGTGCGTATTCCCCATGCCGAGCCGGACGGCGTCGATCCATCCGCGCGGCTTGCGCCGAGCGCGCAAATCACGGGGCCGGTGCGCATGGGAGCTCGGGTCTGCATCGGCGACGGCTGCTCGATCGTGGGTCCAAGCGTTCTCGACGACGACGTGACGGTGGAAGCGGGCGCCCGCCTCAAGCGTACGATCCTTTGGCAAGGTGCAACCGTGGGTTCGGGTTCGGATCTGCGCGACGCCATCGTCGGCAAAGACTACGACGTTGCGCCGGAGACAATTTTGGTCGATTCGCTCGTCGCTTATGACGGTTAGATGGGTACATTCAAAATGTGCCTCGCGCGCTGCTCGGTCCCGCCGCACTCATCGTCCTGACGCTAGCCGCCGCGGCCTCGCCTGGGGTCTCGCGCGGCGCGGTCGTGCAAATCGGCGACGTTGCGCCGGCATTTCTGCTCAAGACGCTCGATGGCGGCTCGGTGACCGGGAACTTCGACGGGCGTCCGGCATACATCAACGTCTTTACGACGTGGTGTCCGCCCTGTCGCGGCGAGCTGCCGTCGATCCTGCAGCAGGCAAAGCAGTATCGCGACCGGATCGTGTTTCTCTTCGTGGACGAGCAAGAGTCGGCGAACTCTGTGCTGCCGTTCGCCAAGCAATTCGACGTTGCGCCGGTCGGCCTCGATCCGGGTCAGTTCGCAGCGGCGTTTGCGGTCGGTGGCCTGCCGGAGAGCATCTTCATCGATCGGCATGGCGTCGTGCGGTACATATATCGCGGACTCATTCCGAACGACGTATTGGGGAATCAGCTCGCGCAACTCATCTCTAGTTAGCTCGCCACGCCGTCGTGATCGAGCGGCATGGTCTGGCGGCCACTGCTCGACTTTCTCTTCCCGGCGCAGTGCGCGAGCTGCGGCATGTTCGGGAGCGGTTTCTGCGACGCATGTGCGGCGACGTGCGAGCGGATTCACGTTCGGTTTCCGACGCTGCGCGTCAGCGCGTTTGGGTCGTACGAGGGCAGCTTGCGGTCCGCGATTCTCGCGCTCAAAGACGGTCGCCGAGACGTTGCGGAGGCGTTGGGGCGCCTTGCGGCCGGCCTGATCCTGCCGGGTTCGATACTCGTGCCGATTCCGACAACCGCAAAGCGGCGACGCATCCGTGGCCTCGACGGCGTCGCGCTTGTCGCTCAAGATGCCGCGGCCCTCGCCCACGCGACGGTTCTGGCCGCACTTGGGCAGCGATCGGGTGATGCGCAGCGCGGTCGCTCGCGCGCCGCGCGGCTTGCAGCGCACGGCCGGTTCGCCTGCCGTGAAACGGGCGTCACCGGAAAGCGCGTCGTCTTATTCGACGACGTTTGTACCACCGGCTCGACGTTATGCGATTGCGCCGCCGCGGTACGGGAGGCCGGCGGAGTCGTCGAGGATGCGGTGGTCGTCGCGGTGACGAAGACCTGGCAACCGTGGAACGCGTCTCAGAGCAACTAACGCCGACCGACGAGCTCTTTTTGCAACGGGCCTACGAGCTCGCTGCCCGCGGCATCGGCAACACGGCGCCGAATCCGCCGGTCGGCGCACTCATCGTGCGGGAAGGTCGTGTCGTCGGCGAAGGCTATCACCATCGCGCCGGAGACGCGCACGCCGAAACGTACGCGCTTGCGCAGGCAGGCTCGTCGGCGCGTGGCGCCACGGTCTACGTTTCGCTCGAGCCGTGTCGTCACGTCGGTCGCACGCCGCCGTGCACGCGTTCACTCATCGACGCCGGTGTCGCGCGGGTCGTCGCGGGAACGCTCGATCCGACGCACCCCGGCGGTGCGGAACACCTGCGCGAGTCAGGCATCGACGTCGCGGTCGCCAACGATGCGACGGCACAAGTCTTGATCGAGACTTTCGCACGGGTGAGCCTCAGCGATCGCCCATACGTGGGTTTGAAGATGGCGATGTCGCTCGACGGCGCCGTTGCAAGTCGTCCGGGCGTGCGCGAGCGCCTCGGATCCGAGGCTGAAGTCCGCTACGTGCGCGAGCTACGGATCGCGTACGATGCGGTAATGGTCGGCGCCGGAACGGTTCGCGTCGACGACCCGGTGCTGACGGTGCGACCGACACACGACCGCCTGCGCGGGTATAAGCGCATCGTCGCGTGCGCAAGCGCGCCGATTTCGGGGGAGAGCCGGATCTTCGCCCGTGACGAAGGGTATGCCGCGACCATCGTGCTCGCGCCCGCCGGTCTGCGCGACCGATTCGTCGAACTGGAGGTTATGGCCGAAGTGCTCTACGTCGGTGCGCCGGACGCCGTCGCGCTCGATTTGCGACAGGCGATGAAGGATCTGCGCGCGCGCGGGATCTTCAGCGTGCTTTGCGAGGGTGGTCCAAAGCTCGCCGCGAGTTTGATCGCCGGAGGCTTCGTCGATCGCGTCTACTGGGCGATCGTTCCGCGCTTCTTGGCGAATGAGGCGGCTGTGCCGGTGCTCGCCGGCACAAACCTTTCCCTTGCCGAAATTCAGCTGCGATTCGACCGAGTCGAGCGTGCCGGCGACGACGTGATCATCTCGGGCATCCTGAGCCGCGAAAGATGTTCGGCGGACTCATAGCGTATCGTGGAAGGGTCATCGGGATCGACGCGCTGCCAACCGGCGGCGCGACGCTCGTGGTGCGCTGCGAAGGCGCGCAAAAAGAGCGAGTAGAGCCCAAAGACTCGATCGCGATCGACGGCGTCTGCTTGACCGCAAAAACCGTAACGGGTGACGACGTCATATTCGACGTCGTACCGGAGACGCTCGCCTGCAGTACGCTTGGCGAGCGCGCCGCCGGTGAGCTCGTGAACGTGGAGTATGCGCTGCGCCTTGGCGAGCGAATCGGCGGCCATTTGGTCTACGGACATGTCGATGCCGCTGCGCCGGTGCTCACGCGCGTTCCCGAAGGACAGGGCGAGCGTATGCGTATCGAGTCGCCGGACTCCATCGCTGCGCTGATCGCGCCGAAGGGCTTCATCGCGGTCGACGGCGTTAGCCTCACCGTCGCCGCGGCGCAGCCCGGCTGGTTCGAAGTTGCGCTGATTCCGGAAACGCTCGCGCGCACGACCCTCGGGTCGCGTCCCGCCGGCAGCCGCGTCAATCTCGAAGCCGACCCGCTCGCCCGGTATGCCGCAGCATGTCATCCTGAGCGGAGCGCCGCAGCATGTCATCCTGAGCGGAGCGCCGCAGCATGTCATCCTGAGCGGAGCGCCGCAGGCGCGTAGTCGAAGGACGAAGGACGAAGGGCTAAGGGCTAAGGGCAAGGGACAACATATGTCAAGGTTTCGCGATACGCTGCCTGCGAACGCGCGCACGTTCGACAGCCGGCTGCAAGTGCAATGGGCCGACGTCGACATCGCGGGGATCATGTACTTCGCGGCCTATTCACGTTTTGCGGAGTACGCGGAGATGCAGTTCTTTGCGGAGCTCGGGTTTCCGTACGAAAACGTCTTCGAAAATTACGGCTTTTGGCTGCCGCGCGTGCGCGTCGAGGCCGAATATTTCGCTCCCGCTCTTATGAGCGATTGGATTCGCATGCGGACGAACGTCGAACACGTCGGTGCGTCGAGCGTTCACTGGAAGACGGTATTTTTCAGCGAGCGCACCGGCGCCGCGGGCGCGGCGATGAAGCTCTTCGTCGCGGCAATCGACGCCCAGACGAAGAAGAGCCGTCCTTTGCCCGAGTCGATTCGCTCCGCGCTGATCGCGTGCGCGTAGCAACGCTCGTCGCGCCGCGAACGATCGAGGTGCGCGAGGAAGCGGTTCCGGCGCCGCAGCCCGGTGGCATCGTCGTGCGAGTTCGGGCGGCGCTCAGCGACGGCACGGACTTGAAAACCTATCGGCGCGGTCATCCGAAAATGCCGATGCCCACTCGTTTTGGACACGAGTTCTCGGGCGACGTCGCGGCAGCCGCCGAAGGCGTGACCGGTTTTGCTCGCGGCGACGCCGTTATGTGCGTCCATACCGCGCCATGCGGTTCCTGCTTCTGGTGCACGCGCGGCGAAGAGGAACTCTGCGAAGAAGTGATGCCGACGATGCTCCTGGGTGCGTACTCCGACTATATCGCCGTGCCGAAGCGCATCGTCGAGCGCAACTGTTTTCTTAAGCCGGCCGACGTGAGCTACGCGGAAGCGGCGTTCCTCGAACCGCTCGCGTGCGTCGTGCATTCGATCCAAATGCTGGCACCGGCGCGTGGCTCGACCGTCGCGGTGATCGGCAACGGCGGCTTCGGCATCCTCCATGCGCTACTCTTGCAGCGCGACGGCGTGCAGGCGTTGCTCTTTGGAAGGAACGCCGATCGCGTCGAGCTGGCGCGTTCGCTCGGTCTAGAAAGCCTCGACACGCACGACGCGCCGATTCTCGATGTAGTGCGCGCGCGCACGGCCGGTCGCGGAGCCGACGCCGCGATCGAATGCACCGGAACGCCGGAGATGTGGGAGCAGGCACCCGCATTCGTCCGGCGAGGCGGCCGCGTTTCGTTCTTCGCGGGTCTTCCCGCCGACGCGCGCGTTTCATTTCTGGCCGCGCGGCTGCACTACGACGAAGTGCAACTGCTTGCGCCGTTTCACTTCGCACCGGCCGACGTTCGCGCGGCGTACGAGCTAATCGTGGGGCGCACGCTCCCGCTGGCGCGGCTGATTTCGGACGTCTATTCGCTCGACCAGATCGCGGACGCGTTCGCCAGGCTCGACAATGGTGAGGGAATGAAGGTTTTGATCCAGCCGTGAGCGGGCGAACGATGCGAGCCGCCGTGCTCTACGACGTGGATGACGTGCGGATCGAGCAGCGCCCGCTTCCACAGCTTAACGATGGCGAGGTCCTGGTGCGCACGATGGCCAGCGGAATTTGCAGCGGCGACGTGATGGCGTGGTACATCCGGCGCAAAGCGCCGCTGGTGCTCGGACACGAGCCGGCCGGCATCGTCGCCGAAACTCGCGGCGACGCGCCCTTTGCGGCGGGCGAGCGCGTCTTCGTGCACCACCATGCCCCGTGTTTTGAATGCCGAGCCTGCGCGCGCGGCGCGTACGTGCAGTGCGCGGCATGGCGCGCCAGCAAGATCGATCCGGGCGGGATGGCGGAGTATTTTCGCGTACCGGCTGGTAACTTGCGCGACACGCTCGTCCTCCCGGATGCGATCGCCTTCGCCGACGCATCGTTAATTGAGCCGCTGGCGTGTGTCGTGAAGTCGCTGCGCCGGAGTGGCGTCGCGCGAGGCGACCGCTGCTACGTGATCGGACTCGGGGTGATGGGGCAGCTACACGTTCTCGCCGCGCGCGAGCTCGGCGCCGAAGTCTTCGGCAGCGACTTTATCGCCGCACGTCGCGCGTTAGCGGAACGCAACGGCGCAATCGCCGTTCATCCCGACGAAGTGGAGAAGGCGCTGCCGGGAGGCGTTGACGTCGTGATCTGCGGACCGGGAAGCGCATCGGCGATTCAAGGCGCCTTTGAGGCAGTTGCACCGGGTGGAACGGTCGTGATGTTTACGCCGTTTGCCCCGGAGACGCGCCTAGAAGTTCCGCCCGATCGCTTTTACTTCGGCGATCTGCGGCTCGTGGCGAGCTACTCGTGCGGCCCCGACGATACGCGCGCCGCTCTTGCGTTAATTGAAAAAAACATCGTCACGGCCGAGAAGGTTGGCGCGACGCTCGTGAGCCTCGACGACGTTCCGCGCGCCTATCGCGAGCTCGCGGAGGCACGCATCGTCAAACCGATTGTCACTTTTGGTTAAGTCAGCGTCTGCTGCTCGTCTGAGAAAGTTGGTGCCAGATGTATCGAGTTGCTCTGCTCGGGATGCTGGTCATGCTGAGCGCTTGTCAATCGGGCTCGGGATGCTGGTCATGCTGAGCGCTTGTCAATCGGGCGCGCCCGAACCTATTGTTGTTTTCGCGCCGCCGAACGGATAGTATAAGGGCAGGCTAACGAAGGGAACGCTATGAGGCTCGCCCGAATTGGACTCCTGGTCGCACTCGTGGGTTGCCAATCGGGCGCTCTTTCACCCGGTATACCAAGCGCGTCGTCCGGAGGAACTGCTGGGCTTCAAGTGCCGGCAGGGGGGCGAGCCGGCCACCTTTACGTTTCGCTTTTTACGACATCGAACCGGCCGGCAGTCGACCGTTTTCGGCTTGTTAACGGCGTACCGCAATCGAAACCGGACCGCATCTATTCCGGTTACGGCGGCGCGGCCATCGCCGCTTCAAGCGACGGAACGCTCTACGTGAACGACACGTACAGCAGCAATGGATTGGTCTATGCGTTCGACGGCGGCGGCACCACGCCGGATCGCACTCTACAGATCGCCTATCCGCAGCACTGCGGCGTCTCGAGCGGCGGGCAGAGCGTCTTTCCCGCCATCGCGACGGATCCGCAAGGCAACCTTTTCGTAGCGGTTTATACGTATGACGGAGGGGCCGCGACGCGCGCGCATGCGAAGGTATCGCCCGGATCCTCAACGCGCGTACCTTGCAACGGCGTCGCCATCTTTGCTCCCGATGCCAACGGGTCAGTCAATCCCATCCAAAGCATCGGATTTGGCCGAGGAGCATTCGTCGACGCGATCGCGGTAGACGCGGCGGATAACCTCTACGTCGGCAACTATCCGCATAACATTGTGCAATATGCCAACGCTGTTAATTCGCCGAAGCGTAGGCGGGTGTTCCATACGCGATCCCCGGCTCACGTTTCGTCGCTGGCTATCGATGCCGCCGGCGAAATCTTCATTTCAAACACGAACTTTGGGTATCAGACCGCATGGATCGATCGCTACGCTGCGGACGCCAAAGCGAAAGGGCCGCCCACCAGCGAGATTCAGCTTGCCGGCGCGAGCCATCTCCACATGCTCTATTCGATTGCGGTACGCGGTCGCGACCTCTACGCGGTCGACGGCTATCCGGGCGTCGATCTCTACCACGCACGCAAGAACGGTCCGCAGACTCCTTTTCATTCGTCGGGATTGGATGCGGCACACGTTACGGCGCTTGCCGTAGGACCGTAGCCGGAAGAGCGCTTAACTCTCCGCGTAAATTGGCGGCGCGGGTTCGGGCGTTGGTAGCACGACGTCGTCGGCGCGAGAGGTGACGCGCCACGCGATAGCGAGCGAGACCGTATAGAAGAGCGCGGCGAGCAGCCACGGCGCGCCGATGAGTCCGAGCGAGCGCCAAGGCCCGGCGAACTGCGCGAAGGTTAGGGTGAAGATAGACGGACCGATCAGCATCGAGATGCCGCGCAGCGATCCAAGCGCTCCTTGGAGCTCGCCCTGCTCCGTCGCGCCGACGCGGCGCGTTATCAAAGCCTGCGACGAGGCTTGATACATCGGCAGTGCAATGACGATCGCGCCGATCAAGAAAACGATGCCGTTGTTTGCGCCCAGCAACAGCAGTCCAGCGACCGCGACGAGGAGGCTCGCGAGCAGCGTCCGCCGCTCGCCCAGCCGCTTGACGACCGGTGCCACCATCGTTGCCTGATTGACTGCGGCGACTGCGCCGACGAGCGCGAGCGTCAGGCCGACGCTTCCGGTGCTCCAGCCAAACGCGGCGATACAATAGATCACCCAGACGTTTGGGAAGACTTCGTGGGCGACGTAGGTGATGAAGTTCACCCACGAGAGTCCCCAGAGTTCGGGATGCGAGCGAAGCAGCTTGAGCGAACCGACCGGATTCGCGCGTTTCCACTCCAGCTGCGGCGTGCGGCGATCGCGCGGCAGCGACTCGGGCAAAACGATGAGCCCGTAGAGGGTGTTGAGCAACGCAAAGCCCGCCGCAGCCCAAAACGTGAACCGCGGATTGATCGTGCCCACAAGGCCGCCGATCGCCGGGCCGAGCATGAAGCCCAGACCAAAAGCGCTGCCGATCATCCCGAATGCAGCGGCGCGCTTCTCCGGCGGCGTCACGTCGGCGATATAAGCGCTGGCGGCGGTCATGTTGGCGGTCGCGATGCCGGAGAGCACGCGTCCCGCAAAGAGCCACCACAGATTCGGCGCGAGCGCCATGATCGCGTAATCGACAGCGGTCACGGCGTTCGACAAGAGAATCACCGGACGCCGGCCGACGCGGTCGGAGAGCATCCCAAGTAACGGCGAGCAGAAGAACTGCATCAACGCCCAGGCGGTCGCGAAGATCCCAATGATCTCGGCGGCGTGGGCGTAGTCGTTGCCGACGAAACCGGCAATGAGCTTCGGTAAGACCGGTCCGATCATGCCGAAGGTCAGCATGTCGATCAGGACGGTGACGAAGATGAAGATCGTCGCGCCGCGACGGGCCGTATTACTCATCGTAGACGCGCGAAAGCCAGAGGTCGACGGCACGATCGATACGCGCGCGGTCATGTGTCGCTAGCAGATCGAGCAAAAATCCGCGGAAGCCGGCGATCAAGAGCGTCGCTTCGGTCGTCGTGCAGCCTTTGAGGGCCTGCAGCCACTCGTTTACGGAAGCGTCGAGAAAGCCGGGGAAGCGCGCCGGGTCGGCGAGCGAGAGCGCGTAGACTTCGAAGGAAAGCCGCGTGAGCGGCTCCCACTCCGATCTGCTGAACTCGCGCCAGAGTTGTCGCGCAACCTCGCGGGGCGGAAGATCGGCAAGCTTGAGATCTGCCATCATCGCGCGTTGCCGAGCGCGCCCGCGCCGAACGATCTCGACAATTAACTCCTCCTTCGATCTGAAGTAGTAGAGCAGTCCCCGCGGGCTCGAGCGAACGGCTTTAGCGAGCGGCCGAAGCGAAAGCTCGGCCAACCCGTGCCGGGTCACATAGTCCACAGCCCGGTCGAGCAACTCAGCCCGGCGCGCTTCGTCCGCAGTTCTCGACACGAGTTATCCTAGCATACTTGAAACAGTCGTTTCAAGTATCTTCGCACCGCCAACACCTACTTGGCACTTCGGCCCAGAGGTAGGAGGCAGTTAGTCCAATCCACGGGAAAAAACCAACAACTGAGCCTTCCCTTGCTCAGGAAGTCCACCGATAACTGAAGTAAGACAATAGAGGAGATACGATGCATCGATCGCCCGCGCTACTCGCCATTGTTTTTGCGTTAACGGTGGATGCCGCACCGCCCCTACCGACGCCGAACAGCTCGCCGACGGTCTTTATACCTCGCGGCACCGTCGTCTACGTTACGGTAAACAGGGACATTCGAGTTGGCGGAGCCGGGACGAACAGTGAAGTCCATAAGGTCAAATTCGAAGTTACGCAAGATGCCGTACTCAATGGATATGCCATTGCAAAGGCGGGCGATCTTGTAGAGGGTGAGTACTCGAATCAGACTAACATTACGAAGCGAATCTTTTCAACTAACGAGTCACAAGAGGTTGCTTTAGACGTTGATGACGTGGTGAATTTCTGTGGTGACACCATTCACCTACAGTTTGAGCGAACGCTTGTTGGAGGTGCGCGTGGCGGCTTCATGTCCTTCGGCATGCATGCACACGACGCCATCTTCGCCAAAGGATCGATTCTGAAAGTTGTCACCGATCGACCTGAGAGGAACATATGCGCGGAGGCGACCACGGCGACGCCAGCGCCAGTTCCTTCACCGCTCGTCGTCTCCGATGAAGAGGCGCAGGCCGCCGCTGATAAGAGCCCTAGCCCTGCTTCAACTGCAACATCGCATCCATAACGGCGGCGACAGCCGTCAGCCTAAAGAATTGGGTCCCCGATGTTCAAGCTGGACGTTAACGCGCCGTGGAATAGGTATTGGAAGATTTGCCTCAAGTTATGTGGTACGACTTAGCCGCACCCGCATTTGAGCGTTACCGCGGATTCGAAGCTAAGCCCACGCAATACGAGGCCGCCTGGCGGGTTACTGACCCGGAGCGCGGAAATTCACGTGTTTCTTCGCGGCTTCGTCGATCTGCTCGGGGGTGAGAAGGGCCGTTGCTCTCGTACGGATCGCACCCGACGCGGAGACGGTTAGCGCAATTGCTGCCATGGTTTCCTGATCGGGAACCTCGACGATGAGAACGGCATCGTCGGCACCGAACGCAAAGTAAAATGCCTCTACCTTGCCATTGAACTGGGCGAGCACATCTGCCGCGGCCTTACGGCGTGCTGAACCTCCAGCCTTCAGTACTCCCTTCGCGCCCTCGGGTGTATATGAAAGCTGAATCAAAAATTTCGGCATTACGCGGAGCTCCTTATCATTTTCTCTTAGTTCGGCAACGTGTTCGGGATAGTGGTGAATCCGATTGGATTTCCCGTGGAACCAAACGAACCGTGCCGGTACGTCCCCGACCGCTTGCCGCCGGGATAGGTCCGTTGGTCGATGAACGGAGTGCCTGCGCTGACTGAGGCGTCTTGGAGAAAGATCAACGACGAGGTCGCGTCGAGCCGGAACGTGCCCGCGCAGTAGGTTGCCTTGAGATTGCGTTGGAGGACATGCTTGTGCCCGTATGGCTTGCTGTAAATTCGCATCCGCCCTTCGAGGCCGCTGGCGCAGTCACCCGGATTGTCGACGACGATCAAATCGTCGGTCGTCGGGTCGATGCCGACCCCGCCAATGTAACCGCTGGCCTTTCGAAGCGGAACGATTTGACACACTGCCGATCCCGCCGGAAACTCGACGACGCCGATGAATGCCGCCCCTCCGTAACCCCCGACGAAAACGTCGCCTTCATTGTCGACCGCGATCGCGTCGCCTTCGCTCATGTCCGAGCAGGTCAGCTCTTTCGGCTGCGAGGATCCAGCTGAAAAAACCGCAACATTCTTGTAGTTGAGCGCGTAGATAGTGTGGTCCTTACCGATCGCGATGTCGATCGGAGCTCCATAAGGGTCGCTCAACGTGCTCTAAGCCTTAGTCTTGACGTTGTAGCTAAGAATTTCGGCTGGGCTATAGACGGCTATCGATACCACGTTGCCGTCCCCGGCCAGCGCGGTGACTTCCGAAACTCCCAACGAAGCCGAGAGTGGCGTGAGCTTTCGGCCACCGTTCGGCTCGATCGGCCAATATTCAAGCTTTTCATTCGCGGGGTTGAGCGCGATCAGTTTCGCACTCTTCGCATCGGGTGACGCGCCGCGCAGCATTTGCTCTCCGGCCGCGGAATTTGCGGGCGGATTTGGCAGCGTCGGTGCTGTTGAATTCGTACCGCATCCGGTTACGAGAACCGCGGCCAACGCGATCGTCAGCCGGCTGATTCGAGGGAGAACGCGCATGGCCTCCACCTCCTCTGAGGGACCGGGCGCTTTCAATGCCTAGGTCATCATTCCTCGATGCATCTGGCGACTTGACAAATGTAAAGTTCACGCTAGGCTGGGAGGGTGAGTCGCTTTGCAGATGTTCTCAACTCGGCGATGGATGAGGCGGGGCTCTCGGCTGCCGGGGTCGCCGAGAGCGCCGGTCTGACCGAATCGGCGATCTCGTTGCTGCGGGCCGGGCGCCGGGAGCCTTCGTACCGCACGCTTCAACGGTTGTCACATGTCTTTCCATCGCTCGGCGAGCAGCTAGCCGAGCACGAAGGACCGTTTGACTCGATCGAGGATGCCGTCGCCGACATCCGCGCCGGCAAAATGGTCGTCGTGCTCGACGACGAGGATCGCGAGAACGAAGGCGATCTCGTCATGGCGGCGCAGATGGTCACGCCCGACGCAATCAATTTCATGCGCAAGCACGCCGGTGGATTGGTCTGTGTGCCGATGGTCGGCGCGCGGCTCGACGAACTGCACATTCCGCCGATGGTCCGCGACAACACTGCGGTTCACGAAACCGCCTTTACCGTTTCGGTCGAAGCGCGCGGCGTTACCACGACCGGGATCTCGGCGCACGATCGCGCGGCGACGATCAAGCGGCTCCTCGACCCCGAAGCCCGAGCAGGCGATTTTTTGCGGCCCGGCCACACTTTTCCACTGCGTGCGCGCGAAGGCGGCGTCCTCGTACGCGCCGGACAAACTGAAGCGGCGATCGACTTAGCTCGCCTCGCCGGGCTCTATCCGGCCGGCGTGATCTGCGAAATCATGGCCGAAGATGGAACGATGGAACGCTTAGACGGCTTGCGCGCGTACGCCGACCGTCACGCGCTCAAGCTGATCACCGTCAAAGATCTGATCGCGCATCGGATGCGCACCGAAAAGCTGGTGACGAAGATCGCCGAGTTCGATCTGCCCACGGCGCTGGGCGTATGGAAGGGCGTCGCCTACGACACCGCGATCGATACGAACACGCACGTCGCGCTTGTGATGGGTGAGATCGGCAACGGCAAGGAGCTGCTCGTACGCGTTCACTCGGAATGCATGACCGGCGACGCGCTGCACTCCACGCGTTGCGATTGCGCCGCGCAACGCGATGCGGCGATGGAGCGGATCGCGCAAGAAGGGCGTGGCGTCTTCCTCTACCTGCGCCAAGAGGGCCGCGGGATCGGGCTTGCCGATAAGTTGCGCGCCTACGAGCTGCAAGACCGTGGCGCGGACACGGTTGAAGCGAACCTCGCGCTTGGACTGCCCGCCGACAAACGCGACTATGGCATCGGCTCGCAAATTCTCGTCGATCTTGGCGTGCGCGAGATGCGCTTGATGAGCAACAATCCGAAGAAAATCTTCGGCCTCGAGGGCTACGGGCTGAAGATTGTCGGACGCGTGTCGCTGCAGACCGCGCCGACCGCCCACAACGAGCGCTATATGAGCACGAAGCGCTCCAAGCTGGGCCACATTTTAGACGAAGTCGTCGCTTCGTGAAGCGCGACGACGCACCGCCGCGAGCCTTGCCCGATTGTGGGGGCCGGCGTTTTGCCATCGTAGCGGCGCGCTTCCATGCGGATCTGGCCGAAGATTTGGTCGATGGCGCCTCGCGCGCGTTGCGCGACTGCAACGTCACCGATGATGACGTTGCCGTCTTCGACGTCCCCGGTTGTTTCGAGCTGCCGCTCGCGTGCCGAAATCTCATCGAGACCGACCGGTTCGATGCCGTCGTCGCGGTCGGCGCCGTGATTCGCGGCGAGACGCCGCACTTCGATTTCGTCGCGGGCCAGTGCGCTCGCGGCATCATGGACGTCCAAATCGCGAGCGGCAGGCCGATCGGCTTTGGGGTGCTCACGACTGATACGCTCGAGCAAGCACAGGAACGGGCGGATCCGCAGCGGGGTGACAAGGGCTACGCGGCAGGGCTCGCCGCCGCAACGCTGCTTCAGTTGACCGCTGATCTGCCCCGAGCCGGCGTTCGCAGGAACTGACTGAGGTTAGTCGCATCTAGCCCACCCCAGCCACCACGGAGAGCGCTACCTTGGAAGATAAAATTTTGACCTGTAAGGATTGCGGCAGTCAGTTTGTCTTTTCAGGCCGAGAGCAGCAGTTTTTCGCCGACAAGGGCTTCTCGAATCAGCCGCAACGCTGCCGCGAATGTCGCCAGGCCCGACGATCGCAAGCCCCCGAGGGCGGCTCCGCGCGGCCCCGGCCAAGCTTCGACGCGGTTTGCGCTGCGTGTGGGGTGGAAACGACGGTGCCGTTCCGGCCGCGTGGCGACCGGCCCGTCTATTGTCGCACTTGTTTCACCGCGCAGGTGCCGGCGGGCGTTTGACCGTCGTTGCCTGGGACGGCGACGCGGTCATTTATCTCGACCAGCGTCTGCTTCCGCACGAGACGCGCCACGAACGCGCGCGCACCGTTGACGATATCGTGGACGCGATCAAGAGTCTTGCGGTGCGCGGTGCGCCCTGCATCGGCGTCTTCGGTGCCTATGGCGTCGCCCTGCTTCGCCGCACGATCGCCGACGACGCGGTCTTTCGCGAGGCGGCGCAACGCGTGCGTAACGCGCGCCCGACCGCCGTTAATCTCGCCTGGGCGGTAGACCGCGTTCTCGTCGCCGACGATCCGCTGGAAGAAGCGCGCGCGATCCACAACGAGCAGATCGCCGTCGATGCGGCGATTGCCGAAAACGGCCTGGCGCTCATCCCCAAACGGGCGCGCGTGCTGACGCACTGCAACACGGGTTCGCTCGCCACCGCCGGCGGCGGTACGGCGCTAGGTGTGATCATCGGCGCGCAGCGGGGCGGAAAGAAACCGCGCGTCTTCGTTGACGAAACCCGTCCGCTGCTGCAAGGCGCGCGGCTGAACTACCTCGAGCTGCGCAACGCCGGTGTCGACGCGGTGCTGATTGTCGATTCTGCCGCCGCGCTGACGATGAAAGAGCAGGGCATCGATCTCGTGATCGTTGGCGCCGATCGCATCGCCCGCAACGGCGATACCGCGAACAAAATCGGCACGTACGCGCTCGCGATTATTGCCGCGCACCACGGCGTGCCATTTTACGTCGCGGCGCCACGTTCGACGTTCGACCTCTCGGCCCCAAGCGGCGCAGCGATTCCGATCGAAGAACGGGCTGCCGGCGAGGTGGCCACGTTCGCGAACGCGCGCGTTGCTCCCGACGACGCGGCCGCGTACAACCCGGCCTTCGACATAACGCCGGGGCATCTCATTACGGCGTTCGTCACCGAGTGCGGCGTCATCCGTCCGCCCTACGCCGAGTCGATCCCCGATCTCGAACTCCGTCCACGACTCTCCTTAGCATGACCCTTCGACTCGCTGCGCTCGCTCAGGGCTGCGCTTCGCGCAGGTGACTAATGAAATTCTATGATTTTCTCGATAAGCAGCCGGCGATCGGCAAGCTGGTCGTCATCGAAGGCACGGAGCGCGTGCTGGCGGATCGCGCGTTCGAGGTCGTGCTCGACCGCCTGTTGCCACTGGAAGTACGCGAGCTGAATCTGGCGCGCTTCACCGCCGACGATGCCGGCGAAAGTGCGCGGGTGCGCGAGGCATTGCAGGCGATGCCGTTCTTGGCAGAGCGCCGCGTGGTTGTCGTTACCGATACGCAGACGATGCGAGCCGATCCACGTCGCGCGCTTTGGGCGATCGCGCAAGAGGCACCCGAAGGGAACACGTTGGTGCTGCTCGATCTGCTCTCGCCGCGTGCGAAACAGCCCCAGCCGTTCGGCGTCTTGGCCGGACGCACGGCGTTGCGCATCGATACGACGGCCGGCGAAGAGACGCGTGCGCGCTTCGTCGAGGAGACGCTGGAACGCTTGGACGCAAAGGCCGAGCCGCGGGTGATCCACGAGCTGGTCCGCAGTGCAGCCGACCTCGCTGCGGTGCGTAACGACCTCGAAAAGTTGGCGCTGACCGGGAAGAAGATCAGCCTGAAAGATCTCGAGCGCGAAGCGCTGGTGATCGAAGACCCAAAGAATTACGAGTATGCGCGCGCGCTCACCGAAGGCGACGCCGCGAAGGCGCTTGCGATTGCGGAGGAGTTGTTCGCCAACGATCCGCGCAACGCCGCGGTGCCGCTGCTTTCAGCGCTCGCCACCGAGTGCAGCTATGTCTGGGAGCTGACGCGTCCGCAAGGCCATCTGCCCGAACGCTGGCGGTGGCGCGAGCCGTATATCCGTCCCGTTGCCAAGCGTGTCGGCGAACGCCGGGCGCGCGCCGCCTACGAGCGCGCCGTGCACGGCATCGAGGCGATCGTGACGGGTCGTGCCGGCAACGACCCCGCCGATCACCGCGCGCTCGTTGACCGGCTCACCGTCGAGCTCTCCGCACTCACCCGTCGATAACGCGCGGTGAACGGCGCGGCCGCGGCGCCAAGCGTTTTCGCTTCGCGCACCTTCAGACGTTATTTTGCCGGTCAGTCGCTGAGTTTTATCGGCGACGGATTGCGGCTGCTCTCCGTGCCGCTGCTCGCCTTCCATCTCACGCACTCGGCGCTCTCGACCGGTACCGCGCTGATTTGCGAGGTTGCACCGTACTCGCTCTTTGCGCTCGTCGGCGGCTCGCTCGCCGATCGAGTCGATCGCCGCAGACTCATGATCGGCTGCGATTTTGTGCGCTTCATCGTCATGAGCTTTTTTGCGATCGCTTACGTGCTGCACGAGTTGACGCTTCCGATGATCTATATCGGCCTGATCGTCATCTCGATCTGCGCCGCCGGCTTCTTAGGCGGTCAGGTGTCGAGCATTCCATATCTACTCGGCCGCGATCAGGCAACCAAAGGGAACGCCGTCCTGATCGCGGCGGAGAATACGTCGAACCTCATCACGCCGGCCATCGGGGGCGCGCTCTTCGCCACGCTTGGCCCGCTACCGGCGCTCGTCATCAACGCGCTTACCTATCTTGGGTCGCAGATCTCGCTGGTGCTGATTCCGTCGATGGGTCCCGATCGCGTCACGGGCCTGCCGACGCTGCGGCACTTGCTCGACGACGTGGCGCTCGGCTTTCGCCAGCTCTGGGGCGATCTCGGCATGCGCGCGCAAGCGTTGACCGCATTTTCGTTCAACGTCTTCGGCTTCGGCGGCTATGCGATCTTGATTCCCTTTCTGAAGAAGGGCTTCGGCGCGTCCGACCAACAGGTCGGCATCTTTTTTGGCATCTCGGCGCTTGGCGCGGTTGCCGGCGCGTCGCTCGCCGCGCGCTATCCCGATCGTTGGCCGTTCGGACGCGCGCTCGTCGTGGCGTACCTTTTCGATGCGTTGTTCTTTCTGCCGGTCGTCCTAGTCTCGAACATTTGGGTCGCCGCTTTTTTTTGGGCAACGTCAAACGCGATCGGGAACTTCGAGCTCGCGCAGATACTCGGGTTTCGCATGCGCGTAACGCCCGGGGACATGGTCGGGCGCGTGATGGGATCGGTTCGCTTGTTGGTGCTCGCCGGCATCGCGCCGGCCGTGATCCTCTTCGGCTGGGTCGCCGACCATCGCTCCCCGCACGCCGCGATGGCGATCTCGGCGGCCGGCTACATCCTCATCGCGCTCGTCGCGCTCTTCACCCCCGCGATCCGCAACGAAATTAGGTAACTCTTGTCGTCACCCTGACAAAAAGAAACAAATGAGCACGCTGGTCCTTCGACTACGCTTCTCACTTTGTGTTGCGCTCCGCTCAGGATGACAAAAGGAGAAAGGCGCGAGGCAGCCGTGGCTGGCGTTGGCTTCAAATGCTCCACTGCCAGGCGTTCCAGGATTCGATGACTGGGTTGGGGGTGAAGCCGTGGAAGTCGACGGAGATCGCCTCTTGCTGGCGTTGCCACCAGAAGTAGATTACCGGGTTGTCGAGCGAGAGCAGATGCTCGACCGTCGCGTAGGCACGCTTACGGGTTGCGCGGTCGTAGTGTGTGAGCGCGACCGACTGGGCGGCATCCATCGCCGCGCTGCAGTAGCGCGGATCGTTATAGCCGTGCGGCGGAAAGTTGTCGCAGGTTAACTGTGACGAGTTGTCGGGATCGACGCCGGCGTACCAACCATACGCGAGCAGGTCGAACTTTCCGCCGTGCTGGATGCCGCCCATTCCTTGCGGCGCGTAGAGGATGTCGGGCGGATAGTACTTGACGCCGACCGCGATGCCGATGCGGCGCAGCGCGGCCTGGATCAGTAAGCTATCCGAGCGTTCCGTCGCCAATGTGGAATTCGTGGCCAGCATCAACTCCAAGGGACGGCCTTGCTTTCGCACGATGCCGTCGGCGCCGGCGATCCATCCGGCCTGCGCGAGCAGCGCTTTGGCGGCAGCCGGATCGAACGGCACGGAACGCACGGAGGGATCGAACGCCCACATCCAATTCGGCAGGTCTTCCGTTGCCGTGGTCACTTGACCGTAGGTGAGCTGCCGCGTTAACGCCGCTTTGTCGAGCGCGGCGGCGATCGCCGCGCGCACCCTCCGGTCGGCGAGAGCCGGATGCGAAAGGTTCAGCTCCACGCCCTCATACCCGTTGACGCTCACCCAAACGATTCGCGCGTCGGGCAGCGCGTGCAGCGAGGGAAAGGTTTGAATTGACGGTTGAAAGATGTAGTCGACCGCATGCGTCCGCAGCAGATTGACGGCAGAGTTTTCGTTCGGAACGAACTGGAGCTCGATCCGGCGCAGCCGCGGCTTTCCGACGAAAAACCCCGGGTTCGCGCCAAGCACGATGCGGTCGCCGCGCTCCCATCGCTCGAAGCGGAAGGGCCCATCCGAAACCAGCGGCGCGGAGTCGAACGGCACGTGGTTGAGGTCGGCGTACCGGGCAAGCGCGTGCGCGGGCAGAATGTCGTACGGCTGATCGCTCTCGGCGAAAAACGTGTTAACGAAGGGCGAGAAGCGTCGTTTTAGGTGAACGACCAAGGTATAAGCGTCGGGCACCTCGATCGAACGCACGTCGTCGTAACCATGACGAGAGACGACGTCGTTATTTCCGTTTTCGATCGCTTGCCACGACCAGGCGACGTCGCGCGACGTCACCGGGACGCCGTCGGTCCAGCGGGCGTCGCGGCGAAGGTCATAGCGAATCCTCAGGCCGTCGGGACTGATGCCGCCGTTGGCTTGCGTTGGGACGTTCGTCGCAAGCATCGGGACCGTGTTGCCGTGCGGGTCGGCCGAGAGCAGCGGCTCGAACATCAACCGGTCGATGAAGATCTCGTAGGTCGTTCCGGCAAGCAGCGGATTGAGGTTCTTCGGTTCTTCACCGATCGCCACGCGTAGAACGCCCGCTTGCGTCCACGGATGGCGCTGCCCCGCGACGCCGCCGGATTTCGTGCATCCGGCAAGGGCAATCGCGGCGGCAATGACGCACGCCACCGTCGCTCTCACGCTCCAGTGAGTACGCGGACGAGGCGGTGGCTTCCCGCGGGGCGAAGGGCACCGCCGTTCATGAACTATGAAACATACGCTTCGTCGTTCTCCTGGAGATACGGGCGCAGCGCATTGCGCGGGCTCTTTTCGGAAGCGATGCGCCGGCGGCTCTGGAGAGCGGTGTGGGTTGCGCTCGCCGAAGCGCAGGCGGCGCAAGGACTGATCGAAGAAGCGGAAGTCGCCGACTTACGCGCGCACGCCGGCGACGTCGACGTCGACGCTGCGGTTGCGATCGAACGCGAGATTCACCACGATCTCATGGCCGAGATACGCGTCTTTGCCCGGCAAGCGAAGCACGGCGGCGGAAAGCTGCACCTCGGCGCGACCTCGATGGACGTCGAAGATACCGTCGAAACCTATCGGCTGCGAGTCGCGCTTGCGGCCGTCGGCGAGAATCTCGACGCGCTGCTCGCGGCGTTCGGCGGCAAGATTCGTCAGTACGCCGATCTCGTTTGCATGGCGTACACGCATCTGCAGCCGGCGGAGCCGACGACGCTTGGATACCGTCTCGCTTCATACGCGCAAGACTTGCTCGTCGACGACGAAAACCTGCGCTTCGTCTTTGAAAACTTGACGACAAAAGGGCTGCGCGGCGCGGTCGGCACCGCCGCCTCATACGAGCGCCTCAGCGGACATTCGGCGGAAATTGAAGCCTATGTGCTCGAGCAGTTTGGTTTGCGTGCGCGGGAGATCAGCACGCAGACGTATCCCCGCAAACTCGACTATTTGCTGCTCTCGGCGCTTGCGGGCCTCGGCGCTTCACTTTCAAAGTTTGCCGCCGACGTGCGGATTCTCGCCAGCCCTGGCTTCGGCGAGGTCGCCGAGCCATTCGCGCAAGCGCAGGTGGGGAGCTCCGTCATGCCCTTTAAGCAAAATCCGATTCTCTCCGAGCGGATCGGCTCGCTTGCGCGGCTGCTTCCCGCCTACGCCGACGTGACGTGGCAGAATGCGGCGACGAACTTCTTGGAGCGCACGCTGGACGATAGCGCAAACCGGCGGACGGTGCTCCCCGAAGCGTTGCTCTGCGCCGACGAGATCGTAACGCTCGCGCGCACCGTGACCGACGGCTTGCGGGTAGACGAGCGCCGGATCGCTGCGAATTTACGTACGTATGCGGCTTTTGCCGGAACGCAAACCGTCATACTCGAGGCGGTACGAGCCGGCGGAGACCGCCAGCGCCTGCACGAAATACTACGCAGTGCATCAATGGAGGCGTGGTCCGCGGTTGGGCGTGGCGAGGACAATCCGCTCTCACGTCTCCTCACCGAGGATCGCGAGTTGACTGCGCTCGTCGATCCCGCCGAGATTCGCCAGCTGCTCGACCCGAGCACCTACGTCGGGACCGCGCCGCAGCGGGCGCGCCTGCTCGCCGATCGTATTGACGAGCTTGCGCCTTTCCCACGTCAAACCGAGGTGCGCTTAAATTGAACAAAGGGGTTGAAATCGCGCGCGGTAAGACGAAGGTCCTCTACGAAAATCCGGGGCAGCCGCATCAGCTGGTTGTCACGCAGACCGACTCCATCTCTGCAGGTGACGGCGCGCGCCGGCACGAGATCGCCGGCAAGGCTCGACTAGCTGCCCAGACGACCGCACGCGTCTTCCGCCTGCTCAACCTCTGCGGGCTCCCGACGCACTACCTCAACGGCGGCGAGGACGACGACAACAACGAGATGGTCGTGCGCCGCTGCAACATGATTCCACTCGAAGTCGTTACGCGCGGCGTCGCGGCCGGGTCGTTCGTGAAACGCAATCCGAATATTCCGCGCGGAACGCTGCTCGCACCGCGCGTGATCGAGTTCTTTTTTAAAGACGATGCGGCGCACGATCCGCTGATCACCCCAGACCAAATCGTCGCGCGCAACATCGCGACGCCGCAAGAGGTCGGGGTGATGAACGAGCTGGCACGCCTCACCTTCGACATTCTCTCGCACGCGTGGCGCAAGCGCGACGTGCTGCTCGTCGATTTGAAGATCGAGTTCGGGCGGCTGGCCGGTGGCGAGAACCAGGGCCAACTCGTCATCGCCGACGTCATCGACAACGACTCGTGGCGCATCTGGCCGCAGGGCCGTGAAGAGCTCATGCTCGACAAACAGATGTATCGCAATCTGGAGTCGGTCGACGACGCCGCGCTCGATCACGTCAAGCGCGCCTACGAGCGCGTCGCCGACCTGGTTGGGACCTTTCCAGTGATGCGCCCCGGAATGGCCGCGGTTATCGCCGACTCGCCCTCGCAGGTCGAGCGAGCGAACGAGTTCGTCAAGATGCTCGGTCAGCTCGGGCTACCGACGGTTCGGCACGTGGCAAGCCCGACCGCGACGCCGGGTTACGTCCTGCAGCTCATCGCGCAGCTCGAAGCGAGTTTTGCCCGTCTCATACTGGTCGCCATCGGTGAGACCGGCGTTTTGCGCGAGATGCTCGATGCGGTCTCCTCGGCGCCGGTGCTCGACGGCGAGCTCGAGCCCGAACGGTTGGCATTGGCCTGCGCGAAGCTGTTGGGACTTGAAGACACGGTACTCTACGGGCGGACGCTGTTGATGCAAGCCAACGCGCGCTCGAACGTGCTGCACGCGGATGCCTCGCTGCAACAGCAGCCGGCCGCGCAGGGAGCGGCGCTTGGGTAATGGGCTCTCCCGAGCTCCCGACGTCGCGCTGCGCGACGATGAGCTGCAGCGAATCACCGAGCGGCTCGGACGCGAACCTACGACGGTCGAGTTGCACGCCTTCGACGCACAGTGGAGCGAGCATTGCAGTTATAAGTCGAGCCGCCATCATCTGAAACGGCTGCCGGCCGACGGTTCGACCGTCGTGCTCGGGCCCGGCGAAGATGCCGGCGCGCTTCATCTCGGCGTGCACGACGGCGTACGCTACGCCGTGGTGATCGCGCACGAATCGCATAACCATCCATCGCAGATCGTGCCGTTCGAGGGCGCCGCAACGGGCATCGGCGGCATCGTTCGCGATGTGCTCTGCATGGGCGCCGAGGTCATCGGCGTTGCGGATCCGCTGCGCCTCGGGACGAACGATGCAAAGGGTCATGCGGATTACGTGGCGCGCGGCGTCGTTGACGGGATCGGCGCGTACGGCAATGCGATCGGCGTTCCGAACGTCGCCGGCGATGCGTATTTCGAGCATGGGTTCAACGAAAATTGCCTGGTGAACGTGGTTGCGCTCGGCGTCGTCCGAGAGGACGATCTGATCCACTCCTATGCGCCCAAAGGCGCCGAGGATTGGGAGATCGTGCTCGTCGGGAAAGCCACGGATCCGAGTGGATTCGGTGGCGCTTCGTTCTCGTCGCTCACGCTCGATGCGCAAGAATCCGAGCTCAACAAAGGCGCCGTCCAAGTTCCCGATCCGTTCTTGAAAAACGTGCTGATGCGCGCGAGCTATCGGGTCTTTGGACTGCTGCGCGAGCGAAAGATCACGGCGGCTTTCAAGGATCTCGGCGCAGGCGGCATCATGGGGTGTTCCGCCGAGATCACGGCGCAAGGGGGATACGGCGCGGAGATCGATCTCGATAAGGTCAACGTGGCGATCGAAGGTTTGCCGCCGGAGGTCATCGCGGTTGGCGAGACCCAAGAGCGCCTTCTTTGGCTGCTTCCCGCGGACGTCGCGACCGACGTGTTGCGAATTTATAACGAGGAGTTTACGCTCCCGCAGGTGGCGCATAACGCCCGCGCGACGGTAATCGGGCGCGTGACCGCGGAACGGCGCTACATCCTGCGCTATCGCGGCGCCACGGTCATGGACGTTGAGAGTGATTTTTTGACCGGTGGGATCCGCGACGACTTGCCGTACACTGAAGTGATTCGTCATCAAGGCGCCGTCCAAGAGCTGCCCGCGGTCGACATCGAGACGCTTTTCCCTGCGGTGCTGGCCCACCGCGACGTGGCATCGCGCGAGCCGATCTACCGCCGTTACGATGCGGTCGTGCGCGGCTGCACCGTGTTGCCGCGCGGCAGCGCCGACGCGGGCGTGCTGGCTCCGATACCGGGCTCGCCGCTGGGCGTTGCGCTTGCCGTTGCCGGTAACCCGCGCTACGGCCGAATTGACTCAGGATTCGCCGCGGAGTTCGCCGTGCTCGAGGCGATGCGCGCCGTCGTTGCGGTCGGTGCCCGGCCGCTTGGCTTAAGCGACTGCCTGAACTTCGGCAATCCGCGCAAGCCCGACCAGTACGGCGAATTCGTCGCGGCCGTTGATGGACTCGGCCGCGCGGCGTCACGGCTCGATCTTCCGATCGTCTCCGGCAACGTGAGCCTCTATAATGAAAACGCCGATGGCTCCGCGGTACCGGCTTCGACCATCGTGGCGTGCGTCGGCGCGCTCGAAGACGTCGCGCAGGTCGTCACCCCGGGGTTGAAGGAGACCGGTTCGGCGCTGCTCTGGATCGGCAGCCGCGAGCTGGTCGTTGGGGGCTCGGTGCTCGCCGAAGTGCTCGGCGTCGAGGGTCCGCTTCCCTCGATTTCGTACGGCGCCGAACGCACCGCGGTTGGCATCGTGCGGGATGCGATCGCCCGCGGCGTCGTTCGCTCCTGCCGGGCGATCCGCGACGGCGGAGTGTTGACGGCGCTCGCGCGGCTCGCCTTTGACGCGCATCTGCGCGGGCGGGCGATCGGTGCGGAGATCGACTTCGGCAATCCGCTCTGCGAAGCGGGAGGCTTTCTCTGCGAAGTGAGCGACGATAGCGGGATCGATCTCACCGGAACGCTGCGCATCGGCGAGACGATCGGCGGCTCCGAACTGGTCGTCAACGGCATTCGTTTCAGCATTCCGCAACTCTACGCGATCTGGTCACAGCCGCTGGCGGAGCTCTATCCGTGAGCGCCAAGATCGCCGTTCCCGTCTTTCCCGGCACGAACTCGGAGGACGAAACGGTGCGCCTGCTGCGCGATTGCGGCGGCGGTGCGGAACTCGTACATTGGTCGGACGCGGAGCGGCTGGGCGCGTACGACGCGTACGTGCTCTCGGGCGGCTTTGCCTACGAAGATCGCATTCGCGCGGGAGCGATCGCCGCGCACGATCGCATTATGGATTTTGTCGCGGACGCCGCCGAGCGAGGAAAACTCGTCTTCGGCATCTGCAACGGTGCGCAGATCCTGCTCGAAGCCGGACTCGTTCCGGGAACCAGCGCCGGGCGCAAGCCGACGGCTGCGTTTGCCAAAAATGCGCCGGAGCCGCACTTCATCTGCCGGCACGTTTATATGCGGCTCGCGGTCGAACCGTCGCGAAGCGCGATTACGGCGGCGCTTCCGAAAGACGCGCTCGTCCCGGCCTGGGCGGCGCATGCCGAAGGGCGCCTGGCGGCGACGCCGCAGCGGTTGAACGAGATCGTCGCCGGCGATCACCTCGCCTTCGTCTATGCGCACGCCGGCGGATCCGTCGACGATGCTGCCGTCCCGAACGGCTCTGCGCTCGGATGCGCAGGGTTGGTAAATCGCGCCGGCAACGTTCTTGCGATCATGCCGCATCCCGAGCGCGACGGCTGGAACTTCAATCATCCCGATCGTTGCGAAGGCACCGACGTGCTCGCACCCTCGGGGGGCGCCGCATTATTCCGCAGCTTCGTCCTCGCCGTGTCATCCTGAGCTTGTCGATGACGGTGCGCGTGGTTGCGATAAGCCTGAAGATTCCCGACAATGCGGCGTATACGGCGCTCGTTGCGCTGCGCAAGCTCGGCGTGCACGTCGAGCGGGTGGAGCGCGCCGAGATGCGATTCTTCGAAGATGACGTCGAGGTCGCCACGCTCACCGCGCGGATCGAGAGCGATGAAACGATCTTCAACCCCAACAAGCATAAGCTCGCCGTTCTCGATGCCGGCACGCCGCGCTCCGGCGAAGCCTGGATCGAGTCCCTCGGGCCTCAGCCACCGACCGCGCCCGACGCGATCGGGTGGCGTCTCTTCGACGCGCGCGGCGAAGCGGTGAGCCGCCGCGAGCTCGATGCCGCAATCGACCGGCTTTTGTGCAACCCGGCGATCGAGCGCGCCGTCGTCGCGGTTCGCGAAAGCGACCGGGACATTTCCGTCGCGAGCGAGTAGTACCAGCGCGAATGGACCGGCCGTATACCATCGCCACGTTGGGCTCGCATTCCGCGCTGCAGATTCTCAAAGGGGCTCACGACGAGGGATTTCGTACGCTCGCCATCTCGAACCGCGATACGGAGCGCCTCTACCGCTCGTTTGCGTTTATCGACGAAGTCATCACGCTCGAGCGATATTCAGAGTTCATGTCGCGGATCGAAGAACTGCAACGGCGCAAAGTCATCATCGTGCCGCACGGCTCGTTCGTCGCCTACCTCTCGCTCGACGAGCATAAGAAGATGACGATTCCGTATTTCGGAAACAAGGCGGTGCTCGACTGGGAGGCGAGCCGCGAGCTGCAGCGCCAATGGCTCTCGCGGGCGGGACTCAAGCTGCCGCGCCAGTTTCGCAGCGGCGCCGAGATCGACCGGCCGGTCATCGTAAAGCTCTACGGGGCGGCAGGCGGCAAGGGTTACATGTTCATTAGGGATGCCCACGATTTCGAGGCTCGAGCGGCGCATCTCAAGGAAGCCTACATCATCCAGGAATATATCATCGGGGTACCGCTCTACATTCATTATTTCTACTCGCCGCTGCAGCGGAAGCTTGAGATTATGTCGATGGACCGCCGCTATGAAACCAACGTCGATTCGCTGGGCCGCATCCCGGCGGCCGCGCAGGAAGGGATGGATGTGAGCCCTTCGTACGTCGTAGTCGGAAATCAGCCGGTCTCGTTGCGTGAATCGATGCTCGCCGAGGCGTTGCGCATGGGCGACGACGTCGTCGCGGTAAGCAAAGAAATCGCCGGGCCGAAGGGGCTCTTCGGTGCGTTCTGCATCGAGACGATCATCACTCCCGACATCCAGTTCTACGTCATGGAGATCTCGGCCCGGATCGTTGCCGGAACGAATCTTTTTATCGACGGATCGCCGTATTCGTACCTTAACTACTCCGAATCGATGTCGACGGGCCGGCGAATCGCTAGGGAGATCAAAAACGCGTTGCTGACGAACAACCTCCATTTGGTACTGGATGACTCGAGCGTGGTATAAAGCGGCGGCCCTGGCGGTCGCGGTTCTCGTTCCAATCGCCGCGGGCGCGACGGTCGAGGTCGATCCCACGGTGCTCTACGGGCAGATGAAGGACGCTTTCGCGAAGGGTACGGCGCAGGGCTGGGATTTTCGATCGGAGGAGACCTATCTGGCGACGATTTTTAACGCCGGGCGTGCTTACTCGCTGCAGTACCCCACGGATCCCGCATACGGCGAGCTCGCCACGCTGACCGTCGCGATCGGCACGGGGCTGCACTACAATCCGCTGACGAACCACGACGGCGCGGTCTGGTGGGTTCGCGAGGCGGCCGATTGGGTGACGAAACACTCCGAGGATCCGCAGCTGATTACGCAGGCGCAGGGTCTGCTGCGGCGGGTGAACTCGGAGGACGATCCGGCGCTGCTCGCGCGGCTCGCGGACGCCGATGCGACCGCAAACGTCAAGACCTACCCGGGCGATGTGGATGCGTTGCTCATTCAGGTCGAGGCGGATTGGCGGGCCTGGCTCCTAACGCACGACCGTGCCTGGCTTGGCCTCGCGCTGCAGCGTGCCGCCGCGCCGAACTTCCCTGTCGCGCACCTGCCGACGAACTGGGGGAACGAGTTCGTGAACGTCGCGAGCTCGAGCTCAACGGCGCAGGGATATACGGCCGCCGACGTCGCGAACGCGGAGCGTTTCATCGCCCGGCTTAAAGCGGTCGATCCGATTCGCGTTATTGCAACGGTCAACGCCGTGCCGCACGACGTCTACCTCACGACCCTCGCGCCGGCCGACGAATATTTCGGTCCTTTGGGCATGTCGATCCTCGAGATCGAGAATCGGCTCAAACACGTCAACTTCATGCTTGACTACAACTATGGGAACGCCGAGAGCGATGAGGGGACCAATGTCGCGCATGCCGTCGTCGACATGCAGAAGGTCTATCCGCGCGACCGCGATTTACCGATGCTGCTCTATTGGTGCTACACCACGTTGCAGCGGATGACCGACGAACAGTCGCGGCAGTCGGCCCGCGCGATCAAAGCGATTCTCACGGTAGAATACCAGGACAGCCCCCAAGCTCGGAAGCTTCTCGGTACGTAGGCGCGGCCGCACGTGGATCCGGTACTCGCCGACCGCCTGCAGTTCGCGTTCACGATTATGTTCCATTACCTCTTCCCGATCGGGACGATGGGACTGGCGCCGTTTGTTGCCGCCTACACGTGGAAGGCCGCCCGCAATCGCGATGAGGAGTCGGCACGCATCGCCCGGTTTTGGACGAGAATCTTCGCGATTAACTTCGCGGCGGGCGTCGTTACCGGCATCCCGATGGAGTTTCAGTTCGGAACGAACTGGGCGGCGTTTTCGCGACGCAGCGGGGCGGTTGTCGGTCAACCGCTCGCGATGGAGAGCATGTTTGCGTTCTTTCTCGAGTCGGTCTTTCTCGCCGTGCTCTTTTACCGGCGTCGCGAGCTGCCCACGATGTTTACGGCCTGGTCGGCGGTGCTGGTCTGTGCCGGCTCGTGGCTCTCCGGGTTCTTCATCGTTGCAACCGACGCGTGGATGCAGCATCCCGTCGGTTATGCGATCGACCCTGACGGCACGATCCGCCTTGAAAGCATCTGGGCCGTGCTCTCCTCACCGTTTTTGATCTGGCAGTTTCTGCACGTGCTCAACGGAGCGCTGCTCGCCGGCGGATTCATCGTGATGGGCGTCGGGGCATACTACCTGCTGTCGCGTCGCGAAGAAGCGATCGGACGGCGTTTTGTGCGAGCCGGCGTCATCGTCGGCTTGATCTTTTCGGTGCTGGCGATCTTCCCGACCGGCGACCGCAACGGTAGGAACGTCACGACCTTTCAGCCGATCAAACTTGCCGCGATGGAGGGTCTCTTCGCGACCGAACGCGAGGCGCCGCTCGCGATCATCGGGATGCCCGACGCCCGCCACCAGCAGCTGATCGATCCGATCTTCGTTCCCGAGTTCTTGAGCTTCCTCGCCTATGGAAACTTTCGAGCCAACGTCAACGGTTTGAGTGCCTACGCGCGGGAACTTTGGCCGCCGGTCGAGTTGACGTACTACGCGTACCACGTGATGGTGGGGCTCGGCACCATCTTCGCCGCGGTGACCGGAATCGCGGTGCTGCTGCTCCTGGCGGCGCAGTTGTGGCGGGCGCACTGGATGCTCTGGATCTTAATGCTCTTGATGCCGTTTCCATACATCGCCAACGAGGCGGGCTGGGTCGTCGCCGAAGTCGGGCGCCAGCCCTGGATCATTTACGGACTCATGCGCACTTCTGAAGGCACCTCGCCGACGGTAGCGAGCGGTGAAACGCTCTTTACCCTGATCGGCTTCGCGGGAATGTACTTTCTGCTTGGCGTGCTCTATTTATTTATGGTGCTGCGCGAGATCGAGCTGGGCCCGTCCTTCGACTCGGCGGACAAAGCATGAGCGTCGCCGGCTTCGCCGTTATTGCGTTTCTACTGACCGGATACGTCCTGCTTGACGGCTACGACCTTGGCGTTGCAGCGATCGCGCCGCTGATCGGCCGCAGCGACCACGAGCGAGCTACCGCGATGGCGAGTATCGGACCGTTTTGGAATGGCAACGAAGTCTGGCTCATCGCCGCCGGCGCGGCGCTCTTTGCGCTCTTTCCCGCAGCCTACGCGTCCTCGTTTTCCGGATTCTATCTGCCGTTCATCGTCGTGCTCTGGCTGCTGATGTTTCGCGGCATTGCGCTCGAATTGCGCGAGCGCCGCAGCTCCGAGCTGTGGCATCAGTTCTGGGATGCGGCCTTCTCGCTCGCGAGCGGATTGCTGATCGTTCTCTTCGGCGTGACGCTGGGAAACCTGCTGCGCGGCGTGCCGCTCGATGCGGCCGGCTATTTTCAAGGGCGGTTTGCGTTTCTGCTCAACCCCTACGCGCTGCTGGTGGGCGTCTTCGCGCTCGTGACACTGGGTGCGCACGGCGCTGCTTTTGCGGCGATGCGAATCGACGGTGAACCGGGGGTGCGGGCGATGCGTCTCGTGCGCGCCGCGGTGTGGTTGATGCTCGCGCTCTATGTCGCGGTGACCGCGTCGACTTTCGCGATGCACGTGCCGATTCGCGCGACATGGCTCTTTGTGATGCCGCTGCTTTCGCTGGCCGCGCTGGCCGGTTTGTGGCGAACCGCGCGCAAAGGGCGCGAGGTCGGCGCCTTCGTGATGTCTTGCTGCTTCATCGTAACGCTGCTGGTAACCGCGGCGGGGACGCTCTTCCCGTATCTGCTCCCGGCGTTTCCGGCCGGGACCGGCGGCATTTCGATCTTCGAGGCGGCGCCGTCGGCCACAGCGCTGAGCTGCGCCCTCACGGTGACGCTCCTCGGCATCGTCCTGCTGGCGATGTACGCTCCCGCGGTGTGGCAGCGCATGGGCGGAAAGATTCGCGTCGAATGACGCGGCGGTGACTTCGGGGTACGTTGCCCGCGCGCTCGAGCGCTACGATCGGACGCGCTTGACGCTCTGTTCGGTCGGAAGCCACTCGGCACTCGAAGTGGCCTACGGTGCGCGACTGCAGGGTCTGCGGAACCTCGTCGTGACCGCCAAAGGTCGCGAGCGCACGTACGTCGAGCACTTTGCGGCCAAAGAGCAGCCTGTGCGCCGCGGCTGCGTCGACGCCGTCGTCGAGCTCGGGTCGTTTGTGGAGATTCTGCGCGAGGATGTGCAGCAGCGGCTGCTCGCGGAGAGCGTGATCTTCGTTGCGAACCGATCCTTCGAAGTCTATTTGCGACAGCAGTATAGCTACGACGAAATCGAAACCCGCATGCTGGTCCCGTTCTTCGGCAACCGCCGATTGTTGCGAGCGGAAGAGCGTGAGGGCGGCGCGGACCAGTACGCGCTCCTGCGCGCGGCCGGCATTCGGCATCCCGAGCAGTTCGCGTTACCGGAGGAGATCGACCGGCTGGTGATCGTGAAGGCGCCGCACGCCCGCGTCGGCTTCGAGCGCGCGTTCTTTCTTGCGTCGTCCGCGCAGGAGTACGCCGCAGTGAGCGAACGGCTGATCGCCGAAGGCATGCTCACCGCAGACGGACTTGCAAAGGCCGTCATCGAGGAGTACGCGCTCGGACCATCGGTAAACCTCAACTTTTTCTACTCGCCGTTGCTTGGAGAGCTCGAACTCAGCGGCACCGACACGCGCCGCCAGACGAACCTCGAAGGCTTTCGCAACGTTCACCCCGGCGCACTCGAGAGCGTTCGCGGCATCACGATGCGTCTCGAGGAGGCCGGACACATCGCGGCGACGATTCTCGAATCGATGCTCGAACCAGCCTTCGGGATGGGCGAGCGCTTCGTTGCGGCTGCGCGCGAGCTCTACCCGCCGGGTGTGATCGGCCCGTTCGCGTTGCAGTGCGTCATCGCCGCCGGGCCGCCGAAGGAGCTGGTCTGTTACGATGTCTCGCTGCGCATCCCAGGCTCGCCTGGAACACGCTATACGCCATACTCGTCCTATCGCTGGGGACGCGACGTCTCGGTCGGCGAGCGCATCGCAATGGAGATCGTGATGGCTCGCGGCACCGATCGCCTCGAAGACGTGTTGACATAGAACATTCAAACTTGCTTTTGGGAGGTGCTCCAATGACCGTCGATCGCGTGCAAGACCGCACCGGAGTGATTACTTTTAAAGGAAGCCCGATGACGCTGCTCGGCCCCGAGCTGCGCGTCGGTGCGCCGGCGCCCGAGTTCGCACTCACCGCCGAAGATCTTTCGACCGTTACCCTGGAAACGTTGACCGACGAGGGCGGACGCGCCGCGATGTTGATCGTCGTGCCCTCGCTCGATACGAGCGTCTGCTCGCTCGAATCCGTGAAGTTTAATGCGCGACTCGGCGAACTCCCGGCGAACGTCGTCGCGGCGGTCGTGAGCATGGACCTGCCCTTCGCCCAAGCGCGCTGGGCCGCAGCGCAGGGTGACGTCAAGCTGCAAATGCTCTCGGATTACCGCGACCGCAGCTTTGGCACGAACTACGGTCTCTCGATCGCCGAACTCGGCCTGCTGGCGCGCGCGATCGTCGTCATCGGAAAGGATCGGACGATTGCCTACGTTCAAATCGTTCCGGACGTCGCTAACGAACCCGAATATGACGCGGCGCTCGCGGCCGCGGCTGCCGCCGCGCGCTAGCGAGCGTCGTGCCGGCAACCGCGTTCGTCCTTGATTTCGGGGCTCAGTATAGCCAGCTGATCGCCCGGCGGACGCGCGAGCTCGGCGTCTATTGCGAGATCGTGCCCTACGATACTCCCTGGAGCACGCTCTCGCTGCGCGGACCGGCGGCACTGATTCTCTCCGGCGGTCCAGAAAGCGCCCTCGTCGAGGGCGCACCGGAAATGGACTCGGCGATCCTCGAGTCGGGGGTGCCGATCCTCGGCATCTGTTACGGCATGCAGTTGCTGGCGCGCGAAATCGGCGCGGAGCTCGTCAAACTCGATCACGCCGAATACGGGCCCGCAACGCTGATCGTTTCGAATCGTGAGACGCCGCTCTTCGATGGCGTGCCGGAAGAGTCGCGCGTCTGGATGTCGCACGGCGACACCGTCGTCGCTCTGCCGAGCGGATATCACGCGCTGGCCTCTACCGCGCGTTGTCACGTCGCCGCGATGGGCGACGCGAAGCAGCGGATTTACGGCGTCCAGTTCCATCCCGAGGTCGTACACAGCGAATACGGCCGCACGGTGCTCGAGAACTTCCTCGGCGAAATCGCCGGCCTGAAGCGCGATTGGAAGATGGAGTCGTTTCTCGATCGCTCGATCGAGGAAACTCGCGCACGGGTTGGCGACGACAAGGTTATTTGCGCGCTCTCGGGCGGCGTCGATTCCGCCGTCGCCGCGACGCTCGTCTCGCGCGCCATCGGGCGGCAGTTAACGTGCATCTTCGTCGATCACGGACTCTTGCGCCAGGGTGAAGTCGAGCACGTGCTTGCGGCCTTCCGCGACGTGCTCGATCTCAACGTCGTGGCCGTCGATGCCCGCGAGGAGTTTCTGGGCCGGCTCAAGGGCATCGACGACCCCGAACGCAAGCGCATCACGATCGGGCATACGTTTATCGAGATCTTCGAACGCGAAGCCGCAAAGATTTCAGGCGTCAAATACCTCGTTCAAGGCACGCTCTATCCCGACGTGATCGAATCGAAGACGCCCGAGAGCAAGGCGGGTCACAAGATCAAGTCGCATCACAACGTCGGCGGCCTACCCGAAAAAATGGACCTGGCGTTGATCGAACCGCTCCGCTCGCTCTTCAAGGATGAAGTGCGCGCACTCGGGCGCGTCTTGGGGCTCCCCGAAGCAATCGTGGCGCGCCAGCCGTTCCCGGGACCCGGGTTGGCGGTGCGGATTATCGGCGACGTGACGCCGGAGCGCCTGGCAATCGTTCGCGAGGCCGATGCGATCGTTCGTGAAGAGATCGAGGCGGCAGATCTCGACCCGCACCCCTGGCAGTACTTCGCCGTACTGACGCCGGTGAAGAGCGTCGGCGTCATGGGCGACGGCCGCACCTATGCGAACCTCGTTGCGGTGCGCGCCATTACCAGCGAGGATGGAATGACCGCCGATTGGGCGCGCTTGCCGCACGCGCTGCTCGAGCGAATCTCCGCGCGCATCGTCAACGAAGTGCCGGGCGTGAATCGCGTCGCCTACGACGTGACGACGAAGCCGCCCGCGACGGTCGAGTGGGAGTAAACGATGCGCGTGCTTGTCGTTGGTAACGGCGCGCGTGAAGACGCGCTCTCCTGGCGACTGGCGGCGTCGCCGTCGTGCGAAGCAATTTTCGCCGCGCCCGGAAATGCGGGCACGGCGTCGCGCGGCGAAAACTGGGAGATCGCGGCGACCGACGGTAAAGCGCTTACCGACCGTTGTTTGGCGGAAGCAATCGATTTGGTCGTGCTTGGCCCGGAAACGGCGATAGCCGCAGGAGTCGGCGATCGCCTGCGGGATGCGGGCATCGCCGTCTTCGGACCCAATCGCGCGAGCGGGCGGCTCGAATCGAGCAAAGTCTTCGCGAAGCGCTTTATGGAACGTCACGGCATTCCTACGGCGCGCGCGGCGGTCGTGCATTCGCTCGATGCGGCGAAGAAAGTGCTCGAGGAGTGGCACGGCGCCGTGGTCGTCAAAGCCGACGGCCTCGCGGCCGGGAAGGGCGTCGTCGTGACGCCCAACATCGAGGCGGCTCACGCGGTCCTCAGCGACTGGTACACGCGCGGAAGAATTCCCGGCGGCGGTTCCGACGTGCTGCTGGAAGAGCGGCTCGAAGGACGTGAGGTGAGCGTCTTTGCGCTCTGCGATGGGCGCGCGATCGTACCGATCGGCGGCGCCTGCGATTATAAACGCGCCGGCGACGGCGACACGGGGCCGAATACGGGCGGCATGGGGGCGTACTCGCCTCCCGCCGGATTTCCCGGAGATCTGTACGATCGCGTGCGCGTACAGATCCTGGCACCGCTGCTGCGCGGGCTTCTCGCCGAAGGCGAAGAGTATTTGGGCGTCCTCTATTGCGGACTGATGTGGAACGAAGCCGGTCCCAAGGTCATTGAGTTCAACGTCCGCTTCGGCGATCCGGAAGCACAGGTGCTCTTACCGCGCGTCGGTGGCGATTTCGCGCTGCTGCTCGACTCCGTGGCGCGCGGCGCGATGGACCTTTCCGTCGCCACGAGCTCACAGCAACACTGCGTGGGCGTCGTGCTCGCCACGGGCGAATATCCGCGCAGCAGCACACCGCTGCAGGGCCTGAGCGCCGATCTCTCGCTCGATGAGGGATGCCGCGCATTCTGGGGCTCGTCGCAGCGCGTCAATGGAACGGTCAATGCGGGCGGGGGACGCGTCCTCACCGTCACCGCGCTCGGCGACGATCTCGCGCAAGCCCGCGCGCGCGCGTACGACTCCGTCAACCGGCTCGCAGAGCGTCTCGGCGCCAACTCGCTGACCTATCGCAGCGACATCGCCGCCCTTTAAGTAATCGCGGATGCTCGATGCCACGGTGATCTTTTTGCGCGCACAGCAGGCGTGGGTCGCGCGCGCCGTTCCGCCCTACGAGTCGTTCCACATCGCCTGCGAGCAGACGTTTCTCGCCGATAAATGCGGCGGCGGCGACGTCGTCGCATTTACGGTGCGGATGCGCGACGGTCGTAGCTTTGCCGAGACACTCCCCTCCGATGGCGCTGCCCCAAAAGTTCTCCTGCGCGGCGCGTTTATCAGCGGGCCTGCGGGAACGCCGCTGGGCTTCTATCGTGTGCTCCCGAGCGGCGGCTCGCCACTGCCCTCGCCGCCTCCGAATCTCGCGCCGGATCCGCTGCAAACGATTGCAACGGTGACGGCAGACTCGCACGTCTACGACATTCGCCTGCTGGGTGAGGAGAGCATAGGAAACCGCCGCTGTTACCATCTGGCGCTCCATCCGCGGCTCGACCCGGATCGCTACCCGTTGCGGGAGCTGTGGGTAGAAGAAGCGACGTTTGAGATCGTGCAGCTGCTCTACGAGCGGCCGTACGACGAGCGCCAGACCTGGGCGTTCGTGCGCTATCGCTTCGCACCGGCGGGCGCGGCGCACGTTTGGAGTATCGTTCACATTGATGCCGAAGCCACAACGCACGGCTTTTTGTCGAGCAAGACCGAGCGCGTCACCGACGACTTAAGCGACATCAGTTTTCCGGCAAGCGTGCCCGATTGGTACTTCGAGGCGGCGCCGGGCGGATAAGCAGCAAACGCTCGCTTGCATGTAACTATCGCATCGTCCGGAGGTTAATATAGAGCGTCATGGCTTTCCGCTTCCAGCCACAGCGTCAATTGGGCGCCCCGCTTGCGCCGGCAATTCCAACGAGCTCGCTTCTCGCGCAGGTGCTCGGGCTCACGGCCCTTGGACTCTGCGTCACCGCCTTAGCGGCCTGGCTCTTCCAGGGCGTTTCACACGGCATCGGGGTGGTCGCGATGATCGGCGGGTTCATCCTGTTGATCTCGATGAACGCCGTCCGGCGCAACGAAGCGCTTTCGCTGTTGCTCTTCTATGCGTTCACGTTCTGCATGGGAATCGGCATCGCGCCGGTGATCCAGCAGTATGTCCAAGCCTTCGGTCCCGACATCGTCGTAAATGCGGCGCTGACGACGGGCCTTGGGATGTTTGCGCTTGGCGCGATCGTTTATGCGACGGGGCTCGATTTGCGGCGCTTCCAAGGCATCTTCTTTCTCGCGCTGCTCGGCTTGGTCTTGATTGGAATCGTCTCGATCTTCGTGCGGGTCATCCATCCGGAAACGTATGCATGGCTTACGCTGGTGATTTTTTCCGGCTTGGTGCTGATCGATTTCGCTAGGATTCGCGCCGGCGGCGATGGGCTAACACCGGTCATGATGGCGACGAGCATCTATCTCGACGCGCTCAATATCTTCCTTGCCTTGCTGCAGATCTTCGGCGGCAGGCGTTCGCGCTAGGACGGGCTGTTATAGGTTATAATAGAAGAAGATGTGCGGGATAACGGGGGTCTTCGCGCCGGGTCGCGACGCAGCCCGCCTCGCGTTCTTTGCGCTTTACGCGCTTCAGCACCGCGGCCAGGAGTCCGCGGGCATCGCCGCAGCCGACGGCGGGACGATCCGGTCGCACAAGGAGATGGGCTTGCTCGGTGCGATCTTCGACGAGGACATCCTCGGCGAGCTCACTGGACACATCGCAATCGGCCACACGCGTTACTCGACCACCGGCTCGTCGATGGTCGTCAACGCGCAGCCCCTGCTCGAACGTACCGAGCTTGGCGACTTTGCTTTCGCGCATAACGGCAATCTTACCAACACCGACGAGCTGCGCGAAACGCTCGCGCCGACGACGGTTTTGCAAGCGACTTCGGATTCCGAAGTACTGGCGAAGCTCATCGTTGAGGCGAAGGGTTCGATGGTCGACCGGATCACCTCCGTGCTCAAGAGAGCGCGCGGCGCGTATTCGATCGTCCTCTGCACGGAGAGCGAACTCTATGCGTTTCGCGATCCATGGGGCGTGCGTCCGCTCTGCTTGGGTCAGCTCAACGACAACGGTTATGTCGTCGCATCGGAGTCGTGTGCGCTGGGGACGATCGGCGCACAGTATCTGCGCGAAATCGATCGCGGCGAGATCGTCCGCATTACGGCCGATGGGCTGGAATCGTACCACGTCGAGGTCGACCAGGCCCAACCCGCGCTTTGCATGTTCGAATACATCTATTTCGCTCGCCCGGATTCAAAGTTCAACGACCGCTCGGTCTACATGGCGCGATACCAAATGGGCCGGCGCCTGGCGCGCGAGCATCCGGTCGACGCCGACGTCGTCATGGCCGTTCCCGACTCGGCCGTCGCCGGCGGCATCGGCTATGCGACCGAGAGCGGCCTGCCCTATATCGAGGGATTGATCAAGAACCGCTACATCGGGCGCACGTTCATCAGCCCGGATCAGCGGATGCGCTCGCGCGGCGTGCACTTGAAGTTCAATCCGGTCGTCGAGAACTTGCAAGGACAGCGCGTTATCGTCGTCGACGACTCGATCGTGCGCGGCACGACGACGCCGCGAATCGTGGCGCTCTTGCGTGAGGCCGGCGCCAAGGAGGTTCACCTCCGGATCACCTCGCCGCCGATCAAACATCCCTGTTATCTCGGCGTCGACATGGCGACGTACGACGAGCTGATCGCCGCGAACTATACCGTCGAGGAGATTCGGCAGAAGACCGGCGCGGATTCCCTTGGCTACCTGAGCCTTGAAGGTCTGATTGAATCGGTCGGGCGCAAACGCGAGGAGATGTGTTTGGGCTGCCTGATCGGCGAATATCCGAACGTTCCCGCAGCACACCAGCTACACGCCGCGCGAGCGTAGCACTGGCAGAACCATCCGGCAATACCGGATGGTTCAAGGGTCACGGTCGCCGGTTGCTACAGTCTCGATGGGTGACGCTGGGAAAGAGAATCGCCGCGCGACGCCGTGCCCTGGGCCTATCTCAGAACGAGCTCGCTCGCCGGGCCGAAGTCAATCACCCGACGCTCTATAAGATCGAAGCAGACCAGCGGCGCAATCCTTCGATCGGCATCGTCGTCCGCATCGCGCGGGCGCTCGAGACTAGTGCCGAGGCGCTCTACTTCGGTGAAGCGGCAGAGGAACGACGTTCGCCGGCCGAAGCGAGCCGCTTGGCCACCGGAGGGTTGGCGCTAATCGAAGAGATGCAGGCGATTCGGAGGCGTCTCGAGGCGCTGGAGGCGTGGCGTCACACGCAAGAAGGACTCGCTCGAAAGCGCGCATCGCGATAATCAAGGGATCGGACCAATCGTCACGTTCTAACATGCCGCGACACTAGCATTGCAGAGTGCCACCGGGTGGGCACTGGAGTCCTAGCCTGGAAAAATCTTTTCGCGAACTTCTTGAGCGTACGCTTGCAGTGCTTCCGTCGCAAGGCTTCCCACCTCGGCATAGCGCTTCGCGAAGCTGGGCGAATGCGGATACATGCCGAGGATGTCGTGCAGCACGAGCACCTGTCCGTCGCAGTGCGGACCCGAGCCAATTCCGATCGTCGGAATCGAGAGTATTTCGGTGATCTCGCGGGAGATCGCATAATCGACCACTTCGAGCACGATTGCGTATGCGCCGGCGTCTTCCACCGAGCGCGCATCGTCGATCAAACGATCGCGATGCGTTCGCATTTTAAAGCCCGGCCCGAGCCCCGCCGTCTGCGGCGTGACGCCGATGTGCCCGACGACGGGGATGCCCGCACCGGTAATCGCGCGGATGCGATCGGCTTGGTCGCGCCCGCCCTCGAGCTTGACCGAACACGCGCCACCCTCTTTGACAAGGCGAATCGCCGCGCGGCATGCTTCCTCGTTGCTCACCTGGTAGGAGCCGAAGGGCATATCGGCCATGATGTGCGCGCGCGTCGTGCCGCGCTCGACGGCCTGCGTGTGATAGATGATACTGTCGAGCGTGACCGGCGTCGTCTCGTCGTAGCCGAGGACGACGTTGCCGACGCTGTCGCCGACCAAGATGACATCGATCCCCGCCGCCTCGACGAACTGACCGAAGGGCGCGTCGTAGGCGGTAGCAATCGGGAAGATCGTCTTACCTTTGCGCCGTTTAATCGCGCCCGCCGTCAGGCGGCGGATCGCCTGATTCTTATGCGGCTCGTACGGTCGAGCCGTCTCGACCCCATTACGGGATTTCAGAGTCACACTGCAAGCTCTTTTCGGGCGCCGTTAGCGCGAGCTTCCTGAGCGTCGGTCGATTCCGCACGCTCCTCGGGATGAGACAGGGAATCGACAAGCGCTAAAAATGCGCGCACCGGCGTTCCGGTCGGACCCTTCGCCTGCCACGCTGACTCGTTATCGAGATATGCCGTTCCGGCGATGTCGAGATGAATCCACGGCGTACCATCAACGAACTCACGCAGGAACGCTGCCGCCGTCAGGGTTCCTGCGGCGCGGCCGCCGGTATTCTTGAGGTCGGCGATGTCGCTCTTCATCTGAATCGTGTAATCTTCGTAGTAGGGCATCTGCCAATAGCGCTCGCCGGTCGGCTTTGCCGCGGCGAGAAACTCCGCCACGAACGCGTCATCGTTGCTGATGGCCGCAGAGGAGGCGTGACCGAGCGCGATGACGCAGGCACCCGTCAGCGTCGCCGCATCGACGATCTTGGTCGCGCCGAGCTTGCGAGCGTAACAGAGCCCGTCGGCGAGAATGAGACGTCCCTCGGCGTCGGTGTTGATCACCTCGATGGTCTTGCCATTCATCGCCTTAACGATGTCGCCCGGTTTGGTGGCTTTACCGCCCGGCATGTTTTCGGTAGCCGGAACGATGCCGATGACGTTGAGCTTCGGCTTCAACTTGCCGAGCGCGCTCATCGCCGCAATCACGCCCGCACCGCCGGACATGTCGTATTTCATCTCTTCCATTCGCTCGGCGGGTTTGATCGAGATGCCACCGGTGTCGAATGTAATGCCCTTGCCGACGAGGGCGAGGACTTCTTTGCTCGACGGATCGCCGTTGTAGCGCAGCACGATCATTTTTGGCGGTTGCACGCTGCCCTGCGCCACCGAGAGAAACGAACCCATCCCCTCGGCGCGCGCGCGGGCTTCGTCGAGCACGTCGATCTCGAGTCCGTTGCTTTCCGCGACCTTCTTGGCCGCTTCGGCCATGTGCGTGGGCGTCATATCGTTCGCCGGCGTTACCGCCAAGCGCCGCGCAAGGTTTACCGCTTCGCCGATCGCGGTGCCGCGAGCGATCCCGCGTTCAATCTCGGCTGCATCGAAGCCCGCGGCTGGGATAACGACCTCGTTCGTCGCTAGGGGACGTTCCGGGCGACCTTGATAAATCGTCGTTTCGAACGTTCCGGTGATTGCGCCCTCAGCGACGAACGAGGCGCAAATGGACTCGCGCCCCGCGGCTTGCGGCGGTAAGGCCACCGCAATCTTTTCCACGTTGCGCCGGCCGAGGTAACGCACCGCGCTTCCGGCGTAACGCGCGAGAAGATACGGCTCAAAGCTGGATTGGTCGCCGAGCGAAATTGCTAAAACGCGCCGATACGGCTGACCTTTGGCGTGGACGAGCACGTGCTCGCCGAGCTTTCCCCGGATCTCGCCGGCCGCGAGCGCATCGGCGATTGCGCCATCGAGGGCCGCGTCAACGTCTTTGGTGACGCCCTCGAGCGGGCTCCCCGAGAAGAAGGGAACGACGAGCGCGCCGGCACTGACGCCAACCGGCTCATCGGCGTAGAGATGAACTTGCATGGTGGACCTTTCGGACGGTGAACTACTGCCAGCCTATGGCGGAAAGCTGGGAGAATCCTCGTGGAGAGCAAAAAACGCCGGCACTCGACCGTTACGCCCGCGCCGGTGTCGACATCGCCGCCGGCAACGAAGCCGTCGCGCATTACCGCCGGTTGCTCGGCCAGTGGCGCCACGTCGACCAGCTTGACGCCGTAGGTGGCTTCGCCGGCCTCTTTCGCCTCCCCGGCGATGCCGATCGCGTGCTCGTCGCCTCAACCGACGGCGTGGGCACGAAGGTATTGATCGCATCGGAGCTCGGCCGTTTCGGTAGCGTTGGGGCAGATCTCGTCAACCATTGTGTCAACGACATCCTCGTCTGTAACGCCACGCCGCTCTTCTTTTTAGATTACCTTGCAGTCGGGAAACTCGACCCCGCCGTTGCCGCCGAGATCGTTGGGGGCTGCGCCGAGGCCTGCCGAGCACACGACTGCGCGTTGCTCGGCGGCGAAACCGCCGAGATGCCCGCACTCTACGGGCGGGATCATTTCGACCTCGCCGGGACCATCGTCGGCATCGTCGAGCGGCAAGCGCTGCCGAATCCTGAGAATGTGGTGCCCGGCGATGTGATCGTCGGATTGCCCGCGGTCGGCCTGCACACCAATGGCTACTCGCTCGCGCGCGATCTCATTCCAGCGGCCGAGTGGAATGCACCCTTCGGCGAGGGTACCTATGCCGATGCGCTGCTCGCCGAACATCCCTCGTACTACCGGGCGGTGCGCGCGATTCAAGCGGTCGCCGGCGTGAAAGCGATGGCCCATATTACCGGCGGCGGATTGCTTGAGAACGTCTCACGGACGTTACCTCAAACGTGCAAGGCGATCTTCGAACAAGCACGCTGGAGCGTGCCGCCGATCGAGCGCGAGCTCGTGCGCCGGGGAGATCTTGGAATCGAGGAGCGCTATCGCGTCTTCAACATGGGCATCGGCTACACGTTGATCGTTTCGCTCGAAGACGCGCCGGCAGCGGCTGCCGCCGTTCCGGGCGCTAAAGTTGCCGGCTGGATCGAGGCACGCAGCGCCGACGAGCCACCGGTCGTCATTCATCCGGCCCGGCATGAATGAGACGATCGCTCGCGCGCTCGTCGCGGCGGTTGACGCGGAGGCGCCGCGCGAAGATCGGGCGCGTGCCGCGGCCCGAGCCGTACGTGATGCGGGCAGCTATCGCTGGGTCGGCATCTACGACGTCGGCGATGAGGAGATCGCACTGATCGGGCACTCGGGCTCAACGCCTCCGGCGCATACGCGGTTCAATATAACACTGGGGCTGAGCGGCGCGGCGATCAGCACGCGATCGACCGTCGTCAGCGAGGACGTTGCTCGCGATCCGCGTTACCTGACCGCTTTTGGGAGCACCGGCTCGGAGACGATCGTGCCGATTCTCGGCGCCGAGAGCGGCATCGTCATCGGAACGCTTGACGCTGAGAGCGACCGCATCGGTGCGTTTTCCGACGGCGACGTGGCGTTCTTAGAAGCGTGTGCCGAAGTGCTGCGACCGCTCTACGATTAAGTGTCGCAGCTTCTTAATCTCATCGTCGAGCTCGATAATGAGTTTACGATTGCTTGGCAGCCCGGAGTCCAGATCGCCCGTCCGGCGCCGGCCGACGAACAAACGCTCGCGTGGATCGATGACGTCTTCGGCGGCGCGTGGAGTTCCGAAGCTTATGCCGGAACGTCGATCGTCGCGCGCCGCGCCGGCAAGCCGGTGGGTTTCGCCACCTTCGATCCGCACGGGCTGACGTACGCGTGGCTGCAGGGAATGGCGCGCGAGCCCGGCGTCGGCATTTTCGGACCGGTCGGCGTTACGCCCGACGAGCGCGCGCAGGGTTTGGGAACGCTGTTGCTGCGGCTTGCATTAAACGCGTTGCGCGAACGCGGCTATGCGCGGGCGTTGATTCCCGCAGTCGGCGACGAACGACTGGCTGAATTTTACGCCGATGCCGTCGGCGCGCGAGTTGCCGAACGCTTCGAGCGCCCAGCGCTCTTTCGCCCGGCACGACGCGTGCTGGTGATGGCCTCCGGCGACGGTAGCAACTTTCAAGCGGTCATCGAAGCGGTACGAATCGGCACGTTGCCGATCGACGTCGTCGCGCTCTTCAGCAACAACCTGCATGCTCGGGTGCTCGTGCGCGCTCGCGACGGAGGGATCCCGTCGCACGCGGTCGTGTGGAATCGCGATAAAGCATCGCGCGACGAGTATGATGAGCGGTTGCTCGCGGCCGCAAGCGCGGAGGAGCCCGACCTCTTGCTTTTGCTCGGATGGATGCATCTGCTCTCCGATGCATTCGTCCACGCCTTTCCACAGCTGTTGAATCTGCATCCGGCGTTTCTGCCGCTCGATCCGGCGCGTGATGACGTGGGGCTGCCCGATGGCACGCAGATGCCGGCGTTTCGCGGATCGTGCGCCGTTGCCGATGCGCTCGCCGCGTCGAGCCCTTGGGTCGGCGCGACGTTCCATCGCGTCACCGCTTCGACGGATCGTGGTCCCGTCATGACGCGCAAGCCACTGCGCGTCGAGCCCGGAGAAGAAGAAGATCACCTCATGGAGCGCGTGCACGACATCGAGCGCGGCATCGTCCGATCCGGTATAATGAGGTGGCTGTACGAACGGTAGATCGAGCATATAAGGTGAAAGCGATCACCATAGGGCTGACGCATTTACCAGGTCAGATCGCAGTTTTGGATTGCGGGGAACAACGCGCCCTGGCGACGGATCACCTCGAGCTTAGGGCTAGTAGCTTGACGCTTGCCTTACTAATACATACAATATGCATAGGGTGGAAGTTCGGTGGGATGCGCAAAAGGCGGCTCTCAACTACAGCAAGCACGGCATTTCGTTCGCCGACGCTGCCACGGCCCTGGACGATCCGATGGCCTTAACGCTCGAAGATCGGCGCCACGCCGAGCAACGTTTTGTGACCCTGGGCCTGGATGCACGGGGAAGGCTCCTGGTTGTCGTGTATGGATACCCTGCTTCCGCAGATGTTGTGAGATTGATTTCCGCCTGACAAGCGACTCCACGTGAGAAGAGGCAATACTATGGCGAAGAACGTTAGGCGCTCTCCTGCGGCCGGAAAGTCTCGTAGGAAAGCGAGCCCATACGATTTCAGCCTGGGGCGGCGGGGAGCAGTGCTTCCACACGAGGGGAAGACGCGCATCACGATGTGGATCGACTCCGACACTTTGAATTGGTTTCGGGCTCACGCGGAACGAGAGGGACGCGGCTACCAGACGGCGATGAACGACGCTCTAAAAGCCTATACAAAAGAGGATCACCGTCCGTTGCCCGACGTCGTGCGCGATGTCGTTCGGAAGGAGCTACGCGCAGCGTTGAAGGCGAGTTAGTCGGGCTCGAGCGCTTTACGGTTTGCCTGTCACCGCCTCCGTGGCGATGTCCTCGAAATTTGGCCATACAGTGTCGCGTTTGAGCTCGGCAACAAGGTCGGTCTTGGTTTGCGGCGTCATCTGGGCAACGGCTGCACCGTATTGACTCCAGCGAGCCTGAAGATTCTGGGCGAACGGCGTCACCCAAGCCGTGTTCGTGACCCCGAACCGTGTCGCAACGACCGAAGCGTAAGCTTTGTCGAACGCGGCGATCGCCTTTTCAAAGTTGGATGCGTCTAGCGTGTTCCTCGCCGGATCGAACGATGATGTGGTCACTGCTTCGACCATGAAGCTAGCGTAGGCATTGGCCTTTTCTTGGAGGTCGGTGTAGGCGACCGAGAGCGTGTTGATATCCTCGGCACCGAGCGTGCGCTTATTGTGGGCGACGAGCGCGACGGTCTGGTTTCGAGTGAAGGTGAACGGCGCCAACCCGTCGCTGATCTGTGCGGAAGGACTCGTCTTGTGCGTGCAACCGGCGGCGATCGTGATGAACAGCACCGCCGCGACCGTGGCACCGACGTGGCGTAGCATTTTCATATCTGGCTTATACCCAGGCGAGTGAATCAGCGGTCGGCCGAATCAAAATAAGCTAGATTCACCTCCGGGTAAGCAGAGGCTCAATTGCTGCCATCGAACTGCGCCGCGGCTCGGCTACCCCCAGCCGACCGCCGAGGAGCCAGTGTTCAGCACGGCACGCGCGTGTGAGCCGCCGTCGTAGCGCTCCGTAACGTTGAAGTCTTCGGCTAACGACCAAACGAGGTAGAGTCCTCGCCCCTGTTCACTCAGCAGGTCCGAGGGCAGTTTGGGTGCGAGCTTGAAGCCTGGGCCCCGATCGAGCACGTGAAGGACTGGTGCGCCCTCGCCCCAGTCGAAAATGATTTCGATGGGTCCCGGTGCGTAACGCGCGACGTTACCGAGCAGCTCTCCAAATACGAGTTCCGCGGCGTCCAGATATTGTCCGCATACTCCCCGTTTACTCAACGCCGCAACGAAGGAGTGTCGCGAATCGTGTGCGGCGCTGACGTCATTTGTGTTGAAGGTCCACCTACCCGGAGGACCCTTACCGCTCGAACGCCGGCCCGCTTCGGCCGTTGCGCCGAGTCGCAACGTTAGAATGGCCACGTCGTCGGTATTCCCGCGTTTTGAGATCGCGCGGTAGAGTGTATCGGCGGGGTTCGAACTTTTGACAATCTCGGGGCCTGCGATCGCCGCAATCAGCCGGTCGTAATTGCCGACAATGTCCCGCCCTGCTTCGATGAGACCGTTGCTGTAAAACACGACAAGGCTAAAACTCTGTAGCGCGGTGGTAGCGGCCGTTTCGCTATGGACGCGGAGACCTAGCGGAAGTCCGCTCGTGCCGAGCACCGTCACCGCGCCGCAAGCGTCCCGAAGTAACGGGCACGGGTGTCCGGCGGAGGCATAGGTCAGCGTCCGCGCGACGGGATCGAATACGCCGACAAATGCCGACACGAGTGTGTCCGGGTGCTCGATTTTCAGCGTGCGATCGGCAGCGTCCAACATCGCAATGGGGTCGGCATGAACTTGCGCCACGCCACGAATTACTTGACGCATAGATGACATGATGACCGCCGCTGCAAGGCCACTGCCGGCAACATCTCCAATCGAGACCACGACTCGCCCGTCGCCAAGGCGTAGCGCGTCGTACCAATCGCCGCCAAGCGATTCGCGATCGTTGGCCGGCACGTAGATGCCGCTGAACCGAATACCAGCAATCTCCGGAAGTGCAATCGGCAGGGCGGCACGCTGAAACTCCGCAGCAATAGCGCGTTCTCGTTCGAGGAGGCGCGCGTTTTCGATCGATAAAGCGGCAGGCTTCGTGAGCGCCTCGAAAAGTGACTTGTCCTCTTCATCGTATCGGCGGGGCGTTTCAGACCAGCACACGACGAGCGATCCAATAGTTCGCCGGCGCGTGCGCAGCGGCACTGTCACGGCAGCTCGAGGTCCAAGCTCGCGAATGACTGCTCGGCTCTTCTGCAGTCGCTCTACGAGCCGCGTTTTACTCGCGTCGGCGTGAATCACCGCCACGGTCTGGACCCGATCGTTCTCATCGAACAGATCGATCGCAGCCCAATCGCCGAACTCCGGAACGATGAGTGCGAGCAGTCGGTTGAGGGTTGCCTGCAAATCCAGTGATTCTGCCAGCATTTCTCCAGCCTTCGCTATGAAGGCGAGACGTTGGCCCTGTCGTTTGTAGGCATCTATGTTGGTACAGATCGCGATCCAACGCTTCGCGCTGCCGTGCGCATCGTCGAGCGGCGAGACGCAAGCACGAAACCAGTTGGCAACGCCGTCGGCGCGCCTTAACCGCAGCTCGACACCGAAGGCTACGCGGCTCCTGATCCCGTCACGCAGTGCTTGCCGGCTTCGTTGGAAATCATCACGATGAATCGCCGCCAACCATTGCCGCATGAGGCTCCTTGGGTTCGCGCCGGGGGACCGCCGCTGGCCCGTGTAGCTGTACCATTCTTGGTTAAGCCAGTCGACGTCGCCGGTGTCAGCTGCGGTCCACGCGATTTGATGAATGGTGTCAAGTACGGCTATGTGGAAGGGCTCCATCTTTTTTTCGCAGAGGCATGGCAACGCGTGAGCACGGCACGACGATGCTTGTGACGCGACTTGCGTAACTTCAATTGATGGGCACGCGGCATGCGACAAGGCTAGCGGACCAGCTCAGGGTCGCCCATATACAGCCGTTACTGTGTCAGAAAACTGTGTGGGTCGAGTTATAGCTCCAAAGCGGCGGCGGCGGCGCTCTCTTCACTCCATTGCGCGCCGAGTGCCATGGCCGCGTTGAGTTGCTCGCCGAATACGCTTTGAAGCGCCGGCACGACGCGCGCGTACTCTTGGCGTTCGGTGTGGTCCCGCTGGGCACCAAGCGACCTCAGCCTTGCATCGACGAAGCCGAGCAGCATTGCCGCCTGTTCTAGCTTTTCCGCCGAGCGGGTCTCGTGCACGCCGCTCTGCAACGCCGCTATCGCGGCTACGTGCTGGAGAACGAAAGCCGTTAGGACCGGCGTGTCGACTTCGCGCGCCGCCTCCAGTGATAGCAATGCATATGTGCGCGCATCCTCAAAACAATCGAGCGCTATAAGATATGCGGCCATGTTGCTTAGATCGGCCGCCTCGGCGCGACGATTTCCGATCGCTGCATGGCCGGCGCGGGCCTCTTCTGCTCGATGCAACGCAGCGGCCGGATCGCCTGCACCAAATTCGACTTCGGCAAGGTTCCCGGCGATCGACGCTGCCGGTCGCTCGAGGCCGAGCGAAACGTAATGTGCGAGCGCTTCAGCATAGAATCGACGCGCGCCGTCGACGTCACCGCAGCGCGAGCGAGCCGTCCCGAGATCGGTCAATGCTAACGCCTGCAGGCGACGATTCTCGAGGCACTGGGCTGCAGCCAGCGCCTTCTTCAGAAGTGCTTCGCCCTCCGAGCTCCTTCCAATTGCGGCAAGGGCGCTTCCGGCCGCGTGCTCGGCGCGAGCTACCTGCAAAGCGTCGAGGACAGAACGCAGCCGTAACGCGTGTTCCGCCGATGCAAGTGACGCCGCTGATTCACCAAGCGCGCCACAGAGCTCCGCGTCAGCAATATAGAGCTGAGCGACCTCGTCGACCGGGGTTTCTTCGGTGATTGAGTCTATCGCCAAACGAACCCAGCGTCTTCCTTCTACCGGAGAGATGGAATACCGCAGCCGCGTAAGCGCTCCGGCAAGAAGACGCCCCGAAGACAGATCGTTACCTTCCCCGAGTGACCAGCCGAGCGCAGCCCGGAAGTTATCGAGTTCGGCCTCGGCCTCGCGGAACCACGAACGCTCGGCGGCACCGTACCAATCTCGATCGAGACGCATGACAACCTGAACAAGCGCGCGCGCGTGGCGACCGGCCAGCGTCTGCCGTTCGCCACGCTTCGCGAGCTTCTCCAGTGCGTATTGTCGCGTAGCCTCGAGCAGATGATAACGCGTGCTGCCGTGGGCGAAGTCGACCATGACGAGGGATTGGGCAATCAGCGACGAGAGTAACTCCAATATGTCTTGTTGCGCAATGGTTTCGTCGGCGCAGACGGCCGTCGCAGTTTCCAGAGTAAAGCTGCCACTAAAGATCGCGAGCCGATCGAGGAGCAACTTCGCATTGAACGAGAGCAACGCGTAGCTCCAGTCGATAACGGCGCGCATCGTTGCGTGACGCGGAACTGACGCTTGCCGGCCTCCGATCAATACGTCAAAGACTCGATCGAGGCGATTGGAGATCTCGTGCGGCGCTAGCACGCTCGCGCGCGCGGCGGCGAGCTCAAGGGCGAGGGGCAAGCCGTCCAGACGCCGGCAGATCTCGACGACCGGTTTCACGTTCTCAGTGTTCACCTCAAAGCGCGAGATGGTGGCGCGAACGCGATCCGCAAAGAGGGCGACGGCGCCGTACTTGAGGGCTTCATCGGGCGACAGCAGGCTTTGCCTGGGGACCGCGAGGGAGGGGATTTGATAGGTTCGCTCGCCGGTGATGCTCAGAGGCTCGCGACTCGTCGTAAGCAAAGCGATGCTCGGGCATTCGCGTAGCAGCCATTCCGCCACGAGCCGCGCCTCTGAAATGACGTGTTCGCAATTGTCGAGAATTATCAACAGACGTTTCTGCGCAAGGTAGGAGAACAACGTTTCGTAGAGAGTACGCTGGGGCGACTCTTGAACGCGCAACACTCTCGCAAGAGTGTGTGGCACCAAGGCCGGGTCGTTGAGCGGCGCGAGGTCGACAAACCAGACGCCGTGCGAAAATCGGCTTAACGACCGAGTTCCAACCTCAACGGCCGCACGCGTTTTCCCAGCGCCGCCGGTCCCGATAATGCTGACGAGTGGCGCCGTCTCGACTAGGTCGAGAATCTCCCTAGCGACTTCGTCGCGTCCGAGGAACGATGTCAGCTGCCGCGGCAGGTTGTGCGCCGGCGCCAGGTGACGGGGACCGCGCGAAGGTCGGGCGGAACGCTCGAGCCTCTGGCGCGCTTCCTGCGAAAGCGCGAGCGCATCGGCGATGCGCTCCAGCGTCGCGCGGTACGGCGCCTTGCGATATCCACGCTCAAGTGCGCTAATGGCTTGCACGCTGATGAGCGCTCGGTCTGCAAGCGTCTGCTGCGAGAGGCCAGCTTGCACTCGAAACTTCCTGAGAAGTGCAGCCAGTTCGGGGGTCGTCGCCTGATCTCGCAAAGCCAATTGCGCTTGTTCAGCCTCGCGCTTGGGGCGCTTCAGCCGCCCGGTGCGGGCGCGATTCCGATTGGCGGATTGGTCACGCCGCCGATTATATCCAGGATGTACGCAATTATGCCCTGGAGGCTCACCGCATCGATATATCCCGCCGCATCCGCGACCCATAGACTCTGCGGCGAACCGTTATCGAAGTTTATATTCCTCGGAATGACGAGCCCGCCTACACCGATTGGGGCAAAGAGGCCGCACGACGACCCATAGCATTTAAAGATTCCTAGCAGTTGATCGACGTAATAGAGATTTCCGCTATGGTCGAACGCCAGTCCGCCGGCCCTCAAGATTCCGGATCGGAAGAGGGTGCCGCTGCCGTTGCAGCTCGCGAACTTCACGATCGATCCGGTGAGTTTGCGGGGATCGTTGAAGCTCCAGTAACAGTTGCCGCTCGAGTCAATTGCGATGCCCTCGCCCCGGATGGGATCGTTTCCATAGGTGAGTATGCGGGACGGCCGGTCTTGCCGGTTCAGATACACACTCACGCTACCGGCGCCGCTTCCGGTTGTTGAGCCGTTCGAAACGGCAACAAGCTGCTGATTGGGAGTAGCGTCGACGTTGACCGGAACTTCTCCGGGATCGCTGAGCGTGGCCTTAGGTCCCTTGGGTCCCTTACGCGTCGAGCGATAAACCAGGATGTTTGAGTCACCAGAATTCGCGATGTACCAGCGACCGTCCGGTGTCGCGACCATGCCCATCGGGGCCGAGAATCCCGAAGTCAGCGTCTCATAGGGCGTCAGCCCGAAGCCGCTTCTCTTGCGCTTGTAGACCACGACCTCGTTCTCGGAGGGCTGAGACGAATACATCCATTCGCTATAAAAATGTTGGGTCAGTGGCTGCGCTAACGTATGCGGCATGCCGAAGGCGGACCCCGCCGGCGGACTCTGCGCACATCCACTCACTGCCAGGGCGATCGTCGAATGCATGAGCAATCGAGCCAGAAACCCCGTGCACTTGGCCCCTGCTCGCGCTGCACGGCACGCGCCAGAGACCGACCTTTTAAGAATGACGCCCTGCCCCATCAACGCTCCTTACCCAATTCAACCAGGGTCCTCGCCGTGAGACTCTTCTGCAAGCTCCCGCCCGTCTGAGGCTTCACCTCGTGGAGAGTGTAATCCTGGCCGTCACAACTGTCGCGTCGCGTTGAGCGGCATTCGCCGAGTCTTCGTCACTATGTGAATCGCCTCCGGTACGTTGAGTCGCTTTCGGGCTCGTGCTGAACCAGCGGGCCACGGATACCAGACGGCGATGAAAGACGCAGACGTCGGTGCGTGAAGTCCTTCGAAAAGAGCTGCGCCTTACGGTTTGCCTGTCACTGCCTTCGTGGTGTTGATGTCCTCAGCCCTGAGCGCACGCTTATTGTGAGCGACGAGGCGTCGCTTATCTGCGTGGAAGCACTTGTTTTTATGCGCGCAACCACGGCGATCGTGATGAACAGGGTCGCCGCCGACCGTGGCCCCAACGTAGCGTAGCATTTTCGTATCCGGGTTAGACGAAGTAGCCATGAACCGGCGGTCGGCCGAAACAAAAAAATCGCCCGTAAAAACGAGCGTTCTTTGGTGGAGGCAAGGAGACTCGAACTCCTGACCCTTACGCTGCCAGCGTAATGCTCTACCAGCTGAGCTATGCCCCCACGGCCCGGGCCTCGCCGCGACCCGCCCTATTCACGCTTGGCGCCGTATTGTCATCCTGCGCCCGTGTCACCCTGAAAGGAGCTCGCTAAGCGAGCGTAGTCGAAAGGGCTCCAAGAGCGCCGCTTTGCAAGCAGCCGCGGGCGGAACGACGCCCGACAGAGGGACTAGGCGGGCGCGCCGAATCCTCCTTACAAGGCAACTGAGAGAACCGAAAAGGTGGCCGAGATGATCAGCCTGCGCGCCTCGATACCGGCTCTGATTTGCGCCCTCGCCCTGGGGGCCTGTGGCGCGGCCGAAAACGCCACGGTTCCAGCTTCAAGCGTTCAGGCCGGCGCGCTCCAATCGGCGGGCTTGTCGTATGAGATCTACGTCGCGAATATCGGCGACGGCACGATCACGACGTTCGAGCCCGACGGTACGCAGACGTCGCCCACGATTGCAATCGGTAACTATTGTGACGTCGTACAAGCCCGACGGCAAGCAGACGACGCCGACGATTACCATCAAGGAGCGCGGCTACGCAGTTCCGCTCGGTCTGGCCGTCGACCGTAACGGCAAAATTTACGTTTTGAGCAGCGAGCATAATGGGTCGCGCGGCGTCGTCATGACCTATAAACCAGACGGCACGCGGACGGCGCCCACGTTCCGGACCGGCGTCGACTCAAGCGCAGTTAGCATTGATGCGAACGGCAAGATCTACGTCGCGAACGATACACCGCACGGGTTGAGCTCGATCACGACGTACTTGTGCGACGGATCAGCGACGACGCCGACGATTACCCGGGGCGTACACGACCCCGACGGCATTGCTGTGGCGCAAGACGGTACGATCTACGTTGCCAACACCAACAGCCGCGGCCACGACGGCACCGGCGCCGGCTTCATTACGAGCTACAGCGCCGACGGCGGCGGGCCGCTCCATTTGGCCAGGGACCGTAATCAAGCACCGGGTGGCATCACGCTAGCGCACAATAAGGTCTACGTGGTGAGCAGTTCCGCGTATAGCGATTCATTGAAAACGTACAACCTCGACCTCCATCGAATCGCACCGACCGTCACGAGCGGTCTCTACGAACCCTCCGGCATCGCCATCCACTAGAAAACGCGCAGCGTCGCCATCGCCGGCGACCGTCAGCCAGAGCGGAGCGACCGCAGGGGGCGCAGTCGAAGGACGGGAAAGGCGCGAACGCTTCAGGATAGCGCAAGCAGCACACGGGGATGTAGCTCAGCTGGTAGAGCACCTGCTTTGCAAGC
>JBARKF010000103.1:0-9669 GCA_049800655.1 Candidatus Cybelea sp.
ATGCCGAGCGCGGCGGCCACCGCCGTGCTGGCGTGTCCCGCGCCAAAGGGGTCGTAGAGCGACTCGCTGCGCATGGCGAAGCCGGAGAGGCCGCCGCCCTTCCGAATGCTCGCGAAACGCTCGCGCCGGCCGGTCAGGATCTTGTGAACGTAGGTCTGATGGCTGACGTCCCAAACCAACTTATCGGCAGGAAGATCGAGCACGCGATGCAGCGCGAGGGTCAGTTCGACGACGCCCAGGTTCGGGGCCAGATGGCCACCGTTGACGGCACACGTGCGCACGAGAAGATCGCGAATCTCACTGGCGAGGACGTCAATCTGCTCGCGACGCAGGCGCTTGACGTCCTCGGGGGAGTTGATCCGCTCGATCACCACTGCTGCGTTATACGCGCCTACTTCCCGATGCCCTGCGCACCGGCAACGACACGGGCGCAGAGCGCGGCCGCGCGCGGCGCTTCACGGGCGAGCCATATCGCCTGCGGCCAGTTCCATGGTTTGAGCATTGCCAGCAGCGGCCATTGCCAATCGGCGGAGATTTCGCGCTGCGGCGTATCGAGCACCACGCGGACCGCGGCAACGCGCGGCGCGTCGATCAGACCCGTCTCCATATCAACGCCGGCGTAACCCTGCGCGCCCCATTGCGCGCGTGCCGCGCCGTGGACGATACGATCGGCAGTCAGTAACGGATCGAGGACCGGCTCGATTCCGAGCGACCGCGCGCTCTGCGCAAAGGCGCCGACCAACGCTGCATCGCAGCGCAACATGCTGCCGTCAGGCCGTCGCACTTCACGCGGAATCAGCAGCGTGCCGGTCGGAAGGTCCGGGCGCAGTCCGCCCGCAACGCCGCAACTTACTACGGTCTCGCCAAGCGTCGTATCGAGCCGCCCAAGCGCGATGCCGGCTTGCACGATGTGCGCGTTCGGCATCGCGCGTCGCAGCGGCTTATATTCGAGCGCGGTCGCGACGATAAGCGTTGGCGAAGTCCCGGATTCCTCATTCACGTAGGTTTTTTTTAACGTACAGTCGTAGCCTCATTGCCCCACTTTCACGAGATGAGTGCGACGAGTCAGCCCTTTCTCTCCGACATCAAAGAGCTCCGCCGCCGCGCCCAAGAGCACAACATCGCGGCGGTCGGCATCGACAGCGAGAGCGTTAAAGAAGAGTTTGCCGAGCACGCGCGCGATGAGTACGAGCACATGGAGAAGATCGCCAACCGCATCAACCAGCTCGGCGGGACGCCAAACTTCGATCCGCAGGGCCTCGACACGCGCTCGGCGACCGAGTACGGCAACGCCGTTAAACTGATCGAGATAATCAAGGAGAATCTCGTCGCGGAACGCATCGCGGTCGAGCACTACCGCGATCTCATCCGTTTCTTCGGCGAGAAGGATCCGACCACGCGTGTGATGTTGGAAGGCATCTTGGCGCAGGACCACGCCAACGACATGCACGATCTCTTGGTCGCGCACGAAGGCCGGCCGTTCCTCAACTCGTAGCGTTTTCGCGGTACCAGGCGACGGCGCGTTCGAGCGCGGCACGGACGGAGCTCGCCGAATAACCGAGATCGCGGACCGCCTTCGATGAGCTCGCGTAGCGGCGATCGCGGGCGATCCGCACGCCTTCCAGCGGTACGGCGGGAACGCCGCCGGTTATTGCGCAGCGGAGCTCGTCGAAGTATCCCGCCGCGAGTGCGAGTCCATACGGTGCCCGCCAGGCGGGCACCGGGCGCCCGGTGATTTCGGCGAGCATCTGCCAGATTTGGTCCATCGTTAAGTTCTCGCCGCCGATAACGTACCGTTCGCCGGGGCGTCCACGCGCGAGCGCGGCGAGGTGCGCACGCGCGACGTCTTCAACCGCCACGAGATTCATGCCGCCGTGACCCGGCGCTTTGGCCACGATCTTGCCGCGCAGAAAGTCGAGCACGAGCCTTCCGGTCGGCGTCGGCTTGCGGTCGCCGGGACCCACCGGCGCCGTCGGGAGGAGTGCAACGACCGGTACCCGCGAGGCAAATGCCGCCCGCTCTTGGTCAAGCTTCGAGCGATGGTACGCGCCGCCGGCGTGCTCGAGCGTTGCCGAACTCGAGGTCAGCACCGCGCGTTCCACACCCGCTAACCGCGCCGCCAGCATCAAACCGGTCGTGGCTTCGACGTTGACGTTGTGGATCGCGGCGCGGTCGCGCGGCGCAAACGAGTAGAGCGCGGCGCAATGGACGAGATAGCGGCAGCCGTGCAGCGCTCGCGCGAACGCGCCGACGTTTTGCAAGTCGCCCTCAACCCACTCGGCGCGGCCAACTTGCTCATCCGCAACAAAGCGGCGCGCCGTGGCAGGACGAACCAGCGCGCGGACGGCGTAGCCGGCCGTCACCAGCTCGCGGAGGATGTGGGAACCGACGAACCCGGTGGCGCCGGTTAGGAAGACGCGATCGCTCATTACCGAAGGGCTTCTTCCCGCGGAGGCGGTAGCCCGGCTAACTATGAACCTTCCCGACGGCTATCACGCGGTGCCCCGCGGCAAGCTCGCCAACGTTCAAACGTTTCTGGAGATGCGAGCGAAGCCGTCGTTACGGCCCAGCCCAGAAACGGCTTCCTGGCGGGTCGAACGTCTCGGAAAGGGCGACGTACCGCGGTATCGCGCGCTCTTTCATCGCGTGGGCGACGAATATCTCTGGGCTTCGCGCCTGGTGGCGCCGGATGCGGAGCTCGAAGCGACCTTAAGCGACGAGCGGCTCGAACTTTACGCGCTGAACGTCGATGGCCGCGACGAAGGCATCTTGGAGCTGGACTTTCGCGTCGCGGGCGAGTGCGAGCTCAGCCTCTTCGGCGTGTCGGTACCGCTCTTGCAGACCGGCGCGGGGCGTTGGTTGATGAATCGCGGAATCGAGATCGCGTGGTCGCACTCGATCGAGCGTTTCTGGCTGCACACGTGCACGCTCGACCATCCGAACGCGCTCGCGTTTTACAAGCGCACGGGGTTCACACCCTACGAGCGTAAAGTCGAGATCTACGACGATCCGCGCTATCTTGGGGTGACGCGCGCGGACGCGGCGCCGCATGTCCCGATTCTCTAGGCCGTGCTCCCAACCGTGCGTCTTTCCGGCGGCCTGACGCTCGCGCTCGCGCTGCTCGCCGGTGTCATCGTCGCAGGGACGCTTGGATACGTCGAACTCGAACATTGGTCGTGGTTCGACGCCTTCTATGTGACGATCACCACGATCACGACGATCGGCGGAGGCGAGCCGACACCAATGAACGTGCCGGGGAAGTGGTGGACGGTCGTCGTTGTCGCGGTTGGTTTCGGCGTCCTCACCTATACGCTGCTCCGGCTGCTTACGTACACTTTCGAAGGGCGGCTGGGGAGCGTCGTCTCGCAACGGCGAACACGGCGGCGGGTTAGCAAAATGACCGGACATTTCATCCTCTGCGGCTTCGGCCGGGTCGGTGGCGAGATCGCCCGCATTCTCATGCACGAAGGCATTTCGTTTGCGATTATCGACATTCGTGCGGACTCGCTGGAGCGCGCGGCCGCCGAGGGCTTCGTCACGGTCAACGGCGATGCAGCTGACGCGGAGACGCTCCGTGCCGCGGGCGTCGAACGTGCACGGGGCCTGCTGGCTGCGATGGATAACGACGAAGCGAACATTTACGTCACGCTCTCGGCCCGAGTCCTGAACCCGAACCTGTTCATCATCGCTCGTGCCAATCGGCGTGACGCCGAATCGAAGTTGCGCCTCGCCGGGGCCAGCCGCATCATCTCGCCTTATCAAATCGGCGGCCGCCGGATGGCGAGCCTCGCCACGCGTCCAACCGCCGTGGAGTTCGTCGACACCGTGCTGTTTGCGAACAACAGTCAGCTGGTCTTAGAGGATTTCACGATTCCCGCGGGCTCGCCGTGGGCCGGCCGTCCGATTTCAACGCTCGCCCCGGACGGCGGCGACATCGTCGTCCTCGCCCTGAAGCGCGCCGGCACGATGCTCTTCCGCCCATCCACGCAGATGCCGCTTTCGGTAAGCGACGAGATCGTCGCCGCCGGACCTCAGGAAGGGATTCGCGCGCTCGACCAGCGCCTGCACGAGCAGAGCTAGTGGCGTTACAGGCCACTAGGGCCGGCGAAGCGCCTCATACTTCACGACGTTGGTTTTAAAGTGGCGGGCGATGCCGATTGGCTTCATACCAATCCGCTGCATCACGGCGATCGAACGGACGTTTTCCGGAAAGGCCACCGCGACGACGCGCTCGAGGCCTATCGCCCCAAACGCGTGTTGGAGAACGGCCGCGGCAATCTCCGTCGCAAAGCCTTTGCCCCAATACTGCTCGTCGAAGAGAAAGGCTATCTCGACCTCCGGCCCTCGCTCAAGGTGATTCAGCCCGCAATGCCCGACGATCGCGTCGCTTTCTTTCAGGAGAACCGGATAGATGCAGAGGCGCTCCTGCTCGTGCATCTCGATCATGCGGACGACGAACCTCTCCGTCTGACTGCGATCCCATACACCACCCGGTATCCAGCGCATCACCTGTGGCTTCGCGTACATCGCCAAGACGTTCTCGACGTCGTTCAATCGCCACGGGCGCTGATACAACCGATTTGTCGTTGTGCGATCCGTGGCAGCGTCAGGCATCGTTACTTTGCGATTGCGAAGAGTGCCATCGCGATCACCAGGATAAACGCGACGATACCGGAGGCGTGGATCGCATGCGCGGCGTGCGGTCGCTTCGCGTGGCCGTGATGCCAAACGATCCACAGGTCGACGATCGAGACCGCGATGCCGACGACGGCGAGCACGATGAGTAGCGAGAGAGAATGGAAGTACGCCGTGGCGCCCAGCGCGACGCCGAATGCGATGTCGCGCATGCCGGTGGCTCGAACGTAGCCGTGCGCGTCGTGTCCTTCCGCCGGGACGCCGTAGGCTCGTGCGAGCGGCTGGGGTGCGGCGAGCGCGTAGATTCCCACGAGGATCAGCACGATCGCGATCACCCAGGCCAAATCGAAAGCAGCGTTCATCTTGCTCGCCTTCGGCGGCCGACGCGCGAGTCCGTCCGCGCGCGCGCCAGGCGACGGCCGCAGGCATGCCTAAAACGACGCTACTATGATTGACGGATTGCCGAAGAACTTTCGCACGTTTGAAAACGACAAGTACGGACAGCTTCGACTGGTCGACATTCCGGCCGAAGCTCGCGCGAACGAGCCGTGGTTCAATCAGACGCTGACGACCGTCAACGACGCGGTCGTACGATTAGGGATCTTCGAAGGCGATTTCCCTTGGCACAAGCACAACGACCAAGATGAGTTCTTTCTGGTGCTCGACGGTGAGATCGAGCTCGACGTCGAGGGGCGAGATCCGGTGCGTCTTCGTCAGCACGAAGGCTTTACGGTTCCAAAGAACGTCGTGCACCGACCCCGGTCCTCCGGACGTTCGGTCGTGCTGATGGTCGAGTCGCTCGGCATCGTTCCGACCGGCGATTAGGTACCATGCACGCGCCGCTCGAAGCTGTCGAAGCTTGGTCCTTCGACTACGCTCGGCTGCGCCTCGCTCCGCTCAGGATGACAGGGGGGAAGTTAGTTGCCGATGGCGGCGCGGATCGATTCTTTGAATGAACTCGTCGTGCGCAACACGGCCGTCGGCTCGTATCCGCAGTGCGCCATGCAATTCTCGCACGATTCGTGCTTGCCGCGACCGTACTTCGACCAGTCGGTTTCTTCGAGCAGCTCCTTGTAGGTCTTCGCGTATCCTTCTTTGCTCATGAGGTAGCAGGGACGCTGCCAACCGAAGACCGTGTAACATGGGATGCCCCACGGCGTGCACTCGAAATCGACCTTCCCTTCGAGGAAGTCGAGATAGAGCGGACTATGGTTGAGCCGCCACTTCTGGCGTTTGCCGTCGGCGAAAACTTCGCTGAAAATCTCGCGCGTGCGTTTCACGCCGAGGAAGTGCTCTTGATCGGGAGCCTTTTCATACGCGTAGGCCGGCGAGATCTGCATCATGTCGACCTTGAGGTCGTCGTTGAGATAGTCGAGCACCTCGCGGATCGATTCCGGACCATCTTGGTCGAAGAACGTGGTGTTCGTAAAGACTCGGAAACCACGGGCCTTGGCTTCCTTGATCGCGTCGATTGCCTTGTCGAAAACGCCCTGGCGACAGACCGATTGATCGTGGCGCTCGCGCATTCCGTCGAGGTGGATCATCCAGACGAAGTAGACGGACGGCTTGAAGAGATGGATCTTCTTCTTGAGCAGCAGAGCGTTGGTGCAGAGGAAGACAAACTTTTTCCGCTTGACCAGCTCCTCGACGATCTGCGGCATTTGCTCGTGCACGAGCGGCTCGCCGCCGGCAATAGAGACCATCGGTGCGCCACATTCTTCGACGGCGGCGATGCACTCGTCGACGCTGAGGCGCTGGCGCAGGATTTCGTCGGGATGCTGGATCTTACCGCAGCCGGCACACGCCAGATTGCATTGCAGCAACGGCTCGAGCTCGAGCACCAGCGGGTACTTCTTTTCGCCTCTGAATTTTTTTCCAGCGACGTACTTCGCCACCGCGATCTTCTGTTGGAGGGGCATGCTCATGGGGTTGCGGCTTCTTTCAGGGTAGCTTCAGGTTCGTCCTTCGAGGCGGTCTCGCCGGCGTTGACCCGCGGTTGACGAGCGGCCACGGCGAGGGCCATCGTTGGAAAAAGATGCCGATATAGATGGTAGTTGATATAAAAGTCGCCCGGGAAGCCGGTGCCGGTGCACTCGGGCTCGTCCCACGTGCCATCGTAGCGCTGACGCTCGCACAGATAGGTAAGACCGCGCTCGACCGCCGGATGTTGCGCGCGACCGGCAAGTTGGAGCGCCAGCACCGCCCACGCGGTTTGCGAAGGTGTGCTGCGTCCGATCCCGGCGAACGTTTCGTCGGCATACGAATGGCAGGTTTCGCCCCAGCCGCCGTCCTCGTTCTGCACCGAAATCAGCCAGTCCGCGGCGCGCGCCACCATGTCGTCTCCGGCCCGCAGCGCCGTGAGGGCCGAGATGACGCACCAGGTTCCGTAGACGTGATTGACACCCCAGCGTCCGTACCAGGAACCCCACGGTTTCTGCGTTTTCCGAAGATACTCCAAACCGCGCGCGACATAGCGATCCGTAGTATCGTACCCGAGCGCGGCAAGCATCTCGAGCACGTGCGCCGTCACATCCTCGGTCGGCGGGTCGATCATCGCACCGAAATCCGAGAACGGCATTTTATAGAGCAGCTCCCGATCGTTGTCGCGGTCGAATGCGCCAAAGGCACCGTTGCGGGAATCCATGGCCAGCGTCCAGCGCCGGGCGCGCTCGACGGCTGACGCCACGTTGTCGCGTTCGCCGCCTTCCAGGAGCGCCAGCACGACGATTGTCGTGTCGTCAATGTCGGGGTACGCATCGTTGTCGAACTCAAACGCCCAGCCGTTGCCGCGCTTTTCGCTGCATTTCATACGCCAGTCGCCGGGAGCGTCGTCAGGAATTTGCTCGCGTACGAGCCAGCCGATCGCACGGCGCATGGCCGGATGCGATGGCTCGAAGCCGGCGAGCGCAAGCGCACGGACCGCCCAGGCCGTATCCCAGACCGGTGACATGCAGGCCAGAAAGCGCCAACCGTGCGCATCGTCAATAGTGAACCGGCGCATGCCCTCGATTCCCTTGCGCATGACCGGATGATCGAGCGAATAGCCCATCAGATCGAGCGCGATCAGCGAGTAGACCCACGGCGGTTGAATGCCGCCCCAACTGCCGTCGGCCTCTTGACGCTCGATCACCCATTTCGCGATGCGGCGTTGCGCCTCTTCGCGACGTCGTCGCAACGGGCGCCGATCGTACAGCTTGAGCAGTCGCTCGACATAGAGCAGCCAGTGACGCCTGCCGTGCACGCGCCGCATTGCGTCCTCGGTTCCCGGAGCGACGATCTCACTAACGTCGATGCCCAGGTCGCGAACCGGTTTCTTCGAGATAACGATCGTGAGCGGCGCTACCGTGCCGCGGGCCCAGCACGCGAAGTCGTAGAGATTGAACGGCATCCAGAGTGGAAAGTAGACGATCTCGGGCGGCAGCGAGGGGATTCCCGACCACGGATAGACGCCGAAGAGCGCCAGCCAAATCTTCGTGAAGACACGCGCGTTGACGACGCCGCCTTGACGCTGAATGACTTCGAGCGCGCGGCGCATTTCATCGCGCGCAGGATCGACGCCTAAGACTTTCAGCGCGACGTAGGCTTCGATCGTCGTGCTCAAATCGGCGGGACCGTCGTAGTACAGCGCCCACGATCCGTCGCTTCGCTGATTTCCGAGGATGTGAGCGATCGCGCCGGCGCGGAATTCGTCGTGCGGCAAGCCTAAGAAGCGAAAGACCAGGACGTGCTCCGCAGTCATCGTCACGTTCGTCTCGAGTTCGCCCGACCACCAGCCTTCGGTCGATTGCGCCTGTAAAAGCCACCCGACGGCACGGTGCAGCGCAGGCACTCGATCCGGCGAGGGCTGCGCGCTTGGCAGCGCAGACCGCGCCGGGGCACCCGAGCGCAGCAGCGATGCTGCCTTCGCGCCGCTGCGGACGGCGGATTCCATCGTGTCGGGCCAGCCCGTCTGCGTCCAGGAGCCCGCGATCGTAACGCGCGGGTCGTTCGTGCGCTGTGCGGTGCGGTTTCTTCCGACGCGCGGAAGCCACGTCGCTTCGGGATTCCGGGTGACCGCGCTACGCGTTAGGTTAGCCTCTTTGAGCACGGGCAGAGAGACTTTCGTTTCGCGCCACGCCAGCGTTTCGAGCTCCTGCGTCGGCATCCTCAAGTATTCGCCGGCGGCGCTGATGCTGCAACAGAGATAGCCCGGCGCTTTTTCGAAGATCCATTGCAGCGGCGATTCCAGTGCCGCCGCAAAATCGAGGCCGACGCTTCCGCTGTCGTGCCAGAGATGAACGTCGACGATTGGATAGGCTTCGTACGCGTCCAGATTTTCTACGCCGTAACGTGCCGGCTCCCCAAGCAATTTCTCGACCTGGCGCGGCGGAACCGCGAGCACGACGGCGTCGAATTCTACGATGTCGCCCTTCGACAGGCTCAGCGTGACCGCCGAAGCGTTTGTCTCGACTGCGGTGACGGCGGTCGATAGGTGCGCCGCGTCGAGTTTCGCCGCGGCGGCGGCCGCGAGATGGGCGAGCGGCACTTTTGAAAAACCGAAGCGCGTCGCGCCCGCGTCGCGCAAAAATCCCGTCCGCAACACGAAGAGCGCGTCGGCGGCAGCGACGCGATCGTATGGCGCGTTGAGCGCGGGTATGAAAAACGGATCCCAAAACGCGCGACGCTCTCCCTCGCCTTGCCCGTTCGCCTTCAGCCAATCTTCGAAGGTGAGTGTCCTTTGACTAAGCGCCTCCGGCGCGGAGCCTGTCCTGAGCGAAGTCGAAGGGCTCAGGATGACAGCGGCGAGGGCGCGGGCGATGCTGAGCTTTTCGCGCAACGATAGAAACGGATAGGTAGTAAACGACTCGAGGAGATGAAACGGTGCTCGAAAGGCGCCGGCGCGAAGTCGTCCGGAGCGGCCGTCACGCGAGAGAATGCGCGCGTCGAAACGATCTTGCAGGCGCAGCTCGTGCTCCATTCCGACGCTCCGGGCGAAGCCGATGAACTCCTCGCAGCAGGCAAGAAAGACGTGCTGGCCGTTGTCGACTTCGGCGC
>JBARKF010000104.1:0-13072 GCA_049800655.1 Candidatus Cybelea sp.
GCGTGCAACCGCCGGCGAAGATCGAGAGGCGCTCGAACACGCGCTGCTCCGGCGAAGAAAGTAAGTCGTAACTCCAATCGATGGTCGCGCGCATGGTCTGCTGTCGGGGCAAGGCCGTGCGCTCGCCGCCGGCGAGCACGCGAAAGCGCGCTTCGAGTCTTTCCAGGAGCGTCGTAATCGAGAGCGAGTCCACTCGAGCAGCGGCCAGTTCAATGGCCAGCGGAATGCCGTCCAAGCGCCGGCAGAGCTCGGCCACCGCGGGACCATTGTCATCGGTGAGCGCGAAGCGATGGTCGACGGCGCGTGCACGATCGCTAAAGAGCGCGGTGGAATCAACCAGGTTCAGCGATGGGATGCGATAGACTTGCTCGCCGCCGGCGCGCAGCGGTTCGCGGCTGGTCGCAAGGATCCGAACGCGTGGGCAGTTCGCCAGCAATGCGTCGGCAACCGTCGCAGCTTGCACGACCACGTGCTCGCAGTTATCGAGAATCAGCAACAACGTCTTGTTCTTGAGATACTCCAGGAGTGTCTCGAGCAGCGGACGAGTCGGGACTTCCTGAACGTGCAACGCCGAGGCGATCGCCGCCGGTATTAACGAAGGATCGCTGATCGGAGCGAGTCCGACGAACCATGCGGCGTTCGCATCGCCAAGCGCGGTCGCGACCTGCAACGCCGTCTGCGTCTTGCCGACCCCACCGCTCCCCGTGAGCGTGACCAGCCGGTGTTCGCGTACGAGCGTTGCGATCTCGTCGAGCTCCCGTTCGCGCCCAACGAAGCTGGCCAACGAGAGCGGGAGGTTTGAGGTGAGTCTGTCGGGCCACGGGCCGACGGTGACCGAGGCTTTGCGTCCGTCGCGCAGCAGCACCCAACGCGCAGCAGCCACTTCGAGTTCCTGCTGTTGCTCGTCGCTCAGCGCCAGCGCGCCGGACAACAGCACAAGCGTCCCTCGTTGCGGCGTGCGGCGATATCCTCGTTCCAACGCTCTGATTCCGTGCGCGCTCATCCCGGCGCGTTCGGCTAGGGCCTCTTGCGAAAGTCCCGCAGTGAGCCGGAAGCTCCGAAGGAGCGTCCCAAATTCCGGCGAGCCGACCGTTCGGCCCTCGTCTTCCACGACCGTTATCACCTTCGGGCCGAGCCTCAGGACACCCGCAGAAGCCGAGCGCCGGCAAGTTGTGAGGGTGGTTGTGTCTGGTTGCGGTGTCGGGGCGCTGTCACGATTGCGGTGCGGACGAGGCCAGCCGCTTTGCCGCGCTTGCGAAGGAGCTTTTATGTTGGGACGCCTGAAACTGCTCGCACCATTCATTGCCGCGCTCGCACTCGCGGCCTGCAATGCCGGAAGCCTGAGCGTACCGGTAATGACGGAGCAATCCGCCGTGCGAGCCCATCCAATCCCGCAATGGCAGGCGCAGCACCTGGCGCATCGGGCCTGTCCAGAAGTTCTCCCCGGCGACGTGAAGTGCCAGCTTCTGATTATGAACGAGACCGGCCGAGCTAAGGTGAGCGGATGGGGCGCCCACGATATTGAGGCGGCTTACAACCTCCCCTCGTCGAGCAAAGGCTCGGGGCAGACCGTCGCCATCGTCGATTTCTACGACAATCCCAATGTCGCATCGGACCTCGCGGTGTACCGCCGGCACTATGGTCTGCCGAAGGCGAAATTCTACAAGTACAATGAGGACGGCCAACAGAGCCACTATCCCAAAGGCAAGGTAGGTTGGGGCGCCGAGATCGATTTGGATACGCAAATGGTTTCGGCAAGCTGTCCGAACTGCACGATCTATCTGATCGAAGGAAACGGCTTCGGCCCTATGGATGCCGTAAAGTCAGAAAACGAAGCCGTGAAGCTGGGCGCACACATCGTCAGCAACAGCTTTTCATGCTCTGTGACAGGCTGCCCATCGGCCGCCTTCGATACCCCAGGCGTAACCTACGTTGCCTCCGCCGGTGACGACGGCTACGGCACTTCGGCTCCGATGGCGTACGCAACCGTCGTATCGGCCGGCGGTACGATCTTGTCGAAAAGCGGTTCGATCTACAACGAAGTCGTCTGGCCCGATACCGGCGGGGGCTGCGCTACGCAAGTAGCCAAGCCGTCGTGGCAACACGATCCGGGCTGCTTCGGACGGACAGCCAATGATGTGGCAGCCGTCGCTTGGAATGTGGCTTCGTACGATACGTACGGAGAGTCGGGCTGGGATGCCGTCTCGGGCACGAGCGTCTCCGCGCCGATTGTCGCCGGCATATTCGGGCTTGCCGGTAACGCCACGCAACAAGACGGCGGCAAAATCTTCTGGACGCTAAGCAAAAAGAAACTCCAGGAGGACGTGCACATCATTGCTAGCGGCAACAACGATTGCCCGCCTCGCTTGAGGGGCAGCTATCTCTGCACCGCCGGAAGCGATGAGTTCGGGACCTACTCCGGCCCAACCGGCTGGGGGACGCCAAACGGCATCGGCGCGTTTTAACGTAAAGCTACGAAGAAAAGGAGATTGGCATCATGCGCCTATCATCACCGGTCGTGAATCGTGCATCCATCGTTATGCTCGCTGGGCTGCTCGCGGGATGCTCCAGCACATCGCCGGAGACGCAGGCTCTGCCACTTGGTTCGTCTGGTGCGACCCAACATGTGGTACGTCCCCGTGGTGCCACAGACAACGCAGTTCAGTTCGCGTATGTAGTCAACTTCGGTTCTAATAATCTTTCCGCCTATTCGATCGCGGCCGGCGGTGCGTTGACGCCGCTTGCAGGGTCGCCGTTCAGCGCGGGTACCGAGCCCTATGGGCTTGCGATCGACCCCACCGGCAAGTTCGCCTACGTGAACAACTTTGGCTCCAGCAATATTTCCGCTTACGCGATCGATGCGACGAGCGGCGCGCTAAAAAACGTGAAGGGGTCGCCATTTGGGGATGCGGGAGCCAATCCCCTAAGCGTAGCAGTCGAACCTTCGGGCAAGTTCGCCTATGTTGCAAACTATAGCTCCAACAATATTTCCGCTTATGCCATCGACGCGACGAGCGGCGCGCTGACGCCGATTGCGGGGTCGCCATTTGGGGCGGGTACTAAGCCCTATGCGATCGCGATTGATCCAACCGGCAAGTTCGTTTATGTGGCCAACGTTGATTCCGACGATGTTTATGCTTATGCAATTGACGCAACCACTGGCGCGCTGACGCGGGTGAAAGGGTCGCCGTTTCGGACAGGCGTCGAACCCATCAGTGTGACGGTTGACCCGATGGGCAAGTTCGTTTACGTGGCCGCGCTAGTGTCCGACGATATTTACGCGTTTTCCATCGACGCGGCAAGCGGTGCGCTGAGGCCGCTGGGGGGATCACCGTTCGCCGAGGGATACGTCCCTAAAGATGTGGTGATCGATCCTACCGGCAGATTCGCCTACGCACCAAACAACGGCGACAGGCAAGAAGGCGCCAGCGTCTCCGCGTACAGCATCGACTCGACCAGAGGTACGTTGACCCCGGTAGCAGGGTCGCCGTTCAAGGATGGCAGTGCACGCTCAAATCCCATAACTGGCGCCGTCGATTCTACAAGCAAGCTCACGTATATCACGAACGAAGGTTCCAACAACATTTTGGTTTACACGATCGCGGCCAGCGGCGCGCTCAGAAAGGTGAAGGGTTCGCCGTTTGCCGCGGGTACCGGACCTGTTGGCATAGCCGTGTGCCGCGTCACGGCCGGCAAATGCATTCCACCCCCATTGTAACCGACGTCATTTGAAGCCGCACACGTTGCGTGCTTGCAAAGGAGCATTCGCATGAAGACAATCTCTGCTGGATATTACGGCTTAGGTGTTTGCGCTGCCGCAGCTATGCTGGCAGGCTGCGGCGGATCGGCGCAAATGCCAAGTCCTATGGTGCAAACGCCGCTCGGCAGCGAGCGTAGCGTCAACCGAGTTGTGTCCCCGAGCGGCACGGCGAAGGATGCCGAGCGGAGTCACTATACTAAAACGATTCTTTATAGCTTCCAGAGCGGAAACGACGGCATAGGGCCATCCGGGCGTCTGCTCTACCAGGGCGGCGCGTTCTATGGCGAGACCGCTGCGGGCGGAGGCACGAGCGGATGCTACAATGCGGGTCCGGGATGCGGCACGATCTTCAAGTTGGCGCCTTCGGGAAAGAAGTACGCAGAGACGATTCTCTATCGATTCCAGGGCCCAAACGGAAACGACGGTCAGGTTCCTTCCGGCGGAGTTATCTACGCGAATGGCGCATTCTTTGGTACGACCACTTATGGCGGTGATTACAGCACGTACGAGTGCTACTACGTAGGTTGCGGCACGGTTTTCAAACTCCCGCTTGCTGGGAGCGGCTCCGACCAGATACTCTTCGCTTTTTCCGGGAGCAACGGCGCCGTTGTGTCGAGGGGCGTCATCGATAAAGGCGGCACGCTCTTTGGAACGACCAACTATGAGGGCGAGTACGGCTACGGAACGGTGTTCGACCTGGCGCCTTCCAGAAATGGCTATACTGAGAATACGCTTCACGAATTCTCAGACGGAAACGACGGAGGCTTGCCGCCCTCTGGCGTCGTCGACGTAAGCGGGTCGCTGTACGGCGTGACCGGAGTCGGCGGAGCGCACAATTATGGCACGGTGTACAGGCTGACGCCTTCGGGTAGCGGCTACACTGAGACCACGCTCTATAGTTTTACAGGCGGAAGTGACGGCAAGAATCCCGGCGCCGGCGTTATCAACGTCAACGGCTCTCTGTACGGCACGAGCGGGGGCGGCGGAGCGTATAATTACGGGACAGTGTTCAAGCTGACGCCTTCGGGTAGCGGCTATGATCTGAGCACGCTCTACAGTTTCAAAGGCGGAAGGGATGCCGAAGGCACCTATTCGATCCTAACCGAACAGGGCGGCACGCTCTACGGCACAGGCGAGCACGGCGGTCTTGACAACAACGGGACGGTGTTCAAGTTGGTGCCTTCCGGCAGCGGCTACACCGAAAGCGTCATCTACCGTTTCAAGGGCGGAACGGACGGCTCGGAACCATATTGGGGTGTCGTCGCCGACAAGAACGGTACGCTCTACAGCACGACCGCTAGTGGCGGCCCATTCGGCAACGGAACCGTCTTCGAGTTGACCCCGCATTAATGGCAACAACGGGAACGGCTCCGTCGTCGTTATCCCAGCCACGGCGACGCCTCCGTACAGCATTACAAACGGCGATAACTAACCTTGGGGAGCTGCGTCGGGCATATAGTTGACGGGAAGCATCATCGAGTAAAAGAACCGCCAGCAAGGGGTCGCAGATATGCCGGCCCCTTCTCACACTCGAAACGTGGGCTTCGTCAACTAACCCGTGAAGATAGTAAGGCGCCCGCCGTATCGCGAGCGCCTTTTCCCCTAGTGCATTGGATTTCTCCTCTGGACATGGACAGTATTTCCCAAGGCTATAGTTCTCTAAACGATGCCACTGGTCGGTGAAACTGTTAGCTAAGGACTGACGCTCGCTGTAACGGCATGAAAATAGCCTTCGTTCCCGGCGTTGTCGATCAGCCGCACGGTCGAGCCCGCTGGTGCGCTGCAGCCGCCGGTATTTTGCCGCCCGGCATGACTGGATTCTCTGAGGCGCGCAAGCTGGAACCGTCGCTATCGTCGAGGTGCCGCTGACGAGATACTGATGGGCGGGAAAGCTCGGGCCTTCACTGCTCTGAAAGAGATGGTCGCCGAAACCGTAGGCATGCGCCAAGTCGAGATACGGACCCACCTCGTCGGCCCGCCTTCATCGGTGGAGTAACGCGGACGGACAAAAAGGCTGCGCGCTTTGTCGAGCGCGCGAACCGATCGAATCCCGAGGCCGCAAAGAAAATTCAGCCGTCCTTCGACTACGGCGCTGCGCGCCTCCGCTCAGGATGACAAAAAACCGCGCCGAGTTTACCCCGAGCGAATGCAGCTTGTCATCTGAGCGGAGCGCCCCAGGCGCGTAGTCGAAGGGCGAAGGGTTCAGGATGACGCAGGAAGATTGGGCAGCTAAATCAGACTCTCTCTAGTTGGTTTTGGTCTTCGCGAGCATCGCGGTGATTTGCGGCAACACCGAGAGCCCGAGGCTAATCACTCCGCTAAAGACGCTATTCATGCCTTCGGAGCCGTTGACGATCGCGATGTTGCCCACTCTGTCAAACGCGCTCGATGCTTCGCGGACGATTTGCGGCACGCTCTCGGCGATGGTCTGCGCGATGACGGCGTCTTTGTTCGCCGCCAGCGCTTTGCCCTTGGCGTCGATGCCTGCGGCTTCGGCGAGCAGCTTGGCCTGGATGGCCGCCGCTTCGCCTTCGCCGCGCGCCTTCGAGGCTTCGCCGTCCGCGGTGCCGGTGACGCGCGCGGCGTCTGCCTGCGCCTGCGCATTGAGCCGGACTTGCTCGGCGGCGGCAGTTGCTGCTGCGATCGTTGCGTCGCGGTTGCCTTCGGCAATCGTTTTCACCGAATACGCTTGCGCGTCGGCGGGTTTGCGAACGCTGACTTGTAGCTCTTGCTCTTTCTGCGAGGCTTCGAGCGCGGCGGTCGCGGTCGCGGCGCGCACCACGTCTTGTTTGGCCGTGGCCTCGGAAAGCGGTCCGGCTTGCGCGGCGCGGGCGTTGGCCGTGTCGATGTCGGCCTGATAGCTCGCCTTCTTCGTGGCCGTATCGCGCATGTATTCGGCTTTGTTGGCGGCGGCAGCTTGCTCGACTTGCGTTGCGGCTTGGTCGGCGTTGGCCTGGGCGATGCGCGCGTTCTTCTGCACTTCGGCGACGTGCGGCGCGGCGAGACTATCGATGTAGTGGCTCGGATCGACGATGTCTTTGATTTGCAGCGAGTCGATAATGAGGCCGAGCTTCTGCATGTCGATGCCCGCGGCGTCGCGCGTTTCCCCGGTGAGCTTCTCACGATCGCGAATCAAGTCTTCCATCGTGATGCCGCCGATGATGGAACGTAGATGCCCGTCGAATAGGTTTTGAATGTTACGGCCCATATCTTCGGGCCTGGCATCGAGGAAGCGCCGTGCGGCGTTAGAGATAGATGCTCGGTCATCGCCGACCTTATAGATGACGACGCCTTGAATCTGTACCTTGATGCCTTGCTGCGTGACGCAGTCGACGGCCAGCGGCGCTTCGTGCAATGAGAGGTCGAGCGTGCGGACCCGTTGCAAACCGGGGATGACGAGCGTCCCGGCGCCGCAGACGATTTTGAAGCCCATCTCGTCGCTGGGGCCAGAACGGAGGCCGGAGATGACCAGCGCTTGATTTGGTTCGGCAACGCGCCACATCGAGCGAACGATGGCGAGCAGGACGATGACCGCAACGGCGCCGCCGATAACGGGGGCGAGCACGAAAGGTAGGGTGGTCATGGGGTTCCTTTCGGTTCCGGTCGGGCCATCAGATGACTTCCCGGCGGCGCCGCGGGCGCGATCGCAACGCGAGGTGCGTCGGCGGCGATCGTCGTTGGTGCGACCCGCACGGTGCGTCCCGGCAATACATCCAGGACGGTGACGCGCACGCCTTTGGCAATCGGCTGGTCGGCGTAAGCGAGGTAGGTTTCAAAGCCGCCCTTGAACGGCAGCAAAACTTCACCACGTTTGCCTTGCTCGATCGCGCTGTTGGTCTGTCCGATCCTTCCGATGAGTTCATCATCGTCTCGATCCATTTAAAGGTTCTCCCTTCATTCACGCGGGTTAATCCGTTTTTCCGGTTCGCGCCGAGCGACACATTCCCCAGCTTCCACAACCGAACCGTCGAGTTGGTTGTTTGGCTTGCTTCCCCTTATGCTGAAAAGGTTGTTCTAAGACGGTTCGTGATGTGCTTTTGCGCGTTGCATCAGCGAGAGACTTGCTGGGTCGCGCCCTCGATGATGACCTGACTGACTACGTTGATGCGGTTGGAACTGCTGGAAGCTGAGTACGGCGCCGCGCATGTGGCGCGCGTCTTCAAAGTCGGTCGCTCGACGTTGTACCGCGCTCTCGCCGCAGCGTGAACGGCCGTGTAATTAAGAAAGGCCCCGATCTCTCCTCAGATTCGATACGGGACCTTTCACCGTGGAGGCTGTTAGGCAGGTTCTGCTTGGAAGTTGTTGTCGCTGTGGCCTAGCCAGCACTTAAGTAACGTTACGACGGCTCGATACGTTCCGAAGCCCAAAGAAAAGAAACCCCGCCGCAATAGAGCGGCGGAACGGGGGCATCAATATCTCGAACGCCAACCGAAGCCACCACGCTCAAGGCCCTTGCAAGAAGCGCGCTCCATCGCTCGCAACGCAGCAGATGCAGCGATCGAATTGGACAAAGAATCCGGCGAGCGATCGCGAGCGAGAAGTTAGACGTGCGATCATCCGGCGCATTGAGGTTGAACAGCCAGCGATGGATTCGATGCGCGCGGCGACGGGCAAGTTGACATATTCTCGGATGGTGCCCTTGCACAGATCGGAACGCTCGGCGGCTCTAACGGCGTCACGCAGCCCGCCGGGCTCACCGTCGACAGTAACAACAACCTGTACGTCGCAAATACGCGCTCGGCGTTAACGACGCGGGCTACATCGTTGGTTACTATACGGATGCGGGCTGGAACGAGCGCCAATCGGCGGCGATCGCATCGATCAACGTAAAGCCGTTCAGGGGATTCGAGGCGCCTCGAGAGCGGATACGGTGCGGCGCACGCGGCTCGCGGCCATGGACCGCTACTACAGTCGGAAGGACCCCAGTCGCATGCGGGGCTCAACGGGGTCCTTCCTTTGCCTGATGCGCCGCACTAACTGCGGCAAGAAAGGAACGTAACCATGAGTCAAATCGTTTCACCGTTCGGAGGCGCCGAGCTCAACGGACTTCTCGGCTTCTACCTTCTGCAAGGTCGATGAAACCGCAGTTTAAGACGACGTAGGGCACATCCACGCCGATGTGATAGGTGCCGAGTTCTTGGGGCGGCATATTCGGGCAGGTGTGCAATATTACCCAAAGAGTTTGCCGCCAACCCGTAAGATTATAAAGAGCCGAGCAGGTAGCTCTTAGATACTCGAGCCGTGCACGGAATCAACGCTCGCCGGGCGGCCGCGCATTTTTGCTCTGATCGCTGACGAACGACGAAGACGGCAAGTCTACTGCCTGGAGCTTTTGCACAAAATCGGTTGGTTGCCAAAGGAAGGCAACAAAGCGGGTGGAAGCTCCACGTACCTAGAGCTACTTTGCGGAGGCAAGAGCATGAATTTGCTTGAGAGACCGGCATTGCACGCACTAAGTCGCCATCGGGTTGCGGCGATCGCTTTCGGAGCGGGCGCGTTCGTGCTCGCTGCGTGCGAGAGCGCCGGCACAGGTGGCCGCACAAACCCGTCAGCACTTGGCATTTTAGCTAAGGGCGCGCCCGTGACAGCGTCGACACCGAGCTATTCCTTCCAACCGTACGTCTACGAGACGTATAATACGAAGATTACGGGGCTCGACGATGATAAGAATGGGAAGCCGCTCAGCATCTCCGGCAATTACTACAGCGCAGGGAGTAATAACCAACCGCACAGCTTTATTTCGACGTCGAGTTCCAGCTCCGCTGGAACATACAGTGGCCCGACCCCCTATCCACCCAATGCCCGGCCCAACACCTATATTTCCGCGCTCAACGACATTGAGACTACCAGCAGCACCTACGGTGGAGTAGGGTTCTCCCCGCCGTTTGATCCCACCTACGGTTGCGCTTCTACTTCTAATAACCATTTGTGTGGGGTCATCTACGATCCACAGAATCACACCACCGCTGGCCATCTGTATCAAGTACGAGATCCTAACGAAGGAACGGGTTCGTGTGCGGCAACGTATTTGTACGGGACCTATGGTTCGGCTATTCAGGTAGGTTATTATACCGATGCTAACTGCAACGCTCACGGCATCGAGGAATATAAGTATCCTCATGGCGATCCGCAGTTCGTAGACTTTCCACAGTCCCAGTTGTCTTCTGTGGGGTGTGACGGTGTTCAGTCTTGGGCATACGGCATCAACCACGACGATGTTGTCGTCGGTGCCTGTACGTCATCATCGACGAACGGACCCAAGATGATAGGGTGGAGATACAAGGACTTTAACTACTCGTCGATCGTAATGCTTGACGCTCATAACAAGCAGTTATGGACGCAAGCACTCGGCGTAAACTCGGCTGGCCTCGTGGTGGGCTCGTACGAGGACAGTAGCGCTGTTCACAAAATGCATGGCTTTGTGAGCGGGCAGAGCACGTTTTACACCGTCGACTACACGGCAGGCGGTGTGGATGATGCAACGGTTGTGAATTCTATGAACAGCAGACAAACTATTGTTGGATGGTATTACAACGGCACCACCGCCAACAGCGTGACCGGATTTGTTGCAACGTGCAACCACAAATTGAACCAGTGCCCGAGTGAAGCCACCACCGCAGACTTGTCAAGGACGGGTCGCTCAACCTCCGCTCGTAGAATCGGGCCCGGCATCCGACAGCGACCGTAAACGTGAGAATCCCACGCACGACGACAATGAAGGAGCGTTATGACTTACTCATTCCTTTGGTCGAGCCGCCGGAGTCTGGTTTTCATCGCCGTAGCGGCGGCGGCAATCGCGGCCGGCGGGTGCTCAACGAACACGGGTTCGGGCGCGTCACCATTATCCCATAGCACGGCAATAAAGCCAGCGATGCAATCGTGGAAGTGGGTGACGGTCAACGATACCAGCGGCACGAGCACTGAAGTTACGGGCATCAACAACTCGACCGGATCTATGGGCCCTGACATAGTGGGAAATGTCTTTAGTAGTGGTTCGAGTTCGTCTGCAGTGTCTAACAGCTTTACTTCGATTGTACCCAATACCGGTTCCCCTTCGACCTTCACGGATGTTAGCTACCCCCGGACGAAAAGGGGAAGCACGGGCACGCAAATGAACGCCATAGCGCCACAGGGCGTCACCTCGGAATTCGTTCTAGCCGGTTGGGTTAGCCAACCTGGCGACGCGGGCTCAGGTGATGTTTATGCAGTGATCAACAATCAAGGCCTTTGGTCTTTACTACCGCCGCAAGGGCCAGGTGCTGGTGGCCAAGGCGGCAATAACGGCTACCTGTTTGGAATCAACGACCACCAGGTTGCGGTAGGTTACTACACAAAAGTCCTTAGCACTAGTACCACTGCCACTACGCCGCCAAAAGCGTACGAGGCAGCACCTCCAGCGCCGGGTCCGCAGTATACGGATGTTCCGTTCCCACCTACTACTTGGATCGTGACCCAGTCCGCAGCGTATGGGATCAATGATAACGGTGACATGGTCGGAACTGCGACTGGGACCATCAATGGCCACGTTTCACCCGTCGCCTGGTACGCATTATGCCTCGGTTCGCAGCAGCCTTGCGGCCCCAACTCCTCATACACATCGTACTGTTGGCAGACGCTTAGTTCCGTTGATTTCGGCCCGAACACGTCCGCATATGCCGCGTATGCCATAAATATTAATGACCAAGTGGTGGGTTCTTACCGGGACAGTAACGGCGGCACGCACGGTTTTCTGGCTACCGTGTCGACACCAAAATCAGGATCCCAATGCGATACTAAGGCTGTCCAATTTCCAATTAATGCGTTCACCACGGACAATAACACGGTGGTACATGGCATTAACGACGCGGGCTACATCGTCGGGTGGTATAGTCAGGGAAGCAAGGCGACGGGTGGTTTCGTGGGGAAACCGCGACCTGCCGGGATGTCCAAGCGCCAGCGATTGCATCGATGAACTCGAAGGCCTCGAGGCAATATTAATTCTTCCTCGATGCCAGCCGCAGCGGCAGCTGCTTACGGCTGCCTAAGGCTATCGAAGCGCGCTGTGCAACACTTCGAAGCGGTCGAAAGGAAAGCGCTCACGGAATGTTTGGATGCAGAGTTTGTTCGGTCGGTTCGCCTTACTCATGACGCCTATTCGAGGTTTCACGAACCTGAGCGGCGAATTCTTCGCGATCAGGCCGCGGATGCCGGCATCCAAAAAGTACGCCGCACCCGTTGCCGCAGAATGTAGCGCCTCCGCCTTCCGACGTTGTGCAGGCTGAGGGAAAGCACCGTCGTCGCCACTTACAAAAACTGTAAACGATCCGACAGTTGGATGGCGCACGGTGCACAAGCGCACCCGGTCAAGAGTGCAAAAGCTGGAAGAACCGCTAAGATTCTCGCGGCTAATCTTCTACCTACCGGCTCGGGGAGTTTGAGGCGACGAAGCCGCAGAGATGGCGATACCGTAGGGCAAGTATGGTGGAAGTTTCTGTCCGCCGACTCGTTTTAAGACGTTCAGCGGCTTTCCACCGCTCGGATATTTCCAATACCCCAACCAACTAGCGCGTCGGCCGTCGGGACGGAATAACAATATAACCTTGTTCGCTTGAATCCAAAATGGAATATTTACGTGCTTAATGGGTCCGATGATTTGGGTTTGACTCACGACCGTTCCCTTTGACCCCGAAATGGACACCTGGCTAATCGTGTCGGACCCTTCATATCCGGTTCCAATGGCGAAATGCTGCCCGTCCCATTGAATCGGCCCGAAGCCGACCCTTTCGTCAAACGTAATATCGGTGAACGTCGAGCTACCCTTCGGAAGGACAGCGTAAGGCGTAAAAGATTCCTCGGCGTTGCCGTTCACCAGCAGATTACCGCTGCGGTCGTAGCTGCAAAGCTGATACCAATAGATGTTCGGATCCTTATAGTACGTCGGTGTGCCTTGCGCATTTGCGTAAATGGCCACGTTGCCGTGTCCGTACTTAGAGCCTGGCGCAAAGTAGTTGGCTACAGCGAGATTACCCGTCGTTGGGTCCACCGAGCATCCATACGGAAAGCCGGAATCGCTGAGCGTTTGTATTGGCTGCGTCCCACCGTGGGCGTATTCGTAAATGTAGCCGACGCTTTCACTCTGCGGTACTGTTACAAAAACGTCGCCTCCAGTGTCGGTACACATGAAGCCCGACTGCGGAACGCTTATGCTTGCAACATATTTTCCAGAAGGATAGGCAAAGATGCAAACCCCGCCGCAGATGCCGCCAACGTATAGGAGGTCTTGACTGGTGAAAGCCTTTGTTGCTCCGGCCTGCGGAGGTTGAGCAGAAAGCA
>JBARKF010000105.1:0-17194 GCA_049800655.1 Candidatus Cybelea sp.
GCCGCGAAGCGCGGCCGCGGCGGCCGGCGTTACGCGTGCAGCGTCAAATCGGACCCGCGTCTCGAGCGGCGCGCGCGCGTAGTTCCAGCCCCAGCTCAGCTCGAACCAGACGGCGTAGATCCCCAGAATTGCCGCGCAGTTCAGCAGCGTCCTCGCCCAATCGGCGGCCCGTCGCCGCCGATTGCGTGCCAAGCGGACGATCTGCCAAACGATCGCGGCAACGCCGACAAGCGCGGCGATATCGCCGAGCGACCATGGAAGGGGATTCGTCAGCGCGAAAGCCGTGTGTTGCCAGGGCGGATAGGCGCCGTTGACGTAGGCGCGTTCGATCCAATCGGCGTGAGGCTGCAATACGAGCGCGACCGCGCCCAGCGCGATCGCGATTAGTTGCGGCGCAAACCTTATCGTTTGCTGTACTGGAAGCGTTTGCGCGCGCGCTTGCGACCGTACTTCTTCGATTCTTTTTCTCGCGGATCGCGGGTTAGGAAGCCGTTCTTGCGAAGTGTCTCTTTGAACGACTCATCGATCGCCAGCAACGCGCGCGCGATGCCATGACGAATCGCACCGGCCTGTCCCGTTACTCCGCCGCCTTCCGCTTTGACGCGCACGTCGAAGCGGGAACCGGTTTGGGTCGCTTCGAGCGGCTGGCGCACGATTTGCAATAGCTGAGGACGCGGAAAGTACTCATCGACTGGCTTGTCATTCACGGTGATCACGCCTTGGCCCAAGCTGAGCTTGACTCGCGCGACCGCGCGCTTGCGGCGCCCCGTCGATTGGATGGTCTCGATTGCGTCGTCCAAATGAGCTCCTAAGAAACCGTCGGGAGCGGGGTGGGCTTCTGCGCCTCGTGCGGATGATCGGCGCCGGCGTAGACGCTCAAGCGACGCAGTTGCGCATCGCGCATCCGATTGGTCGCGAGCATGCCGCGCACGGCTCGTTCGATCAGGCGCTCGGGATGTTTGTCGGCGACCTCGCGCGCCGTTTCCACTTTCAGGCCGCCCGGATAGTTGCTGTGGCGGTAGTAGAGCTTCTGCCTCCACTTCTTCCCGCCCAACTCAATCTTCTCGGCGTTCAGCACGATCACGTGGTCGCCGTCGTCGATGTGCGGCGTCCAGGTCGGCTTATGCTTACCGGAGAGCGCTCGGGCAATTCGCACCGCGAGCGTACCAAGACGCTCGCCGGCCGCATCGACGACATACCAACGATGCTCCGTTTCAGCGGTTTTCTGCTGGAAGGTGCGCACAACCAACGTATCCTACGGGAAAGCCCGTTCGCCGTCAAGCGGACCGCCCGCCGGCGGGCGCCCCCCAAAAAGCGGCGGTTCCATGAAGGAATCATAGCCGTCGGCGTAGCGGACGCCGGCGAAGTAGAGCCCGTGCGCCGGCGCGGTCGAGCCGCCGGCCATCCGGTCGCGCGCGGCGAGCAGACCGGGCAGGCTCGCCGGATCGCGACGGCCGAGACCACACTCGGCCAGCGTCCCCACGATCGATCGAACCATGTGCTGGAGGAAGCCGTCGGCGGCGATTTCTACCCGCAGCAGCTCGTCGCGCGCCTCGATCTCCAGCCGTCGAATCGTGCGGACCGAAGGCGAACCGCTCGGGACCGTCGCGACGGATCGGAAGTCGTGCTCGCCGAGGAAATGCGTCCCCGCGCTGCGCATCGCCTCGAGATCGAGTGGCCGCGCAACGTGCCAGGCGTATCGGGCCAGCAAGGCGCTCGGCCGAGGCCCGTTGAGCATCCCGTACACATAGGTCCGCTCGCGAGCGGAGAAGCGCGCCGAAAAGTCCGCCGCGACCACCGCGACTTCGCGCACCGAGCAATCGTCAGGAAGCATCGCGTTGAGCGCGAGCGAGAGCCGTTCGAGCGGGAAGTGGCTCTCGGTGGCGAGCGAAACGACCTGACCGCTGGCGTGGACGCCGGCGTCGGTTCGGCCGGCAGCAGTAAGCTTGATGTTTTCGCCGAGCAGCCGTGAGAGCGCGCCCTCCAATACGGCGGCGACGGTTCTCGCGTCCGGCTGCCACTGAAAGCCGCTGAATTCGGTCCCGTCGTACTCGACGGTCAGCCGAAGGGTCGTCAAAAACCGGCCCGACGCAGCTCGGCTTTGGCCTCGGCGAAGTCGCGATTGAACCCCTGGTCCTGCATCATCACGTAAGTCGCGAGCGTCCCGGCGGTCCAGCCGGAGGCGATATCGCTCGGATAGTGACGACCGAGCACGATGCGGTCCTCGGCAAACGTCCGCGCTTGCGTAAAGACCGCGTCGCGCTTAGCCGGAACGAGCTGCGCGAGCAGAATTGCGCTGGCCGCAGCAAAGGCAGCGTGCCCGCTCGGATACGAGCCGCGCTTGTTTTGCCTGCCCCCGGGACGCGGCCGGTTCCAGTAGGCCTTCGCGGCATCGATGAGGTTCTTCACGTCGGATCCTACGCGCGCGAAGAATCGCGCCGTTATCGGAAGGCGCGCTGCGGTAAATTCTTGACCGATCGCCGGCGCATAGAAAAAGACGGTCCGCTCCGATTCCTCTTCCGCTTGGAAAACCTGCGTGCGGGTACGTGCTGCGAGGACCGCGGCGACGTCCGCTTCATCGGCCCGCGATTGCGCGGTCGCGACGTCGGGCGGCGGCGGCAGCATCAGCGTAAGATCGAGCTGCGCCGGATTGAGGTAGTAGTAGTGCTGTTCGGCACCTGCGCTCGCCGGCGTGAGAACTGCGATCAGCAGAGCGACCAGCGCCGCCGTTCGCCGCATCGTTAACCGTGCTGGCGCTGCAGCGGAAAGAGGATCACGTCGCGGATCGAGCGTTGTCCGGTCAGCAGCATGACGAGCCGGTCCACGCCGATCCCAATGCCGGCCGTCGGCGGCATGCCGTATTCGAGCGCGCGGACGAAGTCCCAATCGGGCTCGGGAATCTCCTCGTTTCCGCTCGCGCGCTCGGCGACTTGCGCGTTGAAGCGGGTGCGTTGATCGTCGGGATCGTTGAGCTCGGTAAAGGCGTTCGAGATCTCCATGCTCGCGCAAAAGAGCTCGTAACGGTCGACCAGCTCCGGATCGTCGGCGCGGCGCTTGGCGAGTGGTGAGATAACCACGGGATATCCCGTCACAAAGGTCGGATCGATCAAGTGTGGCTCGAGCACTCGTTCGAAGATCTTATCGAGCGCGTGTCCGTGCGTCGGCGAAGGCGGTATCTGCAGCTCGCGCAAGATTGCTTGCGCACTCACGGGATCGAGCAGTCGCGCGCGCGTGTATTTTCCCTCGCTATAGCGCGCAATCCCATCGAGATACTCTATCTGCGCGAAGGGTCGTTGGAAAGAAATCGTTTGCCCGCCGTAGGAGAGTTCGGTGTCGCCGTCGGTCGCTACCGAGACGAGGTGCGCGATCAGCGACTCGTTGAACTCGCGCATGTCGCCAACGTCCCAGTAAGCGGCGTAAAGCTCGAGCATCGTGAACTCCGGGCTGTGCGTGGTGTCGATGCCCTCGTTTCGGAAGATGCGTCCGATCTCGTAGACGCGCTCGAGCCCGGCAACGATCAATCGCTTGAGATTCAGCTCGGTCGCGATTCGCAGCTGCATGATCTGGTCGAGCGCGTTGCACTCGGTCGTAAACGGGCGCGCCGCGGCACCGCCGGCGAGGTGAAGTAACGTCGGCGTCTCGACCTCGTAGAAACCTTGCGCGTCGATAAAACGGCGCATCTCTGCGATCAGGCGGCTGCGCATGATCATCACGTCCCGCACGTCGGGATTGACGATCATGTCGACGTAACGCTGCCGGTAGCGTTTTTCGACGTCTTGCAGGCCGTGCCACTTGTCCGGCAACGGCATTAACGCCTTTCCCAGCGCCACGAACCTGGTGACGTGCAGCGTCGGCTCGCCCATCTTCGAGCGAAACATGTATCCGCGCAGGCCGACGAGATCGCCGCGATCGAGATCGCCCCAATCGGCGAAGGCGCGCTCGCCGATCTCTTCTTTGCGAACGTACGCTTGCAGCTTGCCGGTGCGGTCGGCGATGTCGGCAAAACTGGTTTTACCCATCGTTCTCTTCGAGAGGATGCGGCCGGCAATGCTCCACGCTTCGGCGCTCGCGTCCTGACCGGGCACGAGGAAACCGTACCGTCCCAGCAGCTCGTCGGCAGTCGCGTCGACCTCGAACCGGCGCTGTTCGAACGGATCGCTCCCCCGCGAACGCAAAGCGGCCAGATTCTCACGTCTGGCCGCTACGAGCGCTGCTTCGGTCTTACCGAACTCTTCCAATAGAGCTCCCGACTCCGTTACGAGGCTTTCTTCGCGGCCTTCTTCGGCGCGTTGCTCTTGATCGACTCGATCTTATACTTCACGAGCCCTCGCGGCGTCGCAACGTCGACGGTCGTGCCCTTTTTATGGCCCATCAGGGCGCTGCCGAGCGGCGACTCGTTGGAGATGCGCCGGTTGGGCGGATCGGCTTCGGCCGAACCCACGATGGAGAACTCGTACGTCTCGTTGTTCTTTAAATCTTTGACCTTGACGATGGCGCCAAGATGGACTTCGTCGGCGGCATACTCGGATTCGTCGATGATGCGCGCGTTGCGGATCATGGCCTCCAGCTTGAGGATGCGACCCTCGATGAAAGCTTGCTCCTGTTTGGCATCCTCGTACTCCGCGTTTTCGCTGAGGTCGCCGTACTCTTTGGCTTGCCGAATGCGGTCGTTGACCTCGCGCCGGTGGACGCTCTTGAGCTCGTCGAGCTCCTGCTCCAACTTCGCCAGACCCTCCGCGGTCAGCACGATCTCTTTGTCGTTCAACTAAACTTCCTCACGGGGCGCTCATGGCGAGAAACCCCCAGCATTTGACGGCGTTCTCCAACGCTGGCGCGGTTTGTTCTCAGGGCGCCCGCGGAAGGCCTTCCCACGCGCGCTGCCGCCGCGGTCGGGAGTTATACCCAGCCCCTGGGCCTCCCTAACGGCGCTAGCGACCCAGTTCGATCACGCGCGGTTTCAGTTGCAGCTCGCGCAGCAGGCGCTCGTAATCGGCCGGCACCACGTCGCTCCACGCCTTTCCCAGCAACGCGACGAGCGCCGCTTCAAGCACGTTGGTTCCAAATGAACGCCCGCCGATATCGGGCGTCGTGGTGATCAGTCGTTTGACGCCGCGCTCGGCCAGCTCTTCGACGTTCGCCTGCGTGACGGTGTTCGTCAAAATGACCTTGCCGTCGAGGCGCGGGGGCATGAACTGACGCATGAAGTGGAAATCGCCCGCGACGATCTCGGCCTGCTCGTAATACTGTGGATATTTTGGCTCCGGCGGCTTCTCTTGCTTTTTGCCGGTCGGGTAGAAGAACTGAAACGGCAGTTTGCATGCGTCGGGAAGATACTTTTCGGCCATCGCTTCGAACTCGTGAAGGTCGCGAACCGGCATGTCCTTGTCGAGCGCGAAGATGAAATCTCCGAAGAGCACGTCGGCGCCGGCGTCCACGAGCGCTTGCGCCATGCCGAAGCGATCGAGCGCGCTGACCATCAGCACGCGGCGCCCGCGGAGATCCATCGAGAGCTCGTCCTGCATGAAGCGCACCGTTGCGCGCTCGAGCGTATTCTTCAAGCCGCTGCCGTCGACGACCGGCGTCGTCTTCGCCGCGTCGAGCAGCCGGAGGCCGTCGCGTAGCGCGTAGCGATGGCGACCGGCGTACAGGTAAACGTCGATGCCGCCCAGCCCAATCGCGTCGACCGTTCCATCGAGCTCCCGAACCAAGCCGATCGCCGCATCCAACTTGCCGTCGGTGCCGACGCGCGAAATATCGAAGGCTTCGCCCATCAGCACCACCTGCGCGCGATGGTCGCGACTGCTTGACCCCAGCGAAACCGAGACGACGCGTTTCAACTTTTGATCACGCCGTTTTGAGCGGCTTCGCGGGTGGCGGCAATTTTCTCGGGCGTGATCGCGGCATCGAAGGCACGCATGTCGGCGAGTTCGAACCCGCAGCGCGCCGCCATCACTTGCATCTCCATGACCTTCTCGAGGTTGATGCCGCGGCCGAGCGTATAGGGTTCGAGCCGGCCTTCAAGCGCGAGGACCATCGTCTCGCTCATGCACGCCAGCGCCGTACCAGCCGGCAAGTTCAAATCGAACTCGGTTCCCGGCTCGCGCACGCGCTCGAAACGCGGGCTTCCGGGCACGCGCATATTTCCGCCCTCCACAACCAGCACGTCGGGCCGCTCGGCCGCCACCCGACGGCTGACGTCGTGCGGCAGCGAGAGCTCGCAAATGACGGCTCCCGTTTGCAGATCCTCGGGTTCGATCACGTCCTGAGTCGAGCTCGTCGCCGTGAGAATGAGCTGCGAGCGGCGCACGGCGCTGGCGACGTCGGTCGTGTACTCGCTCGCGCAAGGGAGCGTCGAGGATATCTCCTCATGGAACTTGCGCAGGCGCGTTGCGTTTCGCGCAACGAGGATGACGCGCGCAACATGGGGCGCGATCAGCCGCGCACAGGCCGAACCGATCGACCCGGTCGCGCCGATGACCGCCGCGGTACATGAAGCCGTGTCAACGCCCATTTCGAGCGCGCCCCGAAAGAGGCTCTGCACGCCGGCCGCAATCGTCAGCGAGTTGCCGGTGGTAACGGGAATCGGCGAACGCGCGTTAATCGTGATGCCGGCATCGCCGACGACCCCGGTAAAGGCGCCCAAGCCGGCAACCTGTGCGCCGAGCCGCGCGCCGATCTCGATTGCGCCGAGCACCTTACCGTAAACCTCTTCGCGCGGAAGATCGAGCATCGACTGCGGCAGAAAGCTCGCGGCGACAAACCAGCCTTCGGTCTCCCGGCCGTCGGGCGTGCGCACTCCGGTAACGTGCACGGCGGCGTACGGAGGCATCCACTCCATGATCTTGCGCAGGATCGGCTCGCCTTTTCCCTTTGCACCGGGCTCGTAGCGCTCGATATCCTGCAACGATACCGGATGAATGACGAAGCAGAACTTGTTCACGGCTGCTCCGCCTGCGCCTTGAGCGCCGCGAGCATCATCTCGCTGTTTTCGCGCACCTTCTTCTCGAGGGTCGGCCCGATTAGCTCGGCGAGCGTCGGCACGCCGAAATCGTAGTCGACGCCGAGCACGACGTGCGTGCGACCGTCGCGGTGCTCGAAGGTCCAGACACCCTCGAACTTGTCGAGGTCGCCTTCGATGAGCTTGTAGTCGATGCGCAACGCGCCGTCATCAAAGCGATCTTCTTCGGTCCACTCGATCGGCGCCTCTTCGACGAGCGTCTTCCAGTGGGCGATCACGCCGCCGGGGCGGCGCTCGAGCACGGTCACGGTCTCGACGTCGGGCATGAACTGCGGAAAGCGCTCTTGATCCTTCGCAAGCTCGTAGACGGTTCGCGCGGGCGCATCAATCACGATCGTGCTTTCGACATACGGCATCGTAACGGTAGCGTCTAACTACAGCTTTCCGAGCTTTTCGTAGGCGGTTGCGACGCCGCCGCGCAGCGCTTCGAGGGCCCGATCGATCTCCTGCGCCGTCACGATAAGCGGCGGCTCGAGGCGAATGACGCGCTGTGCGTTGAGCGTCCACGCCGCGGTCACGCCGCGCTTGAGCATTTCCGGAATGATCCAGCCGCCGTATCCTTCATTGGTAAGTTCGACGCCCACCAAGAGTCCCAGGCCGCGCGCTTCCCGGACGACGTCGGGAAATTCGTCGCCAATCGCTCTCGCCCCGGCGAGCAGCTGCGCGCCCCTCACGCGCGCGCGCTCTGCCAAACCTTCGTCTTCGAGCACATCCATCGCCGCCAGCGCCGCCGCGCACGCGAGCTCGCCGCCGCCGAAGGTCGAGGTATGGAGCAGCGGCGCCCTACCGAAGGCGCGATTCCAGACGCCGGCGCGAGCGATGAACGCACCGACCGGCACGACGCCGCCTGATAACCCCTTCGCGAGCGTCATCACGTCGGGAACGGCCTCGTCGCGGTTGCAGGCGAAGCGATAGCCGCAGCGGCCGAATCCCGTCTGGATCTCGTCCGCAATCAAAAGGGCGCCGGTGCGATCGCAGATCTCGCGCACGTCGCGCAGGTAACCCGCGGGTGGAACGTTGACGCCGCCTTCGCCCTGGACCGGCTCGACGACAAAGGCGGCCGCATCGCGCAGCGCCGCTTCGAGCCGGCTCGTTTCGCCGAAGGGTACGCGATCCGCGTCGGCAAGCAGCGGACGGAACGGCGTTTGAAAGGTTTCGCGCCCGCTCACCGAGAGCGCGCCCAGCGTCTTACCGTGAAAGGCGTCCAGCGTCCCGACGATTTTCGCGCGGGTCGTCGCCGCGCGCGCGAGTTTGATCGCGCCTTCGATCGCCTCGGTTCCGCTGTTGCACCAAAACGAAATTTGCAGATCGCCCGGGGCAAGTTCGGCAAGCCGGCGCGCCGCTCGACCGAGCATGACGTTAAACATCGTCTTGCCGGAGAGTGCGATCAACTCGAGCTGTGCGCGCACCGCCCCGACGACGCGCGGATGATGGTAGCCGAGCGTAAAGACGCCGTAGCCGCCCGCGAAATCGAGATAGGCTTTACCGTTGTGATCCCAGATCGTCGTCCCCGAAGCACGCACTTCCACCGGCGAGCCGGAGACTTTCATCACCCGTGCCAGCGGCGGATTGACGAACGTTTTGTAGTTCTCGTACGTCTCCGCGGCGAGTTCTTGCGGAGTCGCTGCGCCGTAAAGCTCCACGCGTTCCTCGATCATCGGGCAGCTATGCCGCGACCGGAGCGCAAGCGAGCCGATCGATCGTTGCTTCGATGATGGCGATCGTCTCGGTGGCAGAATCGATGCGCATGATCCGTTCCCGCAGCATTGCGGCGCCCGGAATCCCCTTAAGATAGAGCGCGATATGCTTGCGCATCTGCGGGACCGCGCGCGCCTCGCCAAGCTCGTCGACCATACTGCGGTAATGCACGATGGCGAACCGGAGCCGGTCGGCGGACGGCGGCAGCGGTCGCGCGTCGCGCCCCTCCATGAGATCGCGAATCTGCGCGATCAGCCACGGATTACCGAGCGTCGCGCGACCGAGCATGATAGCATCCACTCCGCTCTCGCGCATGCGTCGCATCGCGAGGTGCGGATCGTCGAGATCGCCGTTGCCGATCACCGGAATGTCGACGGCGCGTTTGAGACGCGCGATGTGATCCCAGTCGGCCTCGCCGCGATAGAACTGCCGCGCGGTTCGCGCGTGTAAGGTGACGGCTTGCACGCCGGCTGCCTGCGCGCGCCGCGCGACGTCGACGTAGACGAGTGCGTCTTCACTCCAGCCGAGCCGCATCTTCATCGTGACCGGCGCATCGACGGCCGCGACGACGGCGCGCATGATCGCCTCGCAGCGGTCGGGATCGCGCAGACAAGCCGAGCCGCCGTTCGTCTTCGTCACCTTCGGCGCGGGACAGCCGAAGTTGATGTCGACGATGTCGGCGCCGCATTCGCGAACGACCCTCGCGGCGAGCGCCATGGTCGCGGGATCGTCGCCCCAAAGCTGTGTCGAAACCGGCTTCTCGAGGCCGTGTTGGTCGATCATCTCCATCGTGCGGCGGCTGCCGTATTTGAGCGCGTTTGACGAAACGAACTCGGTTACGGTGAGTCCCAAACCGAACGGCCGGTAGAGCGCGCGCATCGTACGATTGGTCACGCCGGACATTGGCGCAAGTATCAGGGGTGGCCAGACCTCGATCGAACCGATCTTCAGGGGGAGCATCGAGCTAGGTCTTACACTCACGGGCGTCCGGAGCCTCGCTCACGTCGCTATGGTAGAGTTGCAGCCCGATCAGACTCAAATGCGGATCGACGGCGTCGACGACGGGCGTCTGCTTGGCAATGACTTCGGCGAGGCCGCCGGTTGCAACGACGCGCGCGGCGTCGCCCATCTCGTTGCGAATCCGCGCGACGATCGCTTCGGTCTGCCCCGCGAAGCCATAAACGACGCCGCTTTGCAGTGCCTCGACCGTGTTGCGTCCGATCGCGTGCCGCGGCGCCTCGATCGCGATCTGCGGCAGCTTCGCCGTTCGTCCGATCAGCGCGTCGATTGAGATCGCGATTCCCGGCGCGATCGCCACGCCGAGATAATCGCCGGCACGCGAAATCGCGATGTACACCGTCGCGGTTCCGAAACTGACGACGATCAGCGGCGCGCCAAAACGCGCGCGGCCGCCGATCGCCGCGGCGACGAGATCCGCGCCGACCTCCGAGGGGTTCTCGGTGACCACCTCGATCAGCCGCTGATCGTCTGGCTTCAAGAAGAGCGGCGTTACATCGAAGAAGCGCTTGCAGGCCATCTCCAGCACGGGATCGAGTTGCGGAACGACGCTGGCGATCGCGACGGCATCGATCGCGCTTGACGCAAGCGCACTCGTCGCGAACAGTTGGGTGAAGAAAACGCCGTACTCGTCGGGCGTGCGCCGGCGTTCGGTCGTCACGCGCCAGGTCTGCTTCAGCTCCGGGCCGGAGAAGCAGCCGAGTTTCGTCTCGGTGTTGCCGACATCGATCGCTAAGAGCATCACATCAACTCCTCAACGGCATCGAGCAGCCGCGCCGCCAAGAGGTCTTTTTCGGCGCGGCCGAGATCGCGTCGTCCGTCCTCGCCCCAGAGCAACACGAGCGCGTTCTTACCCGTACCGAAACCCCGCTCGCCGCTGACGTCGTTGACCGCGATCGCGTCGAGGTGCTTGCGTCGCAGTTTCTCGCGACCGCGCGTCTCCAGCTCGGCGGTCTCGGCGGCGAAGCCGACCAAGAAGCTCGAACCTTTGCGATCGCCCAGCGCCGCCAAAACGTCCGGATTTGGGACGAGCCGAACGATCAGATCTTCGCCGGTCTTCTGCCGCTTCGATTCCGAGCGCTCGGCGGGACGCCAATCCGCAACGGCAGCGGTTGCGATCACGAGATCGGCTCCGACCGCGCGTTCGAGCGCCGCGGCGTAGAGCTCCTGCGCCGTGGTCACTCGAACGACCTCGATACCCGCCGGTGGTTCGAGCAGCGTCGGGCCGAGCAGCAACGTGACGTTCGCGCCGCGCAGCGCGGCTTCGCGCGCGAGCGCGATTGCGGTTGCACCCGTCGACGCATTGCTCAGAAAGCGAATCGGATCGAACGGCTCCCGCGTCGGTCCGCCGGTAATTGCAACGCGCTTTCCTTGCAGCGACCGGCGCCGCGTCAGCACGCGTTCCAATGCGTCGAGAATGCGCTCCTCGCCGGCTAAACGTCCGACCCCCGTTTCGCGCTCTGCCAGAAAGCCGCGCTCGGGGTCGAGGATCTCGTAGCCCCGCGCGCGCAGTTGCGATAGGTTCGCTTGCGTCGCGGGATCCCGATACATCGCCTCGTTCATCGCCGGCGCCAAAAGGCGAGGAATTCGCGCGGCGAGCAGCGCGGTCGTGAGCAGATCGTCGGCGATACCGGCCGCGAGCTTCGCAATGAGGTTCGCGGTCGCCGGCACGACCAGCGCAACGTCGGCTTCGCGCACGAGTCGAATGTGCGGAATCCGCTCGGGTGCATCCCAGAGCGACGCGTAGACCGGACGCGCGGTCAACGACGCAAAGGTCAAAGCCGTGATGAACCGCTCGGCTTCCGCGGTCATCACCACGTCGACCGTCGCGCCCCGTTGCACCAGCGTGCTCGTCAACGCCGCCGCCTTATACGCGGCGATTCCCCCGCTGACACCCAGCAGAATGCGCGCGCCGGTCATACCCTGATCCAGAGATTGTCGATCAGCCGCGTCGTGCCGAAACGGGCCGCGCCGATGATAAATGCCGGCGCTCGCAAATGCTCGAGCGGCGCGAACGTGTCCGCATCGACGACGTCGAGGTAGTCGACTGCGGCGACGGAGTTCAACCCACTTGCATTGGCCGCGATCGCCTCGCTCTTGGGGGCACCGCGCTCCAGCATTTCACGCATCGCGAGCAACGTGCGATAGAGCGCCGTTGCCGCGGCGCGTTGCTCCGGACTGAGATAGCGGTTACGGCTCGACATCGCCAACCCGTCGCGCTCGCGAACCGTCGCCACGACCTCCACCTGAACCGGAAAATCGAGATCTGCGATCATGTGCCGCAACAGCACCGCCTGCTGCGCATCTTTCTGTCCGAGAAAGAGATACTCCGGGCGCACGATATTGAGCAACTTCGCAATCACGGTTGCGACGCCGCGAAAGTGGCCAGGCCGGTACGCGCCCTCGAAGACGGTGGCGAGCGGACCGGCATCGACGGCGGTAGCGAAGTTCTCGCCATACATCGTCGCGACGTCGGGCGCGAAGAGCACGTCCACGCCGGCGGCGGCAAGCTTCGCTCGATCGTGCTCGGGATCGCGCGGATATCTCGTCAGATCCTCGTTCGGCCCGAACTGCAAGGGGTTGACGAAGATCGACGCGCCCACGGAGGGTAACGCTCGCGCATGCCGGACGAGCTCGAGATGTCCCTCGTGCAATGCTCCCATCGTCGGCACGAAGCCGAGCGGTCGCCGCGCCGCGCCGAAGAGCGCGCGTGCATGCGCGACCGTTACCGCGCTCTCCATATTAAATTGAGAAATCCCTACGCGCGCGTCACCCGAAGAATTGTCCGGCCGACGACAAAAGGAACGCCGACGGGCAGGGCAACCTCGCCGACCACCGACCGCCCGTTCAGGCGCGTGCCGTTGCGACTGCGCAGGTCGACGAGGCGGATCGAATCGGCGTCGATCTGCAGCCGCGCATGCTCGCGTGAAACGTATCGATCGAGCGCTAGGCAGGCCTCGGCACGCGCATCGTCCCGGCCGATCGTAATCTGCCGCTCGAATGACCAGGTTTTGCCGTCGAGCGGGCCGCTCAGCACTTCCAGCAGGTACATGGCTGCCAGCCCTTCTCTAGGCGATCTGCCGGGCTCCTGGCGACCATCCCTCGAGCCAGGCTAACGACTCGACCGAGCACGGCCGATTACTCTGGTGAGCGATGAAAGATCGAATCGACGACCTTCTCAGCCTTATCGAAGCCGAACCCGAAGGGCTGCGCGCGGCCGAGTTTCTCCAAACGCAGGGCGTGCTCGATAGTCTCGTCGGGAAACGTGTAACCGAGGCACGCGTGGAAGAGACGCGCATATCGATCGCGACCGCCGACGGCTGCCGGTATTACTTTTACGGATTTCTCGGCTCCGAAAAGCCAAACTAGCAGGCTGGTTATACGACCGCGCGCGCCGCGAAAAGCGCACCGAGATAAGCATGGGCGGCACTCACTCCTCCCTGCACGTAGACTTCGAATGGTGCGCGTAGCGGCGCGTCGCAGGAGAGTTCGATGGTGGAGCCGCTGACGAAGGCACCCGACGACATGAGGACCGGATCGGCGTAACCCGGCACCGCTCCTGGGACCGGACGAAAGCGCGCGTTCACCGGAAGCGCCGATTGCAAACCCGCCGCGAAGCGCGTTAAGCGCTCGGGTGAGCCGAGGCGAATCGCTTGCACGATGTCGGTGCGGCGGGCGCCCGCTTCGGGTTCGACGTCGTAACCGAGCCCTTCGAAGAGTGCGGCGATAAAATCGAGCCCCCGCAGGCACTCCGCGACGATCAGCGGGGCGAGAAAGAGCCCGTGGCAGAGCGCGCGCCCAAACCCGAGCGTCGGGCCGAGCGCCGCACCTAAGCCGGGCGCATAGAGACGTGCCGCGACCCGCTCGACGAGCTCGGCCCGGCCCGCAACATAGGCGCCGGCGGGAGCGAGCGATCCGCCGAGATTCTTGATCAGCGAACCCATCACGAGGTCTGCGCCCGCATGCGTCGGCTCCCGTTCCTCGACCAACTCGCCGTAACAGTTGTCGACGAGCACGCAGCTGTGCGGCGCGATTCGTTTGATGGCCCGCGTCGCTTCCTCGCATTCGGCAATGCTGAGCGACCGCCGCGGCGCATATCCGCGCGAGCGTTGAATGAAAACCGTAGCGACGTCGTGACGCGCGAGCGCCGCGCCAACCGCCGGCAGATCGATCCCGCCGGTCGCATCCAGCGCGATTTCGCGATACTCGATACCTTCATGGACGAGTGCATATGGCGCTTCGCAGATCGCACTGCGCAGCGTGTCGTAGGGTCGCCCGGAAATCGAGAGCAGCGTGCGCGAGGGCGGCGTGCAGGCTGCCAACGCCGCGACGATCGCGTGCGTGCCGCTGACGATCGATAGCCGCGCGATCGCGCGCTCCGCCCCGAGCACCCGCGCGAGCAGCGACTCATAACGCGCGCGCGCCGGATCGTCGTAACCGTAGCCGGTCGTACCAACGAGATCGCTCTCGGCGATGTCTTCGTCCAGAAACGCCTGCAGCACGTTGAGGGCGACCTGACGCTGCGGGTCGTATCGGAGCGTGGCGGTTCGCTCGTACGCCGCCCGCGCCGCGTCGCGAAGCCGCCCCTCGATGCCGAAGCGCGCGCAGAGCTCGTCGATCACGCTTTGCCGTCCTGGGAAAGATGGCGTTCGTAAGCGCGGAAGAACGGGTAGTAAATGACCGTGGCGATCGCGAGGTTCAGCAGCACGAGTGGGATTGCGCGAAGGTCCTGGGTCGCGAGGTAGGTGGAGACGAGCGTCGGTACCGACGACGGCACGTAAAACGCCGCGCGCGACACCAGGCCGGTGGCGACCGCGACGTAGGTTACCGTTGCAAGCACCAGCGGCGCGCCGACGAACGGCAGCGCCAAATGTGGATTGAAGACGACCGGCGCGGCGAAGAGCAGCGGTTCGTTCAGATTGAAGAGCGCAGGTAGCAAGGTCGCGCGTCCGACGCGCCGCAAGCGCGGTACACGCGAGATCGCGAAGAGCACGGCGAGCGGCAGCGTCGCTCCCGCCCCGCCCGGAAAGACGAAGAGAAAGAGCGAGACGACGACGATATACGGCAACGGTGCGTGCAGCGTGAACGCGTGCGTGTTCTGCATCTGCATCGTGAGATAAACCGGCGTCACGATCGCGGCGAGCATCGCCGGACCGTGAACGCCCGCGGTCCAGAGAATCGTTTCGATCGCGACGATCGCGATCAACGCGAAGTAGGTATCGCCGAGCTGTGAGATCGGGTGCATCGCGGCCGCAATCGCTCCCGAGATCGAAAGATGGAGCGCGGCAAGCAGCGCGAACGTGCCGATCGCCAGCAGCGCGCCGGCGTAATCGGCGATCGGCGCGCGCACTCGCCGGCGTAGCAGCGCGATCCACCCGGCCGCGATCGCGCAGGCGAGGATCGCGATGAAGAGTCCCGACGCGCCGAGCGTACGCAGATAGACGATCGGATCGTGGCCGAATGGGCGCGGGAGCGCGAGCGTAAAGGCGGCGACGGAGGCGATGAGGAGTGGCGCCAAGGCGTAGTGCGCCGCTCGAGCCAGTCGTACCGGAAGGACGAAGACTAAGGCGATCGCCATCACGCCAAAGGCAGGGAGCAGCGCCGACGCGAGCCGGAGTCCAAGCGGTTGTGCGTGCGCCGACCCAGAGCGCAACTGCAGAGCGAGCACAATCACGAACGCCGCTGCCAAACCGATGAAGCTCCACGGCAACGCATCGCGTACTGCGATGACGAAGGGCAGCTCGCCGAGGCGGCGCATGATCGGCACCGCCCGGGCTTCGAAAGCGCGAAAGGCTCTAGAGGCGGCGGACGACGGCTTCGACGCGGCCGACGATCTCGACATCGCTCGCGTAGATTGGCGCCATCGTTTGATTCTCCGGCTGGAGCCGTATCCGCCCCGCCTCCCGATAGAAGCGTTTCACCGTGGCTTCGCCGTCGAGCATCGCGACCACGATCTCGCCGTTTTCGGCGCTGCGTTGGGGGCGGACCAAAATCAGATCCCCGTCGAGAATGGCGGCATCGACCATCGAGTCCCCTTGAACCCGAAGCATGAACCCGTCCGAAGCTCGCGGCACGAAGCCGGCCCCCAGGAGGAACTCGCCTTCGATATCTTCCTGCGCCGTGATCGGGACGCCGGCCGCAACGCGACCGAGCACGGGGAGGACAACCGTTTCTTTAGCGGCCGGAAGATCTCCGGAGCGCAGCGCGCGCGGTTTGGTCGGATCGCGCGAGATCAGGCCGTGACGCTCGAGCGCCTTCAAGTGGGCGTGAATCGTCGAGGACGAGGAGAGACCCACGCGCTCTCCGATCTCGCGGACGGACGGCGGGTAGCCGTGATCGGCGGTAAAGTTGCGGATGACCTCCAAAATTCGCCGCTGCCGCTCCGTGGCCGGCTTCTCCAAGCTCTCCTTACGCATCGTGCCTCCCAAATCGGCCCGGAGAATGCCAACCGTATGGCACCCGCGGCCGGTACAACCCTAGCACAAATCAGATTTCAAGGCAAACATACGTTCGGAATACCTTGACAACGCGCGGCGGAGGCATGGTAAAATGTGGACGAACAAGCGTTTGGCACTACATATGGGAGTAGAAACGGTGGGTATAAGGCTCGACGCAATGGGTAAACGAAAACGATTCACGCTGATGCCGGCGATTGCGCTGGCCGCCCTTGGCCTGATGATTGCCCTGCCGTCCCTCTCGAGCGTGCGGCTCTACGCCGCTACAGCCCCAACCTACGTAACCGTGACCGTCCGGCCGGGAGACACGATCTGGTCGATTGCGGCATCGCACGACGGGTCAAACCTCGACCTGCAGGAGCTCGTTGACCGGATCACTGACGCCAACCACCTTCAGGGCGGCGCCCTGCAGCCCGGCCAGCATCTACGCATCCCCCAGTAAGCGCCGCCGTCTCGTAGAATTGCCCCGGTTGTCCGGTTGGGTTTTGGGCCGCCGGTGACGCATCCCAATTAACGTGAGGTCGAACACCATTGGGCTAGCCCCGCGTTTGCTCGCTTTCGGGTTGGCATCGCTGCTGGCCGCATGCTCGTCGGGATCACCACCCTCGTTGCCGATCACGCACATGTTTGGCATCGGCAGCCTTCAAGCCACCGGCGCCGGCAAGATCAAACACGTCGTATACATCGTGCAAGAGAATCGCAGCTTTGACGATCTCTTTCAAGGTTATCCGGGTGCCGACACCGTCTCGCGCGGCAAGAGTTTGACGGGCAAGGCGATCGCGCTCGTGCCAATTAGCCTCGCAAAGGAGTACGATCTCGATCATTCGGCCCAGGCGATGTTCGGGGATTGCCACGGGACCGGGCATCTCCCAGGTACGAAATGCCGCATGGACGGCTTCGATAAGGAGCGGGTTTACGGGGGACCCGCGGGCGTCAAATATCCGATGTATGCCTACGTGCCCCACGACGAAACGAAGCCCTACTTCGACATGGCGCACGAGTGGGT
>JBARKF010000106.1:0-6595 GCA_049800655.1 Candidatus Cybelea sp.
ACAACTGCTCCTTCATGCTCATGCGAAAATTGTAGCACAACGACTCGCCGCTTGCATGTAATGTCACCCTTCGACAGGCGCAGGGCGACACGTCAGGCAGCTGCGAATAAATCAGACCTGCCCTAGATTTGAACATGATGCGGCCGCTCTGTACGTTGCTCGAGGAGCGCCACGTCTCGAACGCCGCGGAACGTTGCGGCGTCAGCCAGCCGGCTATGAGTCGCACTTTGGAACGGTTGCGCGCGGCTTTCGGCGACGATTTGCTCGTTCGTAGCGGGCGCGGTTACGAGCTCACGCCGCGTGCCGGCCAGTTGCTTGCCGAGGTGCGAGACATACTCGAGCGGATCGATGGCGCTGTGGCCGGGAACCGCTTCGAACCACGGCAGTGCGATGCCGTCTTCCGCCTCGCATCAACCGACTATATTAGCGCTGTACTTCTGCCGCGCATCCTCCGGGATTTACAGGACAATGCACCCAAGGCATCGCTCGAGCTGACCATGTCGGACGAGCGAACCCCGGAAGCCGTGAGTGCTGGGCGCATCGACGCGGCGCTTGTAAGCGTTGACGATACGCTCGCCGGGCTCAAGTGGGAGAAACTTTTCGACGAGAACTACGTTTGTCTCGTCGCGGCCGGCCACGCCTTATCTCATCGGTCGCGCATCACCTTGAAGCGCTACCTGGAGCAGCGGCACATTGTCATCGACATCGCACATGGAGCGCAACCGCCCATAGACCGGCCATTAGCGGCGCGCGGCGTTCGCCGTCAGGTCGGCTACCGCACGCCCTTTCTCACTTCTGCCGTGTTCGCCGTCGCGTCGACATCGATGGTGCTTACCATCCCGCGCCGACTTGCCGCGATCTGTACCGCCGGCTTGCCTATTCGGATAGTTCCTGCGCCACAGGAGCTCGACACCTTCACGTACAGGCTTGAATGGCACAGGCGACTTGAAGCATCTGCAGCGCATACATGGTTTCGAGATCGCATCCGAACGATTGCGTCTGAGCTCGCCGTGTCGCCAAAGCGCTTCACCTATCCGTAGTGCGTTTGACGGGTGCCCGTCGTCAAGATATCATAGGTGTTGCTTAGTGAGGACAATGAAAAATGGCGAAGATCTTGTTACAAACGACCATTCCGTTCGCGGAGGACGACTGGAACGTCTCGCGCTTTTCCCTCTTACGCGAAGCTCTCGAAGCTGACGGTCATGAGGTAGTTGCGCGAAACGAAGAGATGGACGCAAACCGCAACGATCATCTGATCATGCGACTGCCTGACTCGGACTTCGATCAGCTTTGGTTGATGGCCGTCGACACCGGCGACGGCCTTACTCAGGCAGAAAGCGATGCGATCATTGAGTTCCGCAAGAGAGGCGGAGGCGTTTTGACCGCGCGCGATCACCAGGATCTTGGGCTTTGTCTCCGTCATCTTGGCTCGCTCGGCCAGTTCAATCATTTTCACACGTACAACACCGAGCTGGGTCGCACCGAGAACGACGACCAGGATAATCCAAACATTTCCTATCCCAACTACCACTCGGGTGCGAACGGTAACTATCAGAAGATCTCGCCGGTCGCGCCGGTACATCCTATCCTTAAGAGCGCGAAAGCGACTGGGGGAACGATCGAGTATTTTCCCGCCCATCCACACGAAGGGTCGGTAGGCGTGCCCGAAGGTACCGAGTTTGCCCGTGTTGTTGCGACGGGCACGAGTACGGTGAGCGGCCGGCAGTTCAATCTCGCCATTGCGGTCGAAGGTGAACCGTCCGACGGCGGAGTCTTGGGGCGCGCGGTCGCGGTTTCGACGTTCCACCACCTGGTCGATCTCAACTGGGACACGGATCGAGGCGCGCCAAGCTTTGTCACCGACAAACCCGGTGACGAGATAAAACGCGATCCGGCTCGGCTCGAGATCTTTAAAGACTACGTCCGCAATATAGCCCGTTGGTTGGGCGTGCGTTCGGGATCCTAACCACGCGACTGTCGCGTGAGTTGCTGATGGCGCAGGCCCGACATTCTGCAGTCTAAGAGTCCGCCAAGAGCCGCCGCCCTCCGCTTTTGCGATCGCGAGATCGCACCGAAGCTCGACGCGTTCACGCTTAGTGAAGATCGCCGGGTGACGGGCGTATGGCCGGCAGCGTGCTCGCGCATCCGGGCCGAGCTGAGCGCTCATTTCGCTAGGCCAGCGCGCGAGCGCGGCGAACGTACTCTTTTCCCGACCGTTCGGGGTTCGCTCTCCTGCCGTATTTATGTAGCAAATGCTTCCACCGTGTCGTAAAGAAAGTCGCAACAATGTCGGACAAATCGAAGGACGGCGGCGTCGATCGCAGGGACTTTATGATCGCGGCCGCCGTTTCCGTCAGCGCGTCGGCCGTTTTCGCCTCGAATATCGCCGAGGCCAAGACTCAAGAAGCCGCGCCAGGGGGTGCGGTCTACACTGGCGACGTGATCCAGGGGAAGCGCGTCATCAGCGCGCTCGACGTCAATGCACTACAGCCCGGCAAGCACTTCTTCTACTTCCAAGGTGTGCAGATGCCGTCGGGGCAGCATTGGTATGTCTCCGTCATCGTCGCTAAGGGAGCGAGAGCGGGCAAACGCATCACGCTGGTCAGCGGCGTCCACGGCGACGAAATGAGTCCCATCGTTACCGTCCAAAGGGTCATGCAGCAACTCGATTCGGCGCAGATGTCCGGCACCGTGATGGCGGTCCTCGACGTATCGCGCCCCGCCATCGAAGGCATGGCACGGAGATGGCCCAATTCGGGTCGCGGAATCGACCTCGTCGACATGAATCGGGAGTGGCCCGGAAATGAGAACGGTCCCAATGCGACGAGCCGGCACGCCGCGCTGCTCTTCAACAGGCTCTTGACGCCGAACTCGGACTACGCGATAGATTTCCACTGCGGTACGACGGGAATGGACGTAACGGCATTCAACCTCGCGCGGATGGAGCTGCCTGAGGTCCGCGCGATGGCGGAACTCTATCCGATAGACCAGATTTTCGACAATCCCGTCTATCCGACGATTCTACTGAATGCGTTTTTTCAGGCGGGTATCCGCGCGTTTACAACTGAGATCGGTCCGTCGCGGGTCCTCGACCACGCGATGATAGGCTTGTTTGTGGAAGGCACGATGAACGTCCTCAAACATCACCGAGTCATTGCAGGCCCGATGGGTCGAACTGGGCGCGACGCGGGTGTCTTTGTGCGCAATAGCGGGCACAATATCCTTTCGACCCACGGTGGATTCGTAGAGTTTCTCGTCAAGCTGAACGAGAAGGTTCAGGCCGGTCAAAAGGTTGCCACGCAGCGCAATACGTTTGGTGAGGTTGTCGCAGAATACACCAGCCGTGTAGCCGGCGAAGTCGGGGCCTTACGCAGCGACGCAACGGCTGAACCCGGGACGCCGCTCACCATCCTCTACAACGAGTTGCCCCACGAGGACCCGGTCGACTTCGCGGAGTGACGCGGGCTTCGGCCTGATGTCGTAACGCCGCTGGGCGGCCGCTCATCGCTGCGCCAAACATGCTGGGGGAGTACACCGTGATCGTGGTCCAAGCCCAACAACGATTTGGGTCCTGGCCATGGGCCAAGATTCTAACATTTTCTAACGTAGCAGTCGGGAATGGTCGGGAACGGACGGGATCAGTCGGGAGCCGAGCGGCGAAAAGGCCTCACAAAATAACACGAATCGGTAGAGGACGGGACTCTCCGGAACCCCGAGAAGTGGTTCGAATCCCGCTGGGGCTAAAATTTTCCCTTATTTTACAAGGGTTTCCGCGACACTTTCAGGTTCCGTGCAACAGATGTGCAACAGCGGAGCCTTTTTTGCTTCTAGCCGACGAACTTCCCAAAGGATTCCGCCATGTCGGCGGCACGGCCGATTTTCTAGCGATCGCGCTGGTCTACTAGCCGGGTGAGGCTCATGGACCCATCTCCACAAAGCGGAAAGTGTCCACGGAACCCGGGCAACTTCAAACTCTATCTACTCCCGTTGTTTGGCTCAATGAAGGTCTGGGAAATCCGGCAAGGTCATTTGCTTGACGCATACGCGAGCTGGCGCGCAAACGGGAGCCGTAATAAGGTGATCTCGCGCCGGACCGTGCGCCGCGTCCATGACCTCATGCGTTGTGTCCTGAACTATGGTCCCACTGCACGCTGCCGGCGTCCGCGATCCGATCGAAGTGCTGCCCGCCAGGATACCGTCACCGCGGCAGCTGCCCGTCACGGCGACATAGCCACGCGGTCGCCCAGCGCCCACGAAGCCACTAATACCACACAAGAATTGCGATCATACTCCTGAACCGTCAAGAAATAGTCAACCTGATACATCGATAATATCGATAATGAGGTTAGTGATGCTTTTGGTGTTTAGGACACCTGGTCGTTGCGTGGGAATTGAGAACCACAAAACACGCGGACTGTATTGACAAAGCCACCAACGACGCGCAGAGTAGCTCCAAGGGAGAACCCTACGTTGCGTCGCGCCTCTGGCGGTTTCGCATCTCGTAGACCCTCCTACCTGTCACCCGGAGCGAAAGAAGAGACCTAATGGCGATGCAAACAGAATGGCGGTATTGCATACGATGCCATTCCATGTTCTTTAACGGATCAGCGGACAAAGGTGATTGTCCGGCCGGCGGCGGTCATCAAGCCTCCGGTTTCAATTTTGCGCTTCCTTACGACCTTCCGACGACGCCGACTGCGCAAGGCTCCTGGAGATACTGTCAACAATGCTCGTCGATGTTCTACGATGGTATCCCCGACAAAGGCAACTGCCCCGCTGGAGGAGGTCACAACGCCTCTGGATATACCTTCGTGTTGCCACACGACATTCCGGGCACAGTAACGGGCCAACCTTCATGGCGCTACTGCGAGAGATGCCACACGATGTTCTACGACGGCATCGACGACAAGGGCATTTGCTCGGTAGGAGCGGGCGCTTTTCAAGCTTCTTGGCGGTACTGCATTAGATGCCATGCTATGTTTTACGACGGCATCCCCGACAAAGGGAAGTGTCCTGCGCCTTCAAAGGTTTTCCCGCCGATTGAGGGGCACGAAGCTTCGGGTTTTGATTTCGTTCTTGCCCATGACATTCCGGCGAGGCCGACAATGCAAAATTCGTGGCGTTACTGCGAGAAATGCCACAGCATGTTTTGGGATGGCGAGGCGGACAAAGGAAGTTGCGCTGCCGGGGGTGGGCACCAGTCCAGCGGGTTCAACTTTTTCCTACCTCATGACATTCCGGGGACTCCCAGCGCGCAAACTTCCTGGCGATACTGTCAGAAGTGCCGAACGATGTTCTATGACGGCACCGCCGACCAGGGTGTGTGTCCCGCCGGCGGTGGGCACGCAGCGGCCGGGTTTGACTTCGTCCTTTTCCACGATGTCGCTTTTACCGGCCACGCAGCGGCCGGCTTCAACTTCGTACTTCCTCACGACCTGACTGGGATGTTCATGCCAGGAGGTGAAATCGCCGCAGCCGAGCAGTTTCCACTCCAACTGGACGTGTTCGCGATAAATGACTCCGGTGAGTTGTGGGTGTTCTTTGAGTCGGGAGGCGGAAACTGGGCCAGCGCGCCGATGCCAAATGGCAACAACCTCGTGCCAGGGGCGCCATTGGCAACCGCGACGCGTCAGGGGCCGGACGAAGGCATGTACTTTCTTGACGTGCGGTCAGTGGATCCATCTGGTGCCATCAGAACGTTTTCTGTCGAGAACCTAGGAAGCTGGATAACGGGCAGTCGTGCCCCCGAGGCCGGTGGGATCACAATTAATCCCGGCTCATCGATTACGGATAGCACTTCTGTGGAAGGTTTTGGAGGCGTGGTGCTTTTGGTTGACGCGGCCGGCACCCTATGGCAGATATTTACTCAAGATTTACGGGTATCGGATCAGGTCTTCGCTCCAGCAGGAGCAGATATCGCCGTCGCATCCCAGATTGACCACCGGCAACTATACGTGTTTACCGTCGATACCACTGGGAAGCTGTGGGTTTTCCAGAGGCCTTCTCGTACGTACACCGGGCCAGTATGGTCTAGCAGCGAGATGCCGGGGACGGCAATCTTACTTCCTGGTGCGTCGCTCGCCACCGCTGTGCAGCAGTCTGGCAATCAGGTCGACGTTTTCGGCGTCGATGAGAACGGTCAGATGCAGATCTGGTGGGAATCGAACGACGGGAGTTGGGTGAATGCTCCGATGCCGAATGGTGAAAACCTTGTGCCCGGATCACCTCTCGCAATGGGTGTACAACGTGGCAACAGTCAAGTCGACGTGTTTGCCGTTGACAACGATGGTCATATGCAAATTTGGTTTGAATCAGATGACGGAAATTGGAGCAAAGCTCCCATGATAAATGGTGGCAATCTTCCACCTGGAGCCCACATTGCCACTGGTCTCTCAAGTAGTGGCGTCCAGTATGTCTTTGCCATCGATAACAATGGGCATATACAGGTGTGGTGGGTATCGCTTGACGAGAAATGGAATAGCGGACCGATGCCAGGATCTTGAACTTGAAGAGTGTAGCCTTCGGGCACATTTTGGCTCGAGCATACTCCCGTCCCCCGGCGGCCACTTCAAACTGTACCAGGCATGGCCACTTC
>JBARKF010000107.1:0-2268 GCA_049800655.1 Candidatus Cybelea sp.
CCACATGTCCGCTCGGGAGCGCCGCTCTCGCTGGTTCGACACTGCCGCTCGATCGCGACCGCGCTGCGCGCGCGCTTCGTTTTGCCGCGCCTTCGCGGAACGCACTGCACTCGATCGGGAATCGCGACGCCGCGCTCGATCTCGCTCACGCCTGCGTTCGAGCCGTCATTGATGCGTCGCGCATCGCCGAGGAGCTCATCGCGTGGTCGGCGCCGGCGTACGGTTACGTCCGGCTCGGCGACGCCGCGTCGACCGGCTCGAGCCTGATGCCGCAAAAACGCAACCCCGACCCGTTCGAACTCGTGCGCGCACGCGCCGCACAGCTCGTCGGATCGTACGCCGGGGCGCTCGCGACGCTCTGCGGCACCGCGCCATCTTACCAGCGCGACCTGCAGGTCACGAAGGCGCAAGCGATCGCGGTGGTTGAAGTTGCGCTCGCGACGCTCGCAGCCTTCGCTCGGGCCTGGGAAGCCGTTAGCTTCGTGCGCGAGCGGATGGAAAGTGCTGCGCTCGAGGGCTACACGGTCGCGACCGACCTCGCCGACCGGCTCGTCATGGACGGCACATCGCCGCGCGAAGCACACGCGCGTGTCGGCGCCGAGGTCGCGCGCGCCGAAGCGGAAGATCGTGCGCTCGACGCGGCCTACGACGCACGCGCTTGCGTCGCGGCAAAGCGGACGCGCGGATCGACTGCACCCGACGAGGTACGCCGGCAGATCGTCTCGCTCGAGCACGAACTCGCTGTTCTTCGGCTGAGCCTGCCCTGAGCGGAGTCGAGGAGCCTGCCCTGAGCGGAGTCGAAGGGCGCGTTCACGTCTGGGGCGCGAGCGGCTACGCCGCCGCCGAGCTCATTCGTTTGCTGCACGCGCATCCATCGTTCGAGATCGGCGTGCTCGAGAGCCAGAGCCACGCCGGCGAGCGGCTCGCCGATCACTTCCCGCTCTTGCGCGCTGCGCCGTATCGTTTTGACGCGTCCGGCAGCGTGCTGGCGACCGCGATGCCGGACGACGTCGTCATCACTGCCGGAGTTGACGAAGAAGCGCGCGCCATCGTACCCGAGCTGCTCGCCGGCGGGGTTCGCGTGATCGACTTGTCGGCGTGTTATCGTTTCGAGGCGGCAGCAGTTTATGGGTTGACCGAATGGTATCGCGACGCGATTGCGGGCGCCCAACTCGTTGCCAATCCGGGGTGCTACCCGACGGCTGCGCTGCTCGCGCTCTTGCCCCTCGCGGAGCTGGGAACGCCGCGCCAAGTCATCATCGATGCGAAGAGTGGAATTACCGGCGCAGGCCGCACGCCCCGCGTCACTTCGCTGTATGCCGAAGTGAGCGGCGACATTCGCGCGTACGGTCTGCAGGGTCATCGCCACCAACCCGAGATCGAGCGCTACCTCGAGGCCGGTGGTATGGCGACCGGCGTCACGTTTACGCCCCACGTCGTCCCGCTTGCGCGCGGCATGCTTGCCGACGTCTACGCGATTTTCGATCGGCCCGTCGATGGCGCCGCGGTTGCCGCGGCCTACGCGCGAGCTTATCGCGACGCCGCATTCGTGCGCGTTCTTTCGGACGGGCGCGCGCCGAGCGTCGCCGCCGTCGTAGGAACGAGCGATGCGGAGCTGCGGGTGGACACGGAGGGAGCCGTCGTACGGGCGATTTGCGCGATCGATAACCTCGGCAAGGGCGCTGCCGGCCAGGCGATTGCGAATCTCAATCTGATGTGTGGCTACCCGGAGGCAACAGGACTAAGTGCTCGCGCAATCTTTGCTTGACCTGATCTCGCTGCGCGGTGGGCTCGGAGCCGTTCCCGGCGTGCGGCTAGCGGGCGTCCATGCCGGCATCAAGCCGCGCAAACGCGACCTCGCGCTGATTGCCTTTGACACACCTCAGAGCTGCGCATCGGTCGTGACGACGAACGAAGTCAAGGCGGCGCCGCTGCTAGTGAGCGCGCAACATCTAGCGCAATCGCGCACGATGCGGGCACTCGTCTGTAACTCGGGCTGCGCGAACGCCTGCACCGGCGAACGCGGCGAACGCGACGCTCGCGCGACCGCACGGCAGGCCGCGGCTCTGCTCGGCATCGCACCCACCGAGGTCATCGTCGCGTCGACCGGCGTGATCGGCGTGCCGCTGCCGGTCGATCGCGTACAGCGAGGGCTCGAACGTGCGGCAGCGCAGCTCGAGTCGGGCGGAAAGGCGGCCCTCGACGCCGGCGAGGCGATCATGACGACCGATCGCGTTCCGAAGCTAGCGGCGTATGCATTCTATTATC
>JBARKF010000108.1:0-6525 GCA_049800655.1 Candidatus Cybelea sp.
CCAGCGTCCTACTCAGGAACGGGCTCGTAGCACCAAGCGAAGCCGACGTCGCAGGACGGCAAATACTTGATTTTCATGCCATTCCGGGTGGCCCTGCCAAGGGCCATGTTGTACTCAGGATGACAAAGGGCTATCTCTTGCGGGTCCTTCGACTACGCTCGCTGCGCTCGCTCCGCTCAGGATGACAAGGTGGAGCGCTCCGCTCACGATGACAAAGGGCTAGAAAGCGGCGATGCCTTTGGGGGTTCCCCAGCCGGTTGGGGCGGAATAGGTTCCGAACTGACCGGTGCCGGCGCTGCATAAGTAGGTTCCGCTCAGGCTCGGCGGACAGTCGTTGATCGATCCGCTCGTGATGGCGTGGATGTCGTGTTTGAGCTGCTTTTTTGAGAGCGTCCAAAAGACCTTACCGGCATCTTGCGTCGTCGAGTTACCGGCGAGCGCAAAAGCGCTTGCGATGATCGGGGTTGCGAGGCTGGTGCCGTAGGCGATGAACCAACCCTCGTAGCTGTTGTAGCGGTAGGTGTCGTAGACGGCAACGTTTTTGGCGACCGCCGCGATGTCGTTGGCGGTGCGCGTGGCGCAGTCGGGGTCGCTTTGCCACGACGGCTTGGAGATATTCGGCGCGCAGCCGCCGCTGGTATCGGGCCAGACTTGCTCGCTGTACGTCGAGCCGTTTTTCGAAAGCTCCGTGCCGCCGACCGAAATGACGGTCGCGAACTGTGCGGGAGGAAAGGAGCCGTAGCCGATATCACCGGCCGCCGCGAGAAACGTAATGCCTTTTGTGTCGAAGTCGTGCGTATGCCAGGTGCAGCCGGCCTGGTAGCAGCCCCAACTGTTGCTGACAATCGTCGCGCCGAGCTTCACGGCTTCCTTATCGGCATCGCCGAGATTGGCCAAGCTGTTGTTCTTCGCCTCGATCAAATCGATGGTGCAGTTCGGACAGGCGGCCGACACCATATCCACATCCAGGTCGATCTCAAAGCCCCAGCCGCTGTTGCCCGGCGGGTAGTGGCTGCGCTGCCCTTTTTGATTGTATTTGTTAAACTTTGCCTTCGGCAGGCCGAAGTACGAGCGGTATTCGGCGAGATCTGAGGCAACGTCGGGATTATCGTAGGCATCGATGAGCGCGACGACTTGTCCGCGCCCCTTGCTCGACGACGGCAACGCGTATGCGGCCTCGATATCGGCAGGCGTCCATCCGACAACGCCCGGCTGAGCCTTTTGGTATCCGATCAATGCCGCGCACTGCGCCTCGCCGGGTTGCGCTTGCGGGCAGGCCGCCTGCGCGAGGTGCAACGCTCGCCACTGCGGGATGTACGCGGTGGTGGGCGCGATCGCGGAGTTACAGCCGGCGATTGCGAGCGCCGCGGTAAATGCGGCCATGGTCGTTGGCGCGATCGGTTTTAGCATTATTGGTTCTTCTAGCCCGACGAAGATGACACCAGCGGCCGAGTCGCGAATTTTCCAAGCGCGGAGGTAGGACTCGTGTTTGAAGGTCGAGTGGCTTTGGTTACGGGCGGCACGCGCGGCATCGGCGCGGCGATTACCGAGTGCCTGGCGACGAGCGGGGCGACGGTGGCCGCCGGCTATAACCGCGGCCGGGAGAGCGCGGAGAAGTTCCAACAGCGGATGGCCGAGCAAGGCGCGACGATCTCGATCCATCAGGGGCGCGTCGACGATGCGGACGATTGTAACCGCGTCGTCAAAGAGGTCATGGATCGGTTCGGGCGCATCGATTACCTGATCAACAACGCGGGCATCACCATCGATAAGACGGTTCGGAAGATGACCGTCGACGACTGGCGTCAGGTGCTCGACGTTAACCTTTTGGGTGCCTTTCAGATGACCAAAGCGGTGCTCGAGCACATGATCGCGCGCGGATCGGGACGTATCGTGAACATCAGCTCGGTCATCGGCGAGACCGGCAACATCGGTCAGGCGAACTACGCGGCCTCGAAAGCGGGCCTCTTCGGTTTCACCAAGAGCCTGGCGCTCGAGATGGCGCAGCGCGGCGTCACCGTGAACTCCGTCGCTCCCGGCTTCATCGCGACGGAGATGGTCGCCGCGATTCCCGAGGCCGCGCTGGCGAAGGTGGTCGAGAAGATTCCGCAGCGCCGGCTCGGCAAGCCCGAAGAAGTCGCCCGGGTCGTGCGCTTTCTGCTCGAAGACGAGTCGAGTTACATCACCGGCGCCGTCTACTCGATCAACGGTGGGCTGGATATGTGAGCGTGCCGGCGGTCACGGCACTCCAGGCCTTCTGGACTGCCGCGTAGAGCGCCGGGTTCTCTTTTAGCGCGTACGACGAGTTTTCGTTGGGCAGGGCCAGGTATTCATAGATCGTGATCGCGGGCGTTGCGTGGGCGAGGTTCACGATCGTCTGGTAGAGCGCATTGGGATCGGTAAGACCGATCTCGGTCACGTAAACGTCCGCAAGCGTCCCGGCGCTCGTGGCCCCGGCGGATGCGCGCATCTCGGCAACCGCGCTCGCCATATCGCTGGGCGGGATCCCATACGGATGGAAACCGTACCCGTTCACGGGAGGCGCGGGGCTCGCGCCGCGCAGGAGCGACGCCAGCGCAATCGTCCAGGGCCGGTCCTTGCCCGAGGTGCCGCTGGTGATCACGGCGATCCCGAAGGCCGAAATCATCGGCGCCACGCGCTCGTAGAACTGCGCGTAATCATGCACGTCGGCGAAGCCGTTGGCAGGGAGATCGGCCTCGTTGACGATCTCCGCGTAACGCAGACAGCCGAACTCGCGCTTTGCGTAGCGCGCGAAAAACTCACCGACGTTGTTGACGAGATCGTCCTCACCTTTCGCATCGTTGCGCGGGCTGGGGACGAGAATCATGGCGTGCAATCCGGAGCTGCAGATCGCATCGAGCCCCTGGTCCTCGCGATGCCAGCGATGGTCCTCGAACTTCAGCCAATCGGGGATCCAGCCGGTGCGCACGAAACTCGCATGCAAGTTATCGCGAATGTCCTGCATGACTGCTGGAGTGAAGTACTTTTTCTGCATCCGAAACCAATGCCAACCGCCAACCGCCGGGAGCGCGATTCCAAGCGCTGCGACCGGCGCGGGCGTCAGCGTGGCGCGCGGCGGCGACTGCGAGTTCGCCGCAAACGGCGCCAAGGCGAGCACCGCAAGCGACGCGAATGCGAGCATAGGTCGATGCGCTGGCAACATTGCGACTCGCTTTCGCCATTTGCGCCGCAACTTCGCTAACTCAGCCAGGCATGCCAAGGATGACAAAGCTGCGCTCGCTCAGGGCTTACGAGGCACGTGCGTCCTTCGACTACGGCGCTGCGCGCCTCCGCTCAGGATGACAAAGCTGCGCTGGTAACATTGCGACTCGCTTTCGCCATTGGTGCCGCAACTTCGCTAACTCAGCCCGGCATGCCAAGGACGCAGAAGGTATCCGAGCGTTCCGCTGGGTAAATCTAGCGCGTGGATAGTTTACCTCTCACAAAACGGGTTGGAATCGTCACCGGAGGATCGCGCGGAATCGGCGGTGCGATCAGCAGTTTACTCGCCCAGGATGGCGCGACCGTTGCCGTACTCGGACTACCCGAGGACAAGGATCGGACGACGACGCTGGCGTCGCGGCTGAACGGTGCCGCCTCGCGCGTACACTTTTACGAGACCAACGTTGGGATCTTCGAACGGTGTAAGGAGGCGGTGCAGGCGGTGCTCAACGAGCACGGGCGCATCGACTTTCTCGTGAATAATGCCGGGATCACCCGCGATCACACGATTCGCAAAATGACGGTCGAGGAATGGGAAGCGGTTCTGCAGGTCAATCTGTCGGGGCCGTTTTTTATGATCAAGGCCGTGCTCGAAACGATGGTCGCCCAGAGTTATGGCCGCATCGTCAACGTGAGCTCGGTGGTAGGCGTGACCGGCAACTTCGGGCAAGCGAACTATGCCGCCGCCAAAGCCGGCTTGATCGGCCTGACGAAAACGGTCGCGCGCGAAGTCGCCAAGCGCGGAATCACCGTCAATGCGATCGCGCCGGGCTTCATCGACACGGATATGACGCGCGCGATGCCGTTGGCCGCAATCGAAACCGCCATCGAGCAGACGCCGGAGCGCCGGCTCGGGCGCCCGGACGAGGTCGCGCGGCTGGTGCGCTTCCTACTCGACGACGAAGCCGGCTACATCACCGGCGCGGTCTACAACATTAACGGCGGCTGGTACATGTGATGCAGGAGACGATGGCGCCGGAGGAGCTCAACTACGGCATCGACGTCACCGGCCTCGACATGGCATCGTTGACCGACGCGCTGCGCGCCGTCGTCGCCGACGCGATGACCGACCCACTGCGGATGAGCACCTGGATGACCGGCTTGGCGCTCGCCGAACAAAACGTCGGCTTCAACATGTTGCGCCGGTTGAGCGGTGAGACCGGCGAATCCAAATTTGCCGAAGACAAGCGCTTCGCCGAACCCGCGTGGAGCAGCAATCCCTTTCTCGCGGGCTTCGTCGAGGATTACCAGGCCCGCACGCAGGCCGCGTTCGCGTTGGTCGACTCGGCGCGGCTGCCCGAAACGACGCGGCGGAAAGCTCGCTTTGCGATGCAGCTGTTCTGCGATGCGTTTGCGCCGAGCAACGTCCCGTGGCTCAATCCCGGCGTGATTAAAGAAGCGACGGACACCGGCGGCCTGAGCCTGGTGCGCGGTATGCAAAATTTCATCGAAGACGTTACGAACAATGACGGCTATCCCAGTCAAGTCGATAAGTCGGGGTTCGAGCTGGGGGTGAACCTGGCGGCGACGCCGGGACGCGTCGTCTTTCGAAACGAGCTTATCGAGTTGATCGCCTACGAGCCGCAGACGCCGCAGGTGCACGAAATCCCGTTGCTCTGCAGCCCGCCGTGGATCAACAAGTACTACATCATGGACCTCGCGCCGGGGCGATCCTTCGTTGAGTGGGCGGTGCGGCACGGCCATCAGACGTTCATGATCTCCTATCGCAATCCCGATGCGTCGATGGCGCACTACACGATGGATCGTTATCTGCGCGAAGGTATCTTGGCCGCGCTCGACCGGGTCCAGGAGATTACCGGTGCCAAACGCGTCAACGTCGCAGCGCTTTGCTTAGGCGGCACGATGGCCGTCATCGCGCTGGCGCACCTGGCGGCGATCGGCCAAGGCGATCGGATTGCGTCGGCGACGGTGACCAACACGCTGGTAGATTTCAGCATTCCGGGCGATCTCGGGGTCTTTACCGATGAAGACACGATCGCGCGACTGGAACATCGCATTCGCGAGCGCGGCTATCTCGACTCGAAGGACATGGCGCGTACGTTTGACTGGATGCGGTCGCGGGATCTCATCTGGAGCTACGTTATCAACAACTGGTTCAAAGGCAAACAGCCGCCGGCGTTCGATATTCTCGCTTGGAATAACGACTCGACGAACATGCCCGTCGAAATGCATTCGGAGTATCTCCGCGCGTGCTACCTCCACAACGCGATCGTGAAACCGGGCGCGTTCTCAATCGGCGGAACGCCGATCGATCTGGGCAAGATCGTAACGCCGCTCTACGTGCTCGGCGCCGAGAACGATCACATCGCGCCCTGGAAGGCGACCTATCTGACGACCCAATACGTCGGCGGCGAAGCGAAGTACGTGCTGACCAACTCCGGCCACATTGCCGGCATCGTCAATCCACCCGGTGGGAAGAAGACGTGGCATTACACGCAGCCCTCGGCGCCGCGAGGCGTCTCGGCGGAAGAGTGGCTCGAGAGCGCCGATCGGCACCACGGCTCGTGGTGGGAGGATTGGGCCGCGTGGGCAGAGGCGCACGGCGGGCCGATGCGCGCGCCCTACGCGATACCGGCTGGTGAACCGGCGCCGGGACGCTACGTTAGGGAGAAGCCAAAATGACAGACGATGAGAAGGGGACGCCGGGCGCCGGAGTCTGGCGCAGCCTCGGTGACTTTATCCGCGGCCAGCGCGAGCTTGCGAATCTTTCGATGCGCCAACTGGCCGAAATCGCGAAAATTTCGAACCCATATCTGAGCCAAGTGGAACGCGGCCTCTACAAGCCGTCGGCCGAGGTGCTCAAGAGCATCGCCAACGCGCTGCATATCTCGGCGGAAACGATGTACACCCAAGCGGGGCTCCTCGACGACACCCCGGCACGCGAGGAGAGCCATCACGGCGTCGAACACGCGATCAAGCTGGACCCGCGCCTGACGGTCGACCAAAAGGACGCCTTGATCCGCATCTACCGCAGCTTCATGGGCCGCGAGTAGGCAACCGCCTTCTCGCCTTTCGTCCTTCGACTACGGCGCTTCGCGCCTCCGCTCAGGATGACAAGCCACGGGGCGCTCCGCTGAGGATGACAAGGTCCTTCGACTACGCGCCTTCGGCGGTCCGCTGATGTGGAAATAGCCCCGGCGAAGGCGCGGAGCGGCCATTTCCATGGAGTATTGGGTGGGCCGTCCGGGCCATGTTGTACTCAGGATGACAAAGCCACAGGGCGCTCCGCTGAGGATGACAAGGTCCTTCGACTACGGCGCC
>JBARKF010000109.1:0-13951 GCA_049800655.1 Candidatus Cybelea sp.
CCGTATAGACGCAAAGCGCCGGGCGTCGAGCCCCCGCTCTGATCGAGTGCGGCGACAAAACCCGGCTTGCCGGTCATCTGAGCGTTCATTGCAGCATCAGGCATGTCGATTTTTCTCAATTACCAAAAGCGGCTGTAAGATTTCGGGGTGTGAGTTTCTATTACCCACATAACGATGGATCCGCACCTCAACTAAGCCGTTTATTCGTGCCGGACAAGTCTGCGGACCGGGATCGGCCCGCGCGCCCGTGGCAGAGTACCTCGTAGCCGGTCTTTGCCCGCATGTGCATCAGTCCCGGGCACGTCAATCCCGAGATCGGCAACAACCGAGATCGGAAAGCGAACCACTTGGTACGACACCGACGCTCCGTGATAGATCGGTTAGGCTATCATGGCGCTTGGCGCCGAAGCTCGCGGATACGGGAGTCATTGCCTCTAGCCCGATGCAAGGGAGCGCTCTCGTGCTCGGGCCCGTTGCCAAGAAACATCCAGAGCCCGAATGCTAACTTTACGGAAACCCTGTGTCCAGCGACTAGAGACTTGTCAAACCCATTCGAACGATTCTTAAGCCGCTGCTTTAAGGGACTTCCCTGGCTGACAAAGAAGTCGCCGGAATCTGCCGTGTCCCGATGAACCAACTCGAAAACGCTTGGGCAATGTTGGCTCTTTTCTTGATTACTTATGCCGAGAATAGGACAGTGCGCGACACTCAGGCCCCGTTGCGCGGCCGCTTCACGACGTGATCTTCGCCCTCACGGGTAAGCGGATCCGCATCCTACCGTTCAGCGACGCACTCGCAAACAAGCAGTTGCACTTACTCCCCCGGCGCTCGCTGAATTGCTAAGATGCGCGCACACTCCAGGCAACCATATGAAAGGATTGCAAGTGTCATGAAAACGGTGAACAAAGAAACGGTGAACGAAGAACTGAAGAACGAGGTGCTCGCGACTTATGCGGCTTATCTCAGAGCTTTCAACGCGAACGACATCCCTTCAATCGATAAGCTGATCCAATATCCGCTCGCCCATATCGATAACGGCCGGACAAACCTCGTTAACACCTATCCCTACAAGCCTGCAGACTTGATGGCTGCGAAGCAGTGGCACGCCACGATCGACCCCAGCTGCGAGGTTTTTGCATCGGCTGAGAAGGCTCACGTGATCCTGCGTAGTGCCAACCGCGTTCGGGCCGACGGATCGCTTATCGAAACTGTTTCAGTCTTTTATGCACTGACCCGAACTTCTTCGGGATGGAAGTTCTTCGCAATTTCGGTCATCACCGAGCTCGCGTAACAACTCATGCCCGGCACGAACGAGAGGCGCGGCACAAAGTGGGCGCAGAAAAATCGGGATTCGCCGACTGGAACGCGACGACTTTCATGGAGGGGTCCGGCTCGAACTCGGTCATCAACGCTCCCAATTCGTCGATCCTTGTGGGCACAAACATGTTGATCGGCGGGTTGCTGAACGTCATCGTCCACCGGCCCGGAGCGGCCTCTGCAGAGCTTCCCAGCATGCGCGTCCGCGACGCTTCCGCGTTGCGCGCAACTAGGCAAGCGTGATCGCCGCGAGACGCCCCAACACTTTCCGGAAGGCGCAAAAGAACCCGCATAAAGGATTCGGCAGCCGCTTCCTTACAACGGAACTAGCGCCACATCGGCGCGGAGAATCATGAAACGCGAATTAATCCGGGTCGAACCCTATTCGACCAACTTCGAAAAATGGGGAGCCCCCGTCTCGGTTGCCGCTCGCGCCGGCGACACAATCTACATCTCCGGCATGCCACCGTTTAACCCGCAAACCGGCGAAGTCGAAAACGCGCCCTTCGAAGAGCAGGCTGAGCGCGTCATGGCGCAACTCAAACACGCGCTTGAAAGCGCGGGATCCGATCTCAGCCACGTGCTCAAGTGCAACATCTTCTGCACGTCGCCCGACTACTTCGAGCCGTTCAACGACGTGTACAAGCGCTACTTCGAAGCTGGAAACCAGCCAGCTCGTATCTTCACGATTGTTCCGAAGTGGACGGGTCCTTTCGACGTCGAGATCGATTGCGTGGCCGTTGCCCGCGATTAACTAGCGGGAACGCGGGCGGCGACGAATCACTCGACACTTCCCAAGCGCTCGCGTAAGACAGTGGTCAGTGCCACCGCAAAACCGCGTGACCCCGTTCGGCAACCTCATCGCAACGGTGCCCCAGATTTTCGACCTTTGGCAGGACCCGCAGGAGCGCTACGACATTTTCATGACGAATTTCACAGAGCACACGTGGCTTGGCCCAGTCATATCACAGGAGCTCGAAAAGATCGGTGCGACCTACTTGAAGTATCCACCGCGCAAGCTGCAGAGTCTTGGGTACACTGGCCCAATCACAATTTCTGCATATCAGCGCTTTTCGCATATTCGCGAGCAACTGGAAAGCGAAGGCATAAAAATCTCGTTTGTGCCGAATTAACGTTTGTTCTCGAGTCAAGCTGAGGGTGGGCTTCGCTAAGTGGCTGCTTCGAGGCTCACCTTCTTGAATCGGTCAACGTGCTCCGGGCTCGAATGCACTGTTATCGTCATCACTAGGACAGGCGGATAACTCGAGCGAAGGAGTGTGCGATTCATGAGCAACGCGACTAACTTGGCAGCCGTGTTCGACGAGCACCCGCGCGATGAGTTCGAGCTGCATGATGCGTCGGCGACAATGACGACGATGTGTGAAAGGCCGCACCTCCACCACCTGCCTACGATGGCAGGCGGTAACGGCGGGGATGAAGTGTTCAGATTCTACCCGGACCACTTCGTAACGAAGTGGCCGCACGATACATTAACCACGTACGTCTCGCGAGCCATCGGCGACGATCAGCTCGTCTATTGGGACCAAGCCTGTGTGCTGGTGCAAGTGGGACTACTCGATCGTGCACATCTGCCCGGGAGCGATGTCGAACAGGCCCAAAACTTGCTGACCGGCAGCTACGCAACGAATCCGTTCTTGTATCGCGAACGCACACTCTCGAGCGGCTGAGATGCACTCTTACATGTTCGACAATGCGTCGGTCGCCGAGTACGACCGGCTGGATCTCATGTCGAAAATTCTCGATCCGCAAACCAGAGCGGCCCTTCTCAACTTGGGTTTGCGTGAGGGCTGGCGGTGTCTGGAGTTGGGCGGCGGCAACGGTAGCATAACCGAGTGGCTTTGCGGCAAGGTTGGTAACGCAGGCGCCGTGACATCCGTGGACATCAATCCCAGGATGATCGAGTTGATCGGGGCGGGGAATCTCATCGTGAAGCAAGCCGACCTGCGCACCGCCGATCTTCCGGACGGTCTCTACGATCTCGTTATGTGTCGCGCGATGCTTCACCAAATTGCTGGTTACGCACCGGCGATTCTCACGAAAATGGCCGCAGCCGTAAAACCCGGCGGCTGGCTTTTCGCGTGTGAACCCGACTTCAATCTCGCACGCACGTGCGAACCCGAAGCTTGGGCCGAAGCCTGGGATGGCATCATCAAGTGGGGGCAGACGCAGGGCGTGGATTGGTTTATTGGCCGCAAGCTGCCCGCGATGGTGAATGCGCTGGGCCTCGGCTATCCCTTCGCCGCTACCGAAGCACCCAACATTCGCGGGACGACCCGTGACGCGCTCTATTTTGAACTGTTCTTCCAGACGGTACGCGACCGAGTGATCGGCTCGGGGTTGGTCAATGCAAAGACACTCGACGCCGCGTTCGCTGCGCTCCAGGACCCCGATTGTTGGACTCAGTGTTGGATGCTGACGAGCGTCTGGGTCCGCAAGCCGACCTCCTAGAGTCCCCGCATGCGATCTGCCCCACTCCCGCGACAGGATTTCCTTGGTAGCCTCGGTGCACACAGCGCGGTCGACCGCGTAAGAATGGGCTCACAGTAAAAGACGTGCCGGTCGACGGCTTCTGGTCGGTCAGTCTCTATAGCGCCGAGGGTTTTTTTCAGCAGAACAGTCTCGACGCGTATACGGTCAACAACATCACAGGGAAGAAGAGTGCCGACGGTTCGGTCGTAATCCGGTTCGGCGGTTGCGACGCGGCAACTACGAGTTGCCTTCCGACCACGCGCTGAGATCCTCAACAGCACGTGGAGGTTTCCTGAAGCGCAACCGATGCAATGACCAGCCCTTAGGTTAACGGTAGGCTCAGCGCGGTAGCCTGGGGTCGGGAACCGGCATTAACAACATCGTCGTACCCCTGTCGTAAATGCAAGGATCCTCTGGGCCGGAAAGCGCTCGAATTTCGTTACAAGATCATCGATTTTGGATGCTGGGCCAGACCTAAGCCCTTGCACTCAATGTAAATGCGGCCTCTCACCTCGCACTACCGTGGAAGTCAAAACGCGAAAAGTCCTTGCAGTCGGGCGTTTTTGGTGGTGGAGATGCGGGGACTCGTACCGGAGACCTCTTACATGCGAAATAAGCGCTCCTCGAGAGCTAGAGTGCGTACAAAACGCAAGAAATAGCCCATTTTCTTTGCTAGCGTCAGCGCATTCAGCCGTTCCCGCGCGAATTGTCGCAAGATCGTCGTACGCTTTCAGACGCTTCCACGCTTTACGCCGGGCCCGGCAAAGCGCGAGATCATCGCGTACTGCCACGACGGAAAACCGCAGCTCTCCTGGCTCGCTCTTCCACCGAATCCGGGCGAGGTGAGTTGCCCGTTGCTCATACGCTCTCGCTCGCCTTCGCCGCATAAACGGAGAGTTGTGTATATGCCGCCGAGAGCAGCGGTACCTTAACGCCGGCGGCCTCGCCGCGGACGCACATGTCTCCGATGATTGCGTCTGCCTCCAGTGGTCGGCCTTTCTGCAAATCTCGGTACATGGACGATGCTAAGTCGGAGACTGCATCGGTCAAGATGTTGAACGCGCGATCTCTTGCCGCAGGTCGCGGCGCGTAACCGGCGGCTGTCGCTACGGCGACGCACTCGTCGAGCATCGCGATCGTGAGGTCCCGCCCGCGCTGCGCGTGCTGCACCTCGCCGATCGTGCCGCGCAGCAGGCACGTGATGCCACCTAGCGCTGCAACGAAAACCCACTTCTCCCACATCTCTAGCTCGATGCTCGACGAGAGCCGAGCGGTGAATCCCGCGCCCTGCAGCGCCCGATCGATCGTCCGGATGCGCTCCGAGAGCGCGCCATCCAGCTCGCCGTAGCTCAGCTCTTGCATCTTGCTGAGCTGCACGATGCGACCGTCGGCGTCGAGCGTCGTCGCGACGATGCAAACGCCGCCCAAGACGTGCGCTCTTCCGAACGCGACGCGCAGCCGGTCGAGATGCCGCATACCGTTGAGCACGGGCAAAATCGCACTGCGTTTCCCGATGGCAGGCGCGATGTCGGCAATTGCGGCGTCGAGTGCATAGTGTTTGACGGCAAGCAGCACGAGATCGAACGGTTCCTTTAACTCGGCCGTCGTCGCGATATTCGGGTCGATCTTCGCGTCGCCGTGCGGACTGACGATCTCGAGCCCGCGCTGACGCAGCTGCTGCGCGCGGCGGTCGCGCACGAGGAACGTTACGTCACGGCCGGCTTGGGCCAGGCGCCCCCCAAAGTAACCTCCGACGGCGCCGGCTCCGACGATTAGAACGCGCGGTTGGCTCATGGATCCCATGACCGCGCCACCTTAAGGCGCCCCCGTCGGTCCGAACCGTTCCGTATGGAAACGCGATGCAGCGTAGCCCGCTTGCGTCAGCAGATCGGAAGCTATTTCGACGAAGGCGGTTGGTCCGTAGACGTAGGCGATCGGCTCTTGAGAAGAAGTCCAGTTTTCTGGCGTGATTCTCGTGTACGCAAAGGTCACGGTAATGCCGGTGCCACTGGTTTCGAGCCGTCGCAGCTCGTCCGCATAGTAGATCGCTTCGGGGTGTCCGAATCGATCGCTCAGGGTTGGAATAAGATCGCGCAACATGTGGCTTGCGCTAGGAAAGCCGTGAAGCAAGAGAATGGCTGGCCGAGTCTCTCGGACCTGCTTCACGGCAAAAGACTTTGATGGCGTCGACGCCGACCTGGCGGTAATTAATTTCGGTCATCATCCAACTGACTTTCGTGGCATCAAGCGACGATTTGGGCCGGTCTCCCGGGTTGGTAAAATCGAGCTCAGGCAGCGCCACAGCGAAGAGCACAGCCCGTTCTCCAGATGATAGCATGAGGATCGAAGCAAGGCGGTCGAGTAGAAAAGTGGAGGCGCGCACGGCTTCAGTAATGACGGCGGTGCCGTCCGAGCAGGGGTCGGGTAAAACTGACCCTTTACTCGTAATGCAAGTAATCGCCGAAGGAAGCTTATGATTGGCCCGGCGTCGCCTAGCGCTAGTGCGCCGGGCAGGTCTGCGCAGTCAGTCTCACCGATGAAAGCTGCGCCGTCACGCTTGTTGGAAAGGGCATATTGCCGCCGGACGATTTTACGCAGTCGTAGGAGAGCATGTAGGCCATGACGGCCGCATAGTTCGTCTTTGACAGCGACCCGGGAGCCGTTAGCGGCATTTGTTGCGCGACGATTCCGTACATCTGTGCGACGTTGAGGTTTGCGTGCGCGAACGCCGGACCGGTCAGTGCCGGACCCGCGACGCCTTGCAGGTGCGCGCCGTGACACGACAGACAATACTTCGCGTAGACTGCCGCGCCCGTTGCAACTTGGGCTGGAGTGTACGGCAGCATGCCGGCGCCGGCGGCAGCGCTTTCGGTCTTAGCGGTCGTAGCGGTCGCCACCGCGGGTTGGCCGGAGGAGTCGTTCATCGTTGTTTGCGTTGCGTTCAAACTGTAAGCGACGACGCGCGCCCCATGGGAAGGAGGGAGCCCTGGCGTTTGCTGGTTGCCCCCCTCGCCCGCCTCGACCACCAGATACTCGTGGCCGTCGCGCGCGCGGTACGCCGAGATCGGCGCAACGATCGCCGAGCCCACGTCGTCATGCCAAAGCACCTGACCGGTCTTGGGATCCAGCGCGTAGATTCCGCCACCGGTATCGGTGGTGAAGATGAGCCCGTTGCGGGTGACGAGCACGCCGCCTTGCGCCGGATACGGGAATTGCTTTTTCCACGCCGGCTGGCCCGTGCCGACGTCGACCGCCGTCAAAAGCCCGGTCGCGGGACGGCGCTTCGGCAAGGGCCCAGCGCTGTACGGTTGACCCGGCACGTACGGCACGGCGCCCGTATAAACGATCTTCCAAATCGCGCACTCTTGCGTGCTGGGGATGAAGAAGAAGTTCGTCTTCTCGTCGTACGAGCCACCGTTCCACTCCACGCCGCCCCCATGATTAGGACATGCAAACGTTCCGGACGGAGTAGGCACCGTCGTGAAGATCCCGTGCTGAGTGCTGACGGCTAACTTCGTCACGGACGTTCCATCTGTCCGGTCGAGGATAACGAAATCACCGGCCTTATCGCCAACGGCCAGCAGCTGACGCGGCGAACCGCCGATCGTCCCGGTAAAGAGCACCGGCGGCATCGACGGGTCGTTGTCGTGAACGTCGTTCGGGGAAACCTTGTAGTACCACTTGAGGCGCGGACTCGCGCCGGAAATGTCGAGTGCGACGACGCTATCGGCGTACAAGTTCTGGCCCTTGCGTCCGTACTCGGTGAGATTTGGGCCTGGATTGCCTGGAGCGGCGTAGACCGTATCGCTCGATTGATCGATCGAAAGACCGGACCACACGGCCGCGCCGCCGTGAATGTACGAATTGCCAGGCCACGTGTTACCCCCCGGCTGCCCCGGCTGCGCAACGGTGTGCCAATCCCACAGGCGCGATCCGTCTTGCGCGCTAAAAGCGCTGATCAGACCGCTGCCGCCGAGATCGCCGCCCGACGTCCCGACGATGACCTTGTTTTTGTAAAGGTACGCGGCCATCGAATACCAGGTGTTACTTGTATCGTGGCAAGCGGGGACGTCAAAAACTTGCTTGCCCGTCGCGGCGTCGATTGCCAACAGCCGGCAATCTTGGGTGACGAGGTAGAGCCGGCCGTTCTCCAAGCCCACGCCGCGGTTAACGGCATATTGTAGCTCATAAGCGGGGCTGTAAGGGAAGGCCCATTTTAGCGCGCCCGAGGCGCCGTCGAGGGCGATGACGTTGTCGTGTGAGGTCGTGACGTAGACCGTTCCGTTCCAAATGATCGGCGAGGCTTCTTCTTCGCCATCGTCTCTCACTGAGGTAATCCACGCCTTCCTGAGTTGCGTAACATTTGAGGGCCTGATCTCGTCAAGCCCGGTCACACGATTGCCGGCGTAGGTCTTTCCGGGGACGATCCAGTTTGCGTCGTTGGAACCCGCTGCAAGCAGCGCTGCCGAATCGGACGCCGCGTTCTGGTTGCCGCTTCCGCCAGAACATGCAGTGAGTACAAAAATGATGGAGGCTGCACCAAGTGCGTGTCGTGGCGCCATTTTAAGCCCTCCTCTACGCCTACCGCCAACGCTTGGATAGTGGGGCAAGCGAGTCCCCCAAAGGCGGGAACCGCCCCCTTTTAGCTTCCGACGGCGAACCAGGCGAGCGCGACGGGCGCAGGTCGTGAATGCTGCTCGTGCCTGTCTTCATTCGGAGGCCGAAGAAGGCGGTTAGATTTGTTTGCGCTTTAGGAGATCGGGGCAGAGCGCCAGCGATTGGCCGGCAAGGTGTTGATCCTCGGCCACGAGCCAGGCCCTACCTGAGGTTGTGACATCAACAGCCAGGACGCAGTTCTGCGCGCAGATCAAGAGTATTCCATAATCGGTGACTGCAATTCCACGCGGTTTTTCCACGCGACGGAACGCGGGGGTATTCTCTGCGCACCAAGCCCCAGCGGGCGCGCCGTTTTGTACATCGTAGCGGCGCAATGATACCGCGGCGTGGTTGCTGCCGAATGGGAATTCACTAGTCACGTAAAGATAACCGTCGCACAGCGCTAGGTCGAGAGGATCCAAGAGAGGATCGTCGACGAAGGCGTCATTTTCGATCCTTCCGCGGCGATCGTAAAGAAACAGCCCTCTCTGCCCGCCCCCGAGCACGGGATGCGTGCCGCTGGCAACAACGAAACGGCCGTCGTCGAGAACGGCGAAACCGCGCGGAAACGAAATCCCAGCAAGCGCGATGGCAGGGCCGCGGTAACGCCGCGCCGTCAGGTCAACGCGCTCGATAGAACGTTGTGAGCGCGAACCCACGTAATACGTGCCATCGGATGCGAATGCGCCTCCTCCGGGGTCCAGCCCCGCCGGAAGATCGATTCGCGCAAGTGCGGCTCCATCGAAGCTAAGCAGCCAGACGGCCGCAGACGGCTCGTTGACGGCGAAATATGCGTCCTCGGCACGGCGCCGGACCCCACGGGGATCCCTGATTTCAGGCGGCCCGAAGACCGTCCAGCCGATCGATTCATGGAACGAACGCAGCGTTCCGTAGCCGTTATGCGATGCGCTAGAGACGATTACCGAAGTGTCCAATTTTTCCATCGTTCATCCGACCTTATGGTAATCCTAGTAAGAATTGTATCCTTGGATTCGCGCGCACCGCTCAACGCCGCGCGTCAGTGGCCCCACGCTCATCGCGATTTTTGGGTGCTTGTAGCAGATAGCATCAAAAGAGCGTTGCCCTGACTCGGCGTAGCCGGCTATAAGACCTTGGACTCGTTGATTCCAGAGCCCCCTAGGCCCCGACATGTCGGGGTTTTACCAACCTACTATATTGATTACGGCCTCGCGGTCATCTGCCTCGAATACGTGCCCTTCGAGGAACCCTTCAAGAGCAGCAGTGACGCTTTCAAGTAGGCCGGTCGCCCGATCCGCGAATTCCGAATTCTAGTGGGGGTCGAGCCTGTCAGAGAGAATCCGAAGACCGACCTCTCATGTCGATTGCAAGTGCTCGGTGTTCCGGTCGCTGTCCTCCGCGGCGAAACGCCGAGTTCCTTACAGAGTAGGTGTTTCCGTTGGTGGAGATGCGGGGACTCGAACCCGGACCACTTATATGCGAAATAAACGCTCCTCGAAACCTAGAGTGCGTACGAAACGCAAGAAATAGCCCATTTTCGTTGCTGCGTCAGTCTTTTTGAGCCCCATTCTTTTGTCCGCTAGCGTTCGCGCTTTCCCCTAGTTTCCGCGCGAATTGTCGTAAGATTGTCGTACGCAATCAAGTGCCTGCTAATATGATCGACCGGTGGCGCCGCGCCGCCAACTGTGCGTTCTATGATCGCCCGAACACCGACTTCGTCAGGGCGAGCTGGGCTGCGCTGAGATTGCAGCTGCAATCGATGCGCCGCTCACCGTAGAATTTTCCTCAACGGCGCGATTAGACGAAGAGCGCTTTCTTCATACGCAACTCTGCGAGAGCCTTCTGGGCCTCCTCGCTGAGGTTGGACTTTCCGACCGCGACGGTCACCTTGTGAATCTTGCCGGTGAACTTATTCTCGCCCGCTTTGTAGTCGTCGCTGACACACGTATAGAGGTTCTCACCTACGTCCGTTGTTTCGGCACCAAATGCGAACGGCTGAGTGTGCTCGACGCGCCCTGCGGCGACTTCTTCATCGTTGACGAAGATCACACCGTTTCCGCCCGCGCCCAAACCGCCGTCGTAAGCGAACTCGAAGCGCAAGGTTACCCGCCCGGCCTGCAGGCGAGCCGGGCCGGCGATCTTGTAAATCTCGCGACCGAGATAGTTCCAGGCAAACCGGGGTACGCCGTCCGTGACGTAAAGGGCCCAGCCGCCCATCTCCCCGCCTTGGGCGATAACCACCCCTTCTGCACCGGCCTGCTGGACTTCGATATCGGCCGTAACCACGAAAGAGCGGTTCTTGATGTTGATAAAGGCGTTTTCGGGAATGCCCTTCATTCCCTCATAGACCGTGATCTCGGTGCGACCTTCCATTAGATCCGGACGGCCCGCCAGCGCGGCGTTGAAGCGCTCCCACGCGCGATCGTCAAGCGGAAGCACGTGGTACTTGGCGGCCTCTTCCAGGAAGACTCCCTTCAGCTTCTCAAGTTTGTCGGGATACTTCGCGGCAAGGTCGTGCGCGCAACTGAAATCTTCCTCTACGTTGTAAAGTTCCCACTTGTCGTTCTCAAGCGTAGCCCGCGGCTTGGGCTCCCACGGCGGGCGGTGCACCGTGGTGGCGAACCATCCGTCCTGGTAGATGCCGCGGTTGCCTGCCATCTCGAAGTATTGCAAGGTGTGGCGCGACTTCGCATCGGCGTTATTCAAGGTGTCGAGCACGCTCACGCCCTCGAAGGGTTTCTGCTGGACACCGGAGACGACGCCCGGCTCGGGCACACCAGCCGCCTCCAAGACCGTGGGGGCAATGTCAATCATGTGCATCCACTGCGTACGCAGGCCGCCCTTCTCTTCGATGCCCTCCGGCCAGTGGATCACCATGGATTGGCAGACGCCGCCGTACGAGGCGACCTGATGCCCCCAGCCAAAGGGCGTGGCGCCGGCAAACGCCCAGCCATTGTTGTACAATGGGTGCGATTTTGGGCCGCCGATCTCGTCGAAGTTTTTCAGCGCAACGTCGAGCGGCTCGGGCAGTCCGTTGAACACGGACAACTCGTTGAAGGCGCCGTTGAGGCCGCCTTGGAAAACCGAACCGTTGTCGCCGGTGATGTAGAAGATCAGCGTGTTGTCCATTTCGCCCAGGTTCCCGATCTCGTCCAGGAATCGCCCGATTTCGTAATCGGTTACCTCGGCAAAAGCCGCATAGATCTCCATATATCTGGCAAAGACTTTTTTCTCGTCGGCCGTCAAGTCGTTCCATTCCTGGATTCCCGGCGGCTTGGGCGCTGCATCGGTGCCCGGAGGCACGACGCCTAGCTCGATCTGCCTGGCCAACGTTTCCTTGCGCACTTGGTCCCAGCCCTGATCGAACTTGCCCTTGTAGCGGTCGCGCCACGTCTTGGGCACGTGGAATGGGCCGTGCGTACCAATCGCCGCGTAGTAGACGAAAAATGGCTTGTCGGGGGCCAGCGAACGCTGCGAACGCAGCCAGAGGATCGCCTTATCGGTGATGTCGGTACTCGCGTAATAATCGGCATCGGGGTGCATATCCACCCTGGTCATGTTGTCGTACATGACCGGGTGGAAGAGGTCAGCCTCGCCGGACATGAAGCCGTAGAAGCGCTCAAAGCCGCTATGCACCGGCCAGCGGTCGAAGGGTCCGACATCGCTGCCTTCCCACGGTGGCAGCTCGTGACACTTGCCGAACATGGCGGTGCTGTAACCGTTGAGCCGCAAGATCTCGGGCAGATTCGTGACGCTGCTGGGGCGCACCGCAGTATACCCCGGAAAGCCGGTGGCAATCTCCGAAATCACGCCGAAGTTTGCGCTATGGCTATTGCGGCCAGTAAGCAGCGCCACGCGGGCGGGCGAACATAACGGGGGAACTTTGAGATTGTTGTAGCGCAGCCCGGTCTTGGCCAGACGGTCCAGCGTCGGCATCTGGATCGGTCCGCCGAAGGTCGATATGTCGCCGAAGCCCATGTTGTCGAGAAGGATGACGACCACGTTGGGCGCACCTTTCGGGGCTTTCACCTCGAACCGCGGCGGCGCTTTTGCGTTGTGCGCATCAAGCTCCGTGATTGGCGGATACTGAGGCGGTGGGACGGGAAGCACGGTGCGATCCATGGAGGTCGTTCCGTTGCCGTTTTGGGCCTCTGACTTGTTTGTCATGGTCTTCTTCCTATCAATGGCTCGCGACCGCGATTGTACGTGACGGGAGGCGTTACGAAGCCTTCGTTGCGCAAATGGCTGGCGTCCTTCGAGTCGGGTTAGTAGATCGGAATGGTTCTTAACCCGCATTCTCCGGATGTGTGGGGCGAAAAGACATCGTCGACGAAATTCCCTAAGCGAAGTAACCCGCCACGATTCGTTGAAACGCGCCGATCCCTACAAGAAGAGGGCTATCACGAGCGCTAGAATGCCGATCGTCGCGACATTCCAAATCAGGGAGCGCAGCAGACCCCAGCCTGCCGCAGCAAAGACCAGATACGCCACGCGGCCCGTCAAATAGAGATATGCGCCCCAAGCTGTCAGCGTAGTATGACGATTGAGAATGCTTGCCATCAAGACGGCTGCGGCGAAAAACGGAAAGGTTTCGATAAAGTTCGTAAAGGCTGCATCGACTCTCGCTGCAACGCCCGTCAGCGGGGGCATCTGCTTTTCCCTCGTGCTTGCCGTCCAGGCGTAGCCATATTGAGCGCTGATGAGATGCGACGCCGCAATGTCGTTGACTAGACCCAGCAGGATGCTAAACGCCAGAAGACGTTGCTCAACAGTCACAGGCAAAACTATAGCCGATAGTGATCTGCCGGGCAACAAGAGTAACCGCCCGTAGTAATTTGCCCGCGCTTGATTTTGATTTAGCTTAAGTGCCTCTCGCGCCCAAACTTAATGCAACCTCCCGTTATTTTGGCAGCGGGCTTCCTTAACGTCGTTAATCCACTTCGAACATCGCTGTGCCGATCGCCGTAGCTACGTGCCCATACCCGGCATACCCGCTCGGTTGAGACGACGTGACGCTGTCGCACGCAATTCGACGTTCGTCTGCCTAGTGAATACGGCACTGAGCGCCCACGCGAGAAGAGGTCGTTCGGACCTATTGTCGTACGACCGTCGTAATACGCGGATCACTTCGGAAAGACGCGCACTCCAAAATATCAAAAATTCCCAGCAGAATCAGGCGTTTTTCGATGGTGGAGGAGAGAGACGCGAACGCTGAGCCCTTACCAGGAAAGTAGGTCCACCCGATTCGTTCGGAAAGTCGCTCGCGAGAAATGCGAAAACTCCCTATAGAGTAAGGCGTTTCCGTTGGTGGAGATGCGGGGACTCGAACCCCGGACCCCTTACATGCGAAGCAAGTGCTCTACCAGCTGAGCTACATCCCCCCGGACCGTTTGGGCGACCTGGAGGATTGTACGTGCCGCGCTGGGCACCTGTCAAAGCAGATGAGCAAGCTCTTGAGGGCGGCGCTGATGCTGTTAGGTGCGACGTTGCCGCTGACCGCGGCGGCAGC
>JBARKF010000110.1:0-22145 GCA_049800655.1 Candidatus Cybelea sp.
GCCCCCACTCGACGGCTTGGCACCCGCGACCGGCGCTGCAGCGGTGCCCTCGGCGGCGCCGAGATAGATATATCCCAGCACGAAGAACGTGCCGACTGCAAGCAGTGAAAACCCCGTCGTCCACGGACCCCACAAATTCTGTTCGTTAACGCCTGGGACGCTGTTGGTCACGGCGTTGAGATATTGCAGGCTGTAGAGAAGATTGGCGAAGAGCACGACCGTAAGCGCGATCGCCGCCCAGAGATAGCGGCGCGCAAAAGGAATGCAAGCGATGGTGAAGAGCAGTCCGTTGAAGAGATAACGCTCGTGCATGCGCGTCGCCAACACAAAGAAGGCAAGCGATGCGATCGCGCAGCCTTCCAGCAAGGCTTGTGGGGTGCGGTCTTGCAGGTAGCGCCAGACCACCAGCGCAACCGCGGCGAGCACCAGCAAAATACCCCAGACGTACTGCGGCAGGAGGAAAATCGGCTGGCTGTCGGAGACCCACAGCGTGCCCCGCAGCGCCCATAGATTAAACGCGTTGACGCTGTTGTAGGGATAGACGTTCGAGCCGTAGGCGTAACGCTCGAGCAGCCATCCAAACGTCGCGATCGGATTGCCCGGATGAAACGGCTCGGTGATGATCAGCGCGAAGAGAACCCCGGCGACGATGCCGATTCCGGTTGCGACGACGCGGGCGCGGCGACGCGCGGGATCGACAAAAGCAAAAGCGACCAGCAATGGCAGCAGTACCGCAGCCTGCGGTTTGATCAATATCGAATAGGCAAACGCGAGCCACGCAAAAATAATCCATCCTAGCTGCGCTTTACCGGTTGTGTCATCCTGAGCGGAGCGACCGGAGGAAGCGGAGTCGAAGGACGAAGGGTCGGAGCTACGGAGCAGCGCGTAGACAGCGAGAAGAGCCAGACCGCCCGAAATCGAGTCGACCTGCCCCCAGAGCGCCGAGATATAGATGGTCGCCGGATTGAGCAGGTAGAATGCCGCCGCGCCGAGCGCGTAGCCGGTACCTGCGAAGCGGCGAACCGTGAAGTAGAGGAGCGCGCCGACGCCCAGATCGGCGAGGATCGCGGGAAGCTTCACGAAGTCTCGCAGCAGGGCGTAGCCGCGATCGTGTGCGCCGAACAACAGCTGCCACAAGTGCCCGACGACCGCGAGAATGTAGAAATAGCCGGGCGGATAATCGGCAAAGCCGATCGTCGAGTAGAACGATGCGAAGCCGTGCTGGCTGAGCGCAAGCGCCCACGCGACGTAGGTGGTTACGTCGGTCTTGAAGCCCTCATTGGTGATGAAGACCAGCCGGAGGACGAAACCGGCCAGCAGCAGCGCGGGCAGTGCCCACACCTGCGAGACCTGGCGAGTCGAGGTACGGATCGTACCGTTGACGTTCACGCTTCTTCCTTCTTTTCGCGATTAACGAGCGGCGGCGAGGCCGAGCGTGCTGCAGAGAAACTCGCAAAGCTCGCGATTTGAATGGTTTTCCAAAACTGCGAGATGTTCCGCGGCGGCTTCCGCGGCGGCATCGCGAGCGCCGAGGGCATCGAGCGCCGCGACGACGCGGTCGACCGTTGCAGCGTCGAGCGGATCACCGAGCGCATAGGCGTCGGCAACGGCGGCGCGTGCCGCCGACGGCGCCTGCGCGATCGCCCACACGACTGGAAAGGTCCACTTTCGGCGCGCGATATCGGCGGCGACCGTCTTGCCCGTCTCGCCTGCGGTCGACCAGATTCCAGCGACATCATCGCGGATTTGAAAAGCCATGCCGTAAGCTCGCCCGACCGCGCCGTAACCGGCGATCGCCGGCTCGTCACAGCCTGCCGCGTGGGCACCGAGCCGGCAGGAGGCGTCGAAGAGCTGCGCCGTCTTGCACTCGATCATACGATGGTATCCCGGCAGATCGACGGTGCGTTGTGATTCGAAGTACAAATCGAGCGATTGGCCCTCGCACATCACGGCGTGTGCTTCGTGGAGCAGCGCGAGCATCTGCAGGACGCGTCGCGCGTCTAAACGCGCGGCGGCGTGCTCGAGGCTGAGAAAACTCAGGGCGCACATGGCGTCGCCGGCGTTGATCGCTCGCGCGATCCCGTATGCGCTCCAGAGCGTCGGCCGCCCGTGGCGGAGCTCATCGCGATCCTCGATGTCGTCGTGGACGAGCGAGTAGTTATGAAAGATCTCGACGGCCACCGCCGCATCGAGCGCATTCACCAGCGGCGCTCCCTCGCCGGCCGCAACCCGCATCACCATCTGCGGACGCAACCGCTTTCCTCGGCGCGCAGGCCCATACGGTGCATAACCAAAGTGGCGCAAAAGCATATCGGAGATCTCTCTCGATCCCCGATATCCGGTAATCCGTTCTTCGAGGGCGCTTTCGAAAGACTCGGAAAGCGTAACGAGGTTAAGCAGAGACGGCCAACTCCTCCATTCGCGCCTCGACCTGATCGACGAGCCAACCCGGCGTCGATGCGCCCGACATCAATCCCGCGACGGCAACGCCGTCAAACCACTCGGCATGCAACTCGTCGGGCCCCTCGATGTGGTAGGCGCGCGCGCCGTGTGATTCAGAGAGATCGGCAAGATGTTTGGTGTTCGCGGACGTCTTTCCGCCGACGACCACCATTACCTCGACGTCCTTGGCGAGACGGAGCGCTTCGTTTTGGCGATTGTGCGTGTCGGTGCAAATCGTATTGACCGCCCGCACTTCGTAATATTTGGCTGAGAGCTCGCGGACGATCTCGGTGAAACCTTCGCCCGACCACGTGGACTGCACCACGACGCCGACCCGACTCGAGCGCGGCAGGCGTTCGACGTCGGCCGGACTTTGGATGCACCAGGCACCCGGCACGTGACTGAGCGTGCCCTTGACCTCAGGATGGTTCGGATCGCCGATTACCACGATCTTATATCCATCGGCTTTGAGCTTTTCCGCTTGTACGTGAATCTTCGTTACCATCGGACAGGTCGCGTCGATGATTTCGAGATTCTTCTCTTTCGCCTTATCGAAGACCTCAACGGGCAGCCCGTGCGCGCGCACGAAGAGCGCGCCGGCATCGACCTCGTCGACCGTCTGCGCGTTCTTCAGCCCACGAGATGCCAGCGACTCGACCATCTGCGGGTTGTGCACCACGTGACCGAGGGTGGTTACATCGCCGCGCGAGGCGATCGACTCCTCGGCCTTCTTCACCGTGATCGCCACCCCGAAGCAGAAGCCTTGGACCGACGCCTTACGAATTTCCACTCATGCTCCCCGCGAGCGCTTCAATCGCCTTCATGATCTCGGCGGTGAACTTCGACAAATCTTCGCGTGTTGCTTTCCGGTCCGCTGGAAGGGTGAGCGGCGCTCCGAATGCGACGTCGACTCGGGCCAGACGCAGCGCCCGGTCGGTGCCGAGGATACAGGCCGGGACCACCGGCGCACGCGCAAGCGACGCCAGCAAGGCGACCCCGGTCTGGGGTGGCACCGTGCCGCTTCGGTTGCGCGTCCCCTCGGGAAAGATGCCGATCGCGCCACCTTCTTCGAGCACTTGGAGCGAGCGCCTAATCGCAGCCGTAGCGCTCCCATGGCGATCCACGGCATACGCACCAAGGCCGCGGATCACCGGGCCGAGCACTGGGACCACAAAAAGTTCTTTTTTCGCCATGTAGCTGATACGCCGTGGACAGAACGATCCCATCAACGGCGGATCGAGGTACGAAACGTGGTTGCAGGCGATAATCAGCGGGCCTTCGGCTGGGACGTTGGCGCTGCCGAAGACGCGTGCCCTCCAGAGCGCGCGCCCCAAGCAGCGCACCGTGAACCCCGCGAGGTCGTAAAACCACGGAATCATCCGATGACAAGGCTCATAGCGCGGCGACGATCGCGCAGATTTCGTCGACCACGCCTTGCGCATCGATGTCGCTCGAATCAATAACGTGCGCGTCGGGTGCCGGGGCGAGCGGGGAAATCGCGCGCGTGCGATCGAGCCGATCGCGTTCCTCAATCTCTTGAGCGAGCCGATGCGCGTCGATGTCGACGCCGGCCGCCTCGAGCTGCAGCCGTCGTCGCGTAATCCGCGCCGGAATCGAGGCGGTCAGATAGATTTTGACCGGTGCATCCGGAAGGACCACGGTGCCGATGTCGCGTCCGGCCATCACGACCGGACCATCGCGCGCAATAGCGCGCTGCGCGCGCACCATGGCAGAGCGTACTTCCCCGTGCGCGGACACCGCGGAAACGATTGCCGTTACTTCGTTGCTCTGCAGCGCGGCTTCGGCGAGCTCGGCGCCCCCCGCGAAGATGCGAAAGCCGAGCGGACCCGATTCGTCGAGGGTAACTTCGATCGGCGCGAGGGCGGTGAGTCGCGCCAGCGCCGCACCATTGTCAACGTCGGTTCCGGTACGTAGGGCGAGAAACGCGAGGGCGCGGTACATCGCCCCCGTGTCGAGGTAGAGGGCACGCAGCCGGCGCGCGGTCGCGCGCGCGACGGTCGTCTTGCCCGACGCGGCTGGGCCGTCGATGGCGATCTGCAGATGGGCTGGATCGCTCAACCGCGTCTCCGGATCATTTGCGCTCCTTTACGTTAATTTCGCCGTTTGCACCCCTAGGCGAAACCGGCGCGGCAGCAGAAGGGCTGCGAGCACCTTGGCAAAACCGCGTTCCGTCTTCGCTTGTTCCGGCTGCGGTTTCGAGTCGCCGCGCTGGCTCGGGCGCTGCCCGCAGTGCGACGCTTGGAACTCGTTCGACGATCGTCCGCAACACGTCCCCGTGCGCGCCGTGCGTAAAAGTACGGCCCCCGCGCAACCGCTGGCGTTGCACGAGATTGGTTCGGCGGGCGTGACGCGCACGCGCGTCGGCATGCCGGAGTTCGACGCCGTGATCGGCGGCGGCATCGTTCCGGGAAGCCTCACGCTGGTGGGCGGACCGCCAGGCGCGGGTAAATCGACGCTGCTCTTACAGATCGCCGCGCGACTGGCCGTTCAGGGTGAGGTTGTTTACGTTTGCGGCGAGGAATCGGCCGCCCAGGTGAAGCTACGTGCGGAGCGCATCCTTCGCGAGCCCCGCGACGGGCTATTCGTCTTTCCCGAAACCAACCTGCGCGCGGTCCTCGACCAACTCGAGCGACAAACGCCGCTTGCCGTCATCGTGGATTCCATTCAAACCGTCTGGCTGCCGGAGTCGGAAGCGTACGCAGGCAGCGTCACGCAGATTCGGGATTGCACGCAGGCGCTGATGGAGTACTCGAAGCGAACAGGCTGCGCGAGCTTTATCGTCGGACACGTGACCAAAGACGGCGCGATTGCCGGGCCGCGACTGCTCGAACACTTGGTCGATACGGTGCTCTACTTCGAAGGCGAGGCGAGCGGCGAGTATCGGATCGTGCGCGCGTATAAGAACCGTTTCGGTTCGATCGACGAGATCTGCGTGTTTACGATGCACGATTGCGGATTGCGCGAAGTCGCCAATCCTTCAGAGCTCTTTCTTGGCAGTCGCACGCAGCGTCCCAGCGGCTCCTGCGTCGTCGCATCGATCGTCGGCTCGCGTCCCGTCTTGATCGAAGTCCAAGCCCTCGTCGGCGAGACGAGTTACGGTACGCCGCGACGGCTCGCCAACAACCTCGATCAGCAGCGGCTGGCGATGATTCTCGCGGTGCTCGAGCGGCGCGCCGGATTCTCGCTCGGGACGCACGACGTCTACGCCTCCGTCGCGGGAGGCCTGCGCATCGGTGAGCCGGCGGCCGATCTCGGAATCGCGCTTGCGATCGCCTCGTCGTTTCGCAACGTAGCGATTCCCGCTTCGGTTGCCGTCTTTGGGGAGCTGGGATTATCGGGGGAGGTTCGCGCCGTCGGCGCAGCCGAGCGACGCGAAGCCGAAGCCCGCAAGCTCGGCTACAGCAACGTCATCGCTCCCGCGAACACGCGCGACATCGCCGAAGCGATCCGGATGGCGATCGGTTAGCTCGCCAACCGCATGCCGCTCTTCGAAATCGTGCCGAATCTTTCGGAGGGTCGCGACGCAGCGATCATCGACGCCGCCTGCGCGGCCGTTGAGCCGACCGGCGCGCGGCTGCTCGACCGTAGCAGCGATCCCATCCATCATCGAAGCGTCTTGACGATCGTCGGGGATGCGTCGCAGGTGCTCGACGCCGCCGTCGCGCTGGCCGGCATCGCGCTCGAGCGCATCGACCTGCGCGCCCACACCGGCGTTCATCCGCGCATCGGTGCGCTCGACGTGCTGCCCTTCGTCCCGCTCCACGACGCAACTCTCGATGACGCGGCTGCGCTCGCGCATCGCGCCGGCGCGGAAATCTGGGCGCGATACGCTATCCCTACATTTTATTACGGCGCAGCAGCGCGAAGCTCCGAACGCCTGCTTCTGCCCGAGATTCGCCGCAATACGGAGTGGCAGCCCGACGAGGGCAGCCTCTCGCGTCACGCGACTGCCGGCGCAATCGCTATCGGCGCGCGCGACATCCTTATTGCCTTCAACGTTGAATTGGCAGGCACCGATCTGACCGCAGCCCAGGAAATCGCGCGCGCGATCCGCGAGCGCAACGGGGGCTTGCGCTCGCTCCGCGCGCTTGCCCTTCCGCGCGGCGCGGGCCGTGTGCAGGTCTCGCTGAACGTAACGGATTATGCTGCAACGCCGCTCTATAGGGTCGTGGAGTTGATTCGCCGGCTCGCCGCCGACCGCGGCATCGAGCTCGTCGGCTGCGAGCTGATCGGTTGTCTGCCTTGGGCCGCAGTGGAGTCGGCCGCCGCATATTATTTAGGAGTCGAAACCCTGTGAACCACCCGATCTGGAAAGCCGTCCTGACGATTGCGCTGCTCGCCCCGATAGCCGCGCAAGCGCAAAGCGGCCCCGGGGATACCGGTATCTTTACGACGACGTTGCGCAACGGACTGCGGGTCGTCGTCGTTGAGGATCGCGCCGCGCCGGTCGTGCAGAGCGCGGTCTGGTACGGCTTCGGGTCGCTTCAGGAAACACCGGGCAAGACCGGACTCGCGCACGCGCTGGAGCACATGATGTTTCGTGGAACGCCGGAGATCTCGGGCGGCGGCCTTGACGACATCACCGCGCGTCTTGGTGCCCAAATGAACGGCGAAACGGATTACGACTACACCCAGTTCTATTTCGAGATGCCGGCCGATAAGCTCGACGTTGCGCTCTACACCGAAGCCGACCGGATGCAACATGCCGCGCTGCGCGCCGCCGATTGGGCGATCGAGCGTAACGCCGTGCTCAACGAGATCGACGGCGACGCAAGCTCCCCGTTTTTCAACTTGCTGTCGCGCGTGCGGGCCGCGGCCTTCCCCGGTCAGCCGGCCGGACGGACGCCGCTGGGCGAACGCGACGACGTCGCTCGAGCCACCGTTGCCGATATCGCCCGCTACTACCACGAATGGTACGCCCCGAATAATGCGACGTTGGTCGTTGCCGGCGACGTCGCGCACGCGACGGTCTTTGCGAAAGCCGAGCGCTACTTCGGCGCAATTCCGTCGAAGAAGCTGCCGCCGCGCCACGAAACCAATCCCGTTCCCGCACCCGGACAAACGGTCGAGGCGGAGTTTCCGTTTCCGTTCGAGATCGTCGACCTCGCTTACGCGATTCCGGGCGACACCCAGCGCGGGGAGCCGGCCGTCAGCACGCTGGCGACGCTGCTGGAGAATCAGCGCTCGCCGTTTTATCGAGCGCTGGTGGAGAGCAACATCGCGCTCGCCATCGAGGCAAACGCCGATACCCAGCTCAAAGGCGGACTGCTGCACGTCTTCATCGTTCTCAACCCCGGACATACCGCCCGCGAAGCTCAAGCGGTCTTCCAAGCGACGCTCGATGGCGTGTTGCAAAACGGCTTCGATCCGGACCTGGTCGTCGCAGCGAAGCGCTTGACGATCGCCGAACGGCTTTACTCCGCCGATTCGATCGACGGAATCGGCGCGCTCGCCGGCTACACCTACGGCATCGTGGACGAGAAGATCGCCGACGAAGACGACCGGCTGGCAGCATTGACGGGTGAGGATCTGGTCGCGACGGCGCGCACGTATCTGCGGCGGCCGACGGTCGTGGGCCATCTCACCCCCAACGAAAGCCCGCCGCGCGGCAACTCGCAGAAGAGCAGCGCTGCGGCGAGCGACGATTTCTCCAAACGCGTGCCGAACGGTCCGATCGTCGAACCGGCCTGGATTGCCAAAGCCGTCAGGACGCCGACCACCGTGCGCAGCGCCCTTTCACCGGTTGAATTCCGGCTTTCCAACGGATTGCGGGTCATCGTTCAAACGAAGAGCGATCGGCCGACCTTCGTGCTGAACGGAAACATCGCGTCGTCGCCGGGGTTCGAGCCGCCCGGAAAGGAAGGCATCGGGCGCCTTGCATCGTCGGCGGCGGATTACGGGAGCGCGCAGTATCCGTTCGCGCAGCGGCGCAAGGCGACCGACGAAATGGGAGCCTTCATCTCAACCGGAGACGCGTTTTCGGCACAGGGCATGTCAAGCGACTTCGAGCGGATCGTCGCGATTGTCGCCGACGGCGAGGAGCATCCGACGTTCGCCGATCCTTGGTTCGCGCTCCAGCGGTCGCAGTTAGCCAACAGTTTGCAGTCCGAATCGAATATTTCCGGCGTCCAGATCGACCGCGCGTACGATCGGCTCTTGCTCGCAACCGACGATCCGACGCTGCGTCAGCCGACGCCGCAAAGTGTCCAAGCGATGACGCGCGACGATCTCCTCGCCTATTCGGCGAGCTACTGGCGGCCGGATCTCACCACGATTGCGGTTGTCGGCAACATCTCGCCCGAGCGCGTCCGCAGCGCGCTCGAATCCGCGTTTGGCGCGTGGAAGGTGAGCGGACCGCGACCCGACCCGCACCTGATGGCAATGCCCCCGGCCGCCAGCGGCCACCAGTATATCGGCACCGCTGCCAATCAGGTCTACATTCGCCTCGGCCAACCGGCGTTATCGCGCTCGAACAAGGATTACGACACTTTCCTCGTGCTCAACCAGATTCTCGGCGGCAGCGGCGCGTTCGAGTCGCGCCTGTGGCAAGAGTTGCGCCAAAAGCGCGGCTTGGTCTACAGCGTGAGCAGCTCGCTCGATACGAACGTCGATCGCGGTGATCTCCGTGTCGAACTGAGCGCATCGCCACAACGCGTGGTCGAAGCGGTGGAGTTCGTGCGGCGAGAGCTTTCGAGTCTGCAGAACGAGCCGGTCTCGGCGACCGAGCTGCAAGAGGCCAAGATCCGTTTGGCCGGTAATGCCTTGCTCGAAGAGGCCTCCTCGACCGGACAGGCAAAACAGCTGCTCGATATTCTGACCAACACCCTTCCACTCGACTATTACGGCACGCTCAACGAGCGCTTTGCGCGCATCACGCCGGCCGACGTACAACGGGTCGCGCGCGAATATCTGCATCCGAGTCAACTCGTCGAAGTCTACGCCGGACCTTCAGGGCCCTGGGCCGCCCACGCAATATGATCGAAACGATCGATCCGACCACCGGCGAGATTCTCGAACGCATTCCGCTCATGGACGCGCGGCAGATCGATGCGAAGCTCGAGGCGGCTGCGCGCGCTTACGAGCACTGGAGCGCAGAATCGTTCGAAGAGCGCGCGGCCCTGCTGCGTAACGTGGCGACGCGCTTGCGCGCGCAACGCGACGACCTCGCGGCAACGGCCGTGCGCGAGATGGGCAAGCCGGTGCTGCAAGCACGCGCCGAAGTCGAGAAGTGCGCGTGGGCCTTGGAGTATTTTGCCGAACACGGCGCGGCGATGCTCGCGCCGCAAAAAGCGGCGTCATCGGCGAAACGCAGCTACGTTGCCTTTCGGCCGCTCGGCGTCGTGCTCGCGATCATGCCGTGGAACTTCCCCTATTGGCAGGTCGTTCGTGCCGCCGCGCCGGCGCTGATAGCGGGAAACACGCTCGTGCTCAAGCACGCAGCGAACACGACGCGCTGCGGGCTGGAGCTGGAAAGAATTTTTCGTGAAGCGGGCGCACCGGAGGGGTTGTTCGGCGCCGTCGTCGTGCGCGGCGACGCAATGGAATCGATCATCGCCGATCCGCGCATTACGGCGGTCACGCTGACGGGCAGTGAACGAGCCGGCGCGTCGGTGGCGCGCACCGCGGGCGAGCACCTAAAAAAATGCGTCCTCGAACTCGGCGGCTCGGACGCCTTCGTCGTCTTTGCCGACGCCGATCTCGATGCCGCGTCGGCGACCGCCGTCACGGCGCGCTTCCAGAACAACGGCCAAAGCTGCATCGCGGCCAAACGCTTCATCGTGGAGAGCTCCGTGTACGCCGATTTTTTAGCTCGATTTGTCGAGCGAGCCGACGCGCAAATCATCGGAAATCCGATCGACGAACGCGTTCAGATTGGCCCGTGCGCGCGCGCCGATCTCCGCGAGACGGTGGACCAACAGGTGCGCGCCAGCGTCGATCGCGGCGCGCGGCTCGCGCTGGGGGGCCAGTCCGTCGAGCGGATCGGCTTCTTCTACCAGCCGACGATCGTCGGCGACGTGCTTCCCGGCATGCGGATGTTCGACGAGGAGGTTTTCGGGCCGGCGGCAGCCGTGGTACGCGCGAACGATCGCGCCCACGCCGTTGAGCTTGCAAATGCATCGGCTTATGGTTTGGGCTCGAGCGTCTGGACGCGCGACGTACGCGCCGCCGAAGAGGTGGCAGCCCGCATCGAAGCGGGCGCGGTTTTTATCAACGGCTTGGTCGCAAGCGACCCGCGCTTACCGTTCGGCGGCGTCAAGAGGAGCGGCTACGGCCGCGAGCTCTCTACCTTCGGCATCCACGAGTTCGTCAATATTCAAACGGTTTGGATCGGCTGAAGGCCAGTGACCGTGTCATCCGCGTGCCTTGTCGCCCTGAGCGAAGCGCAGCCCTGAGCGAGGCGCAGCTTGTCATGATGACAACGAGAGCGCGGCGCAGTATTCGGCGATGCGAAACAGGCCGGCGCGGACACGTTCGGGGTCGCCGACCCAACTCAATCGCAGCCAGCCTTCCATCGACTCCCCGAATGCGATGCCGGGGATTGCCACCACGTCGTAGCGATCGATGAGTTCGTTGGCGGCGGCCAGCGACGGCGTTCCCTGCGGGAGCGCAACAGCGACGTAGAAGGTTCCTTCGGGAACGACGAAGCGCAGGCCGCTCTCGCGCAACGCGGTGAGCAACTCCTGACGGCGATCGCGATACCAAGCCGCATGTTCCTGCAACGCACCGGGAGTCGCAAAAACGTGCAGCGCGACCTGCTGCGCAAAAGTATCGGCACACGAGGTCGCCCAGGCGTGCATTTTGATCGCCTGTTCGATGACGGCGCTCTCGCCGAGAATCCAGCCGAGCCGTAAACCGGTGAGCGCGTTACTCTTGCTCAGCGAGTTGGTCACGATCGTATGCGGGTAGCAGCGCGCCAGCGCGGCCGCATCGTCGACGAAGGTCTGTTCGCGGTAGATTTCGTCGTGAATCAGCCAAATCGGTTCGCCCCCGCGCCGTTCGAGGGCCCGCGCGAGGTGCTCCGCCGATTCGTCCGAGAGCACGCGCGCGGTTGGATTGCACGGCGAGCAGATCACGATTGCACGCGTCCGTTCACCGATTGCCGCCACGATGCGCTCGGCGTCGAACTCGAAATCCTCTTCATCGCGCATCGCGACGCTGCGCGCGGGAATGCCTTCCACCGCGGCCATTTTTTGGTAGGAAGGAAAAGCGGGCTCCACGATGAGCAGTTCCTCGCTTGCCGGATCGAGCAGCGTCTTGAGCGCAACGTACATCGCTTCCTGAGATCCTACGGTTACGCAGACGTTCGCAGGGCGGTCCATCCCCGGATAGCGATAATAGCGCGCAATCGCTTCCCGCAGCGCCGGATCGCCGGCGTTGGCCGTATACTTGACGCCGCGTTCGGCGACGTCGCGCATAGCGGCTTCGAAGTGCGTGAGACTCGGCCGCAGCGTCGGCTCGCCCAAGCCGAGGTCGATCGAACTCGCTTTCTTTTTGCTCGATACCTCGCGAATCAGCGATGCCGAGATCTGGAGGACGCGCGGATTCATACCGCCAGCTCGTATTCGCGCAAAACGGCGTTGAGCGAGGTCTTGAGGTCGGTCGAGGCCGTCCGCGTGCCCACGATCAACGCGCAGGGCGTGCCGAACTCGCCCGCGGGAAAACGCTTGGGCAGCGTGCCGGGAATCACAACCGCGCGGGCCGGGACGCTTCCCTTGATCGTCACGGCTTCGCTCCCGCGCACGTCGACGATCGGCGTGCTTGCGGTCAGCACGACTCCCGCACCTAATACGGCTTCACGCTCGACGCGCACGCCTTCCACGACGATGCAGCGCGAACCGATGAATGCGCCGTCTTCGACGACGACCGGCGCGGCTTGCGCCGGCTCGAGCACGCCGCCGATCCCAACGCCGCCCGAAAGATGAACGCCTTTGCCGATTTGTGCGCACGACCCGACCGTCGCCCAGGTGTCGAGCATCGTACCTTCGTCGACGTAGGCGCCGATGTTGACGAAGCTCGGCATCAAGACCACGCCGCGCCCCAGAAAGCTGCCGTACCGAGCCACCGCCGGCGGTACGCAGCGCACGCCGATCCTCTTGAAGTTGTGCTTGAACGGCATCTTGCGCCGGCGGCGCGTAAAGTAGAGTAAAATCGCCTCCTTTACCCACGCGTTGGTAACCCAATCGCCCGCGCGCGGCTCCGCGGCGCGGAGCGTTCCATCGTCGATGCGCTCGAGGACGTCGTCGATGACGCGTCCTTCGCGACCGCGGGGGTCGCCAATGCCGCGAGCGAGTGCCTCGATACGCTCGCGCATCGTTTCTTCGGTCACGGCGCGAGCAGGAAATCGGCGATCGTGCTAACGGCTTGCGAATCCAGCGGCAAGGTTGGCTCGTCGTAGGTTTGGAGATTTTGTGCGCGGTCGGCCGGCGCCGCGCGGAGCACGTGATTCATTCCTTGGATGACCGCCAGCGGAAAGGGCCCGCGGCCGGGGGGCGTCGCGAGCGTTCCCGAAAGCTGAACGCCGCCTCCCGCAGCGACAAGCGCGGTCGAAACGAATCGGCCAAGGCGACGGTATGGCACGAGGGCGACTATACCAGGTTCGACCGGATGCCTCCCGTAGAGACGAGCGGCTTCGGCGCCGGTAAGAAACAAAGCCCCGAGCGCGAAGTCCCCAAATCCCCCACGCCGAGTGCTACGGTCTATCAGTATAAGGAGGTTCCGTGCCAAACACGCCTGCCGACGAGCAACGAATTAACGCGATCCGCTTTCTCGCGGTCGATGCGGTCCAAAAAGCCAACTCCGGGCACCCCGGCTTGCCGATGGGTGCGGCAGCCATGGCATATACGCTGTGGACGCGCCATTTGCGCTTCAACCCCAAAGATCCGCACTGGCTCAATCGCGACCGCTTCGTGCTCTCCGCCGGACACGGTTCGATGTTGCTCTATGCGTTGCTCTATCTAACCGGCTACGACTTGACGCTCGACGACATCAAAAACTTCCGGCAGCTTGGCAGCAAGACGCCGGGTCATCCGGAAGCCGAGCGCACGCCCGGCGTCGAGGCTACGACCGGGCCCCTCGGTCAGGGCGTCGGCAACTCCGTCGGGATGGCGATCGCCGAGGCGCACCTTGGTGCGGTCTATAATCGCGACGACCAGCCGATCGTCGATCACTTTACCTATTGCCTCGCCGGCGACGGCGACTTGATGGAAGGCATCAGTCAAGAGGCGCTCTCACTCGCCGGCCACCTGAAGCTCGGCAAGCTGATCCTCTTCTACGACGATAATCTCGTCTCGCTCGCGGGGCCGACGGATATTACGTTAACCGACGACCCAATCGCGCGCTTCGACGCAAGCGGCTGGCACACACAGTTCATCGACATCGATCACGGTAACGACGTCGATGCGATCGATCAGGCGATCACGATTGCGAAGAACGTCACCGATCGTCCGTCATTCATCGCCGTACGGACGCATATCGGCTACGGCTCGCCGCGACAAGATAACTATCTCGCGCACGGCGAGGCGCTCGGCCCGGAGAACGTCAAAAAATCGAAGGAGCGACTCGGCTGGCCGCTCCAACCCGATTTCTACGTCCCCGACGACGTGCTCGCTTTCTATCGCGAGATCGGTGCCAAAGGCGCTGCGCTCGAAGCTCAGTGGCAGCAAACCTACGATGCGTGGAAGACCGGGAACCCGGAGCAGGCCGCCCAGCTCGAACGCGCGCTGCGCCATGACGTGCCGCCGAATCTGCCGTGGCCTACCTTCACCGAAGAGAACGGAAACGTCGCCACGCGCGATGCCGGCGGCGTGACGATGAACGCGATTGCGATGGCATTCCCCGAACTTGTGGGTGGATCGGGCGACCTCGACCCTTCGACCAAGACCTACCTCAAGAACTGCGGCGACTTCGAGCCGAATAACTACGCCGGGCGCAACATTCACTATGGCGTGCGCGAGCATGCGATGGCTGCGTGCACGAACGGCATCTCGCTTCACGGCGGGCTGCTGCCGTTCGCGGCAACTTTCTTCAACTTCGTCGACTATCTCAAGCCGGCGTTTCGGTTGGCATGCCTGACCAAGATCCCTTCGATTTACGTCTTCACCCACGATTCGGTCTTTCTCGGGGAAGACGGGCCGACGCACGAACCGATCGAGCAGCTCGCGACGTTGCGCGCGACGCCGAACTGCTACGTCGTGCGCCCGGCGGATGCGCTCGAAACGTTGGAGGCGTGGAAGCTTGCCGTCGCCACCAAGGATGCGCCCTGGGTGCTCGTCCTGACGCGGCAGAAGCTGCCGTTTCTGGGAGCGCGCGACGCCGCGGTTGCAAAAGGCGCCTACGTCCTCGCCGATGCGGAAAACGGAAATCCCGATCTTATTCTGATCGCCACGGGGTCCGAAGTCTCGCTCGCGGTCGAGGCTAAGAAAATCCTCGATGCCAAAGGCGCCCGCACGCGCGTCGTCTCGATGCCGTGCTGGGAGCTTTTCGACCAACAACCGCAATCGTACCGCGACGAGGTTCTGCCGCCGGCGATCGGCGCGCGCATGTCGATCGAGGCGGCTGCGACGCTGGGTTGGGCGAAATACGTCGGCGATCGCGGCTTTGCGTTCGGCATCGACCGGTTCGGGGCGTCGGCACCGGCCGCCGCCATCGCCAAGGCTTACGGCTTCACTCCGGATAACGTCGCCGACCTGGCGCTCCAGAAGTTTGCTCTCGCCGCCCGTTAGGAGACGATTCATGAAGAACCAAGTCCAGCAGCTGCTCGAGGCCGGGCAGAGCGTCTGGCTCGACAATGTCCGCCGAAGCATGTTCGCCTCGGGCGAGCTGCGGCGCCTCATCGACACTGGTTTGCGCGGCATGACGAGCAATCCGACGATCTTTGAGAAGGCGATCGGCGCGGGCACCGATTACGACGAGCAGCTCTCGCAGCTGATCGGCACGGAAAAGAACGCCGACGCGCTGTTCTGGGATCTCGCGATCCAAGACATTCAAAGCGCCTGCGACGCGTTCGCACCGGTCTTCACGGCGTCCGGAGGAAACGACGGCTTCGTCAGCCTCGAAGTTTCGCCGCTGCTCGCTCACGATACCGACGGCACGATCGCGATGGTCAAAGAGCTCTGGGAGCGCGTGAATCGTCCTAACGTCATGATCAAAATTCCCGGCACCAAGGAGGGATTGCCGGCAATCGAAGAGTCGATCTACCGTGGATACAACATCAACGTCACGTTGATCTTTGGTATCGAGATGTACGAGCGCGCCGCGCTCGCGTACGTCAAAGGGTTGCGGCGACGCCTCGACGAGGGTAAACCGATCGACAAGATTCGGTCGGTGAACTCCGTCTTCGTCAGTCGCATCGACACCGCGGTCGACAAACTCTTACAAGATCGCATCGCGAAGGGTGAAAAACTCGACCATCTGCTCGGCAAGACGGGAATTGCCGGCCTCAAGCTCACCTATCAGAAGTTCAAAGCAATCTTCGAAGGTGAAGAGTTCGCTCCGTTAAAGGCGAAAGGCGGGGCGGTTCAGCGGCCGTTGTGGGCCTCCACTTCGACCAAGAATCCGCACTACCCCGACTTGATGTACGTCGAGAACGTCGTCGGTCCAGATACCGTCAATACAATGCCGCCGGTCACGCTCGACGCGCTGCTCGATCACGGCAAGGTCGTTCCGGACACCGTCGAAAGCGATCTGCGCGGCGCAGCCGACGTGATGCGCGGCCTACAAGAAGCCAAGATTTCGCTCTTCGAGGTCACCGATCAGCTGCAGGTCGAGGGCGTCAAACTCTTCTCCGATTCGTTCGCCGCACTGTTGGGTGCGATCGTCTACAAGCAGAAGCTGCTCGCCTCGGGCGGCGCGCAGCGCGTCCGGCTTTCGCTTGGAAAATCAGAACCGGCATATGACGGCGCGTTGGATCGTCTCGCGAGCGCCGATTTCCTCAAGCGCCTCTGGGCTCACGACGCGACACTCTGGTCGAGCGATCCCGACGCCGTGGCGATCATCAAGAAATCGCTGGGATGGCTCGACGTCCAACAGCACATGCTCGAGGAAGTTGCCGGCCTGAAGGCATTCGCGAACCAAGCCAAAGAGCAGTTTGACTTCGCCGTCGTCTGCGGCATGGGCGGCAGCTCGCTGGCGCCCGACATCCTTGCCGATACCTTTGGACCGATGGCGGCATATCCGCATCTCTACGTGCTCGACTCGACCTCCCCGCAACAGATCAAAGAGCTCGAAGGTCAGATCGATATTCCATCAACGCTCTTCATCATCTCGAGCAAAAGCGGGACGACCACCGAGCCGAACGCGTTCTACGCGTACTTTCATGAAAAAGTCTCCAAAGAACGCGGCGCCTCCGTCGCGGGACGAAGCTTCGTCGCGATCACCGATCCCGGTACGACGCTCGATAAGGAAGCCCAAGAAGAATCGTTCGCCGCCGATTTCGAAAACGATCCAAACATCGGCGGCCGCTATTCGGCGCTGTCGTTCGTCGGCATCGCGCCCTCCGCGATCGCGGGCTACGATGTGAACCTGTTGCTCGATCGCGCGCTCGGCGCGATGCATGCCAACGACCGGACCGTGGATGCGCGCACCGCGCCGGGCGTGCGGTTCGGTGCCGCCATCGGCGGACTCGCGGTAAACGGGCGCGACAAACTGACGATCGTCACGCATCCGGCAGTGAAGGCATTCGGAGCGTGGGCCGAACAGCTTATCGCCGAATCGACCGGCAAGCTGGGGAAGGGCATCGTGCCGGTCGAGGGCGAGCCACTCGGCGGCCCGGAGGATTACTCGGACGACCGAACCTTCGTCTACGTCGGCGCGAATCTCGCCGACCCGGAGCCGGGCGTCGACGAAAAGCTGCGCGTGCTCGAATCGTCGGGCCATCCGGTGATTCGGCTCGACATGAACGACCGCTACGACGTCGGCGAGCAGTTCTATCTTTGGGAGATCGCCGTTGCGGCGGCCGGCGTCATCCTCGGCATCAATGCCTTCGACCAGCCGAACGTGCAAGAGTCAAAGGATAACACGGTCGCGCTGCTCGACAAATACGCGCACAGCGGAAGCTTTGACGAGCCGACGGCCGAGGTTGACAGCCCAGCCTTCGACGTCACCTACCTCTCAGGCAGCAAGACGATTACCGCACAAACGCCGGTGCAGGCACTTGCCGGACTCTTCGCGCAGCTTCGGCCGCACGACTACAATGCGATCACCGCCTACATCGCCCGCAACAAGACGCATACCGAACTCCTGACGGAGCTGCGTCTGAAGGTGCGTGACGCGCATCGCGTCGCGACGACGGTAGGGTTCGGCCCTCGTTTCCTGCATTCGACCGGCCAGCTGCACAAGGGCGGCCCCGATACCTGCGTCGTTTTGCAGATCACGGCCGACGATCCCGACGACCCGGTGATCCCCGGCATGAACGTCGGCTTCCGCACGCTGTTGGCGGCGCAGGCGCTGGGCGATTGGATGTCGCTCGACAAGCGCAATCGCCGCGGCGTACGCGTCCATCTCAAGGGTGCGGTCGAACCGGCGTTGCGCGCGCTGATTGCGGCAGTCGATGAAGCGCTCGCCGTCCGTGCGTAGCTGAATCGTGCCTGAAGAAAATACCGTAACGGCGACGCAGCCGACTGGCGATGGAGCGGCGAGCAACCCGCTGCGAGAAGGGTTGCCGGCCGAGCAAATCACCAATCCATGCAGCATCGTCTTCTTCGGCGCAAGCGGCGATCTCTTTAAGCGTATGCTGCTTCCGGCGGTCTACTCGATGCGCCTCAAAGGGACGCTGCCCACCGATTTTGCGCTCGTCGGCTTCGCGCGATCGCAATACAGCGACGAGCAGTTCCGCGAGTACTGCCGGCAGCAGCTCGACACCTTCATGCCGGCCGAGTCGAAGCCCCAAGGATCGATGTGGGACGACTTTGCACGTCGGATCAGCTACATTTCGGCCGACTTCAACAACACGAAGCACTTCGCGGACCTCAAAAATCGATTGGCGAAAAACGACGAGGAGTTCGGCACCGCCGGCAACCATCTGTTCTATCTCGCGACGCCGCCACCGGTCTTTCCAACAATCATCGAACAACTCAAGAAGGCCGGACTCGACAAAGACGCCGGCGGCTGGACGCGAATCGTCGTGGAGAAGCCCTTCGGCACCGATCTGCAATCGGCGCGCAAACTGCAGGCCGCGATCGAGGCGGTCTTTCCCGAGAACGAAATTTACCGCATCGACCACTACCTTGGGAAAGAGCCGGTTCAAGACATCATCGCGCTGCGTTTCGCAAACACGATCTTCGAGCCAATCTGGAACCGAAACTACGTGCAGAACGTGCAGATCACCTCGGCCGAGTCGATCGGCGTCGAAGAACGCGGCGGCTACTACGATCACGCCGGCGCGCTGCGCGATATGATCCAAAACCACGTGATCAACCTGCTCGCGCTGGTCGCGATGGAGCCGCCGATCAGCTCGGATGCCGACGACATTCGCAACGAAAAGTATAAGGTGCTTTCGGCGATCGAACCGCGCACGCACGCCGCGGTGTCGAGCATGTCGGCCCGCGGACAGTACGGGCCGGGAACGATCGACGGGAAGCCCGTCGTCGGCTATCGTCAGGAACAGGACGTCGCTCCGGACTCGAACACCGAGACCTTTGCGGCGGTGAAGCTCTACGTCGAAAACTGGCGGTGGGCCGGCGTTCCGTTCTACCTGCGCTCGGGGAAGCGGCTGCCGCGCAAAGTCTCTGAAATTGCCGTCACCTTCAAGCCGATTCCGCACCGCTTTTACGGCGAGTCGACCGACCACATCGATCCCAACGTCCTCGTCATCAAAATCGAACCGGACGAAGGCATCTCGATGCGGTTCGAAGCGAAAGTTCCCGGCCCCCAAGAGCACATTCGCAGCGTCTTCATGGACTTCAGCTACGGCAGCGGCTTCGGTGTCGTCTCGCCGCCGGCGTACGAACGGCTGATCGGCGACGCGATGATTGGCGACCAGACCCTCTTTACGCGTTGGGACGCGGTCGAGCGGGCCTGGGAGATCGTGACGCCGATTCTCGAAGTTTGGCAGAACACGAAGGACTTTTCGTTCCCCAACTACGCCGCGGGCAGTCAAGGCCCGGAGAGCGCCTTCACGCTTTTCCCCGACTGGCGCCGCCTCTGATGGCTTTGAACCTCGCGCCGATATTGGATCAGCTCTCCGAACGAAATCGGGAGCGCGGCGCGGAAATGCATGTCGCGACGATGACGCTCGTCGTGCTCTTCGAAGACGAGGCGATCGGCGAGCTCGCCCGCGATCGCATTCGCATGCTCGCATCGAAACACCCGTCGCGCGTGATCGTACTCGACGCGTGCCGTGACGAGCGCGTTGCGCATGTCGAGGCCAACGACTGGATCGAGATCGGCGCAAAAGCGGGCAAACCTGAAGCGTTGCGCGATTGGGTGGGCGCGCTCCATATCCCCGATGCGCCGATTGTGCTTCTTTGGATCGCGTCGGGCATCGGCGAAGACCCGCGCTTTGCGATGCTCTCGGAACTTGCTGAAACGATCGTATATAACAGCTCGCTAGTCGATAACGGTCACGCGGCGTTGTGCGAGCTGTTCGAGTACATCGAGCAGCATCCGCAACTACCGTTGGCCGATGTCGCCTATCTGCGGCTGGTGCCCTGGCAAGAGTGCGTTGCAACCTTTTTCGATGGCAAAGATGCCGACGAACTGCGCGACGTGCGGCACGTCGAGATCTCGTGCGGCTCGGAGCCCGAAGGGTTTTATCTGCTCGGCTGGCTCGCCAGCCGGCTGCAGTGGATACCCTCTTCCGCGGACGCATTGCTCGACCGGCAAGGCAAAGCGGTCACGTTCCAAATACACCTCGAAGGAGAACCGCGACGCGTTCGGCGCGTCGCCTTGACCACGTCGTCCTCGCAGTACGTCGCCGAGATCGACGAGGGTGGGGAGACGATTCTGTTGAGCGTCAGCGGCTCGAGCCGGCACGGGCAGCGCTATCGCGCGATCAAAAACCCAGGCATCGCCGCCCTCTTAGAGCACGCGATTCTTTGGAGCCGAAACGACCGCGTCTTTCAACACGCGCTGGCCGCCGCGGGTCAGATCCTCGCATGCAGAAAGGATTAACGATGTCCGATCGGGGCACAGTGCAAGTCTACCGCGATCCCGCGACGCTCGCGCAAGCTTTAGCGGAGCTCTTCATCGCGACGGGTAACCTCGCGATGGCCGACCGCGGATCGTTCCACGTTGCCCTCTCCGGCGGCAACACGCCCCGCTCGGCGTACGAGCTGCTCGGCCGCGAGCCGCTGATCGAACAGCTTTCGTGGAGCGATGTTTTTATCTATTTCGGCGACGAGCGCTGCGTGCCGCCGTCCGACGAACAATCTAACTACCGGATGGCACAGAAAGCGTTCCTAAGCTCCATTCCGATTCCAGCGGCCAACATCCACCGAATTGCAGGAGAAATCGATCCGGGTCATGCGGCCAACGAATACGCCTCAATTCTTCGAGCGGATCTCGGCAACGCGCCCGTGTTCGATTTGATGCTGCTCGGACTCGGCGCGGACGGCCACACGGCCTCGCTCTTTCCGGGAGCAGCGCCGACGATCGACGACCAGGCGCTCGTGCGCGCCGTCTATTCGGAGCCGCAGATGATGTGGCGCGTTACCGTAACGCCGAAGGTCATCAATCTTTCGCGCACCGTTGCTTTCGCGGTGGAAGGGGCCGACAAGGCAGACGCGCTCGAGGCGGTCTTCGAGGGACCCGTCGACGTCATCAAATATCCCGCGCAGATCGTTCACCCGAGCTCGGGCCGTCTGGTCTGGCTCGTGGACGAGCTCGCCGGCGGGATGCTGAAAACGCGACGCTGATTCGATGACGCTCCGCGCTTATCAATGAATCCTTGACGAGCCGGTGACTCAGATGCGTGTCAAGATTGCTAAACACGGAAACGTACTCACGGTTCGCCTGCCGGCTGCGGTCGCGCGTAACCTAGTGACGGTTAAGCAGCGCGAGGACGAAATCGGCGCTGGCCGCGCTCTCGGCTGCGAAAGTATCTAACGCAGTGGTTGACGCTCCTAGGTGAAGCGCATTATCGTCAATGCGGACGATTTCGGTATGGCGCCGGAAGTCAATGAGGCGGTAGAGCGGGCGAACCGCGAGGGAGTTCTGCGATCGGCCAGTCTTATGGTCGGCGCATCGGCGGCTGCAGAGGCGATCGAGCGCGCGCGACGGCTCACGACGCTGGCGGTCGGTCTGCACGTCGTGCTCGTCAACGGACGGCCCGTGCTTGCCGCCGATCGCGTTCCGGATTTGGTCGACGAGCGCGGCGAGTTTCTTACCGATTTAGTCCGAGCTGGTTTCCGATTCTTCTTCCGGCCGGGCGTGCGCGCTCAGCTCGCGGCCGAAATCCGGGCGCAGTTCGAGCGCTTTAAGCAAACCGGGTTGACGCTCGACCATGTCGACGCCCAATCGCACATGCACGTGCACCCGACGGTCTTTCGCTTGATCTTGGAGATCGGCCGCGAATACGGTTTGCGGGCCCTGCGAATTCCGCGCGAGCCTTTCGGTGGAACGCGCACGATAGAACCATGGCTTGCGCTGATGCGCGCGCGCGCTCGTCGCGCCGGCATCGCCTACAACGATTACGCTTTCGGGGTAAATGACGCCGGCGCTCTGACCGAAACACGGGTCTTGCAGAT
>JBARKF010000111.1:0-2323 GCA_049800655.1 Candidatus Cybelea sp.
TCGCGTTGCCGTGGCAGAATCGCGCGAAACACGCGCGTCTCATGGAGCGCCTTCCGAACGTCGCGACGTTGATTGCAATAACGCGCGACCGCGACCCCGGCTCGATCGATCTCGACGACGAAGCGTATATCCGCTACCGCGTCTCGGCGCATGACGGCAAGAACATGCTCGCCGGACTGGTGGGGCTCTTCGATCTCGCATTTGCGGCCGGCGCCGTCCGCGTGACGACCCTGCACGCCAAACCGATCGAGGTCGAACGCGCGGCGTGGAGTGCAAGCCATCGTGAAGCCTTCGCGCTACGTCTGCAGCGCATCGGGATCGCGCCGAACCGCCAGATCGTCTTCTCGGCGCATCAAATGGGAACCGCCTCGATGGGCACGCATCGAGATCGTTCGGTGGTGGATCCCGACGGGCGCGTGTGGGGATACGAAAACTTGCTCGTTGCCGATGCGGCGGTTTTCCCGCAATCGAGCGGCGTGAACCCGATGTTGACGATTATGGCAATGGCGGGCCGGATCGCTGTGCGTAGCGGCGGAGCGTTTCCTTAGCAGCAAAACCATCGTCACGCCGGCGATGTCGCGTTCGTTCTTAACCGAGGACGCGTAGGGAAGATGATCGTGCTGCAAACGCTGCTTCTCTCGGCAGCCGCCGCGAGCGGCAGCGTAGCGGCAATCGCAACCGGACCATCGGGCGACGCATTTTACGCGCCGCCGAATCCACTGCCCGTCGGCACGGATGGTACGGTCGTCTGGGCTCGCCGATTTACCGGTGGATCGGCGCTGCCGTCGGCCTCGGCGAACTACCTTATTTTATACGAAGTGATCTCGCCGAAGGGCCGGTACGTCGCCGTCTCGGGTACCCTGGCGATTCCGAGCGGGGCCGCGCCGCCGCAGGGATGGCCGCTGATTAGCTGGGCTCACGGGACGGTTGGCAACGCACCGCAGTGCGCGCCGTCGCGATCGCAGCAGCCCAACGGCGAACAGCAAATGCTCGATGGCTTCGTACGGCGCGGCTACGCCGTAGCGCAGACCGACTACGAAGGGAACGGAACGCCCGGCTTACATCCCTATCTCGTCGCGACCTCCTCAGCGCGCGACGTTACTGCTATCGTCGTCGCGTCACGCACCATCGATGCGCAGATCGGACGCGAGTGGATCGCAATGGGTCACTCCGAAGGCGGCGCCGCCGCGCTGGCAACTGCAGCGCTCGCCCAACAGCTTGCGCCGGATCTACGACTCGTCGGTGCCGTCGCCTATGCGCCGCTCTCCTACCCGCAGGGCCTATTACGAGGCGAGCTTGCGAACGCCACACCGAATGCCGGCCTCGCGATTCTAGGACTGATGATCGAGGGATTCTCGACGGTCGACGCGCGGATCGTTCCCTCGAAACTGCTCGACGCCGAGGCGCTGCCGCTCTTGCCCGAACTACAAGAGCGCTGCATCCCCGAAATCATGCACGCTTCGCAATGGAATCGAATCGTCCCGCGCTCGATTTTCCGGCAGCAGGGAGAAGATGTGCTCCAAGCGTTCTACGACGATCTCGTTGCGAACGATCCCGAGTTTTTCGCGATCACGGTGCCGACGCTGCTGGTGCAGGGTCTCGCCGACGCGCTCATCGCCTCTCAGAGCACGGTCGCCTTGCGCGATAGCCTGCACCGCAACGGCACCCCGGTCACGTTCAAAACCTATTTCGGGGCAACGCACGGTTCGGTCTTAGCTGCCGCTATGAACGACGTTGCCGGCTGGGCGGCAGAGCGGTTTTCTAGTAGGCGTTGATGTCGCTGCACAGGGCCGGTCGGGCGCCCACTCGAAAGCTCGTCCTCGCAAGGAGATTCTCGCTATGCGCCTTCTCGCATCATCGCTCGCGCTGCTCGTCGCATTCTCTACCGCACCGCTCGCCGCGTCGCAAGAGAGCGACGTGATGGCGACCGTCAGCCGCTTCATCGACGCTCTGAATCGGAACGACGCGAAGGCCGCCCTCGCAACCTGTGCCACGCAAGCGTCGATCATTGACGAGTTCCCGCCGCACGAGTGGCAGGGACCGAATGCCTGCGAAGATTGGGCAACGGCGTATGCCGTAGAGAACAGCAAAGACGGCATTACCGACGGAATCGTCACGCTGGGCAAGCCGTGGCACCTCGACGTCAGGGCGGACCGAGCGTATGTCGTGGTCCCCGCGACCTATACGTACAAAGAACACGGGACGCCCAAGGCGGAGCGCGATTCGATCTTCACCGTCGCATTGCGCCGGCTCGCAGCGGGTTGGCGCATCACCGGCTGGGCGTGGTCGAGGCATTAAAAGCGCCGCTGACCGACGAAGGCGA
>JBARKF010000112.1:0-14082 GCA_049800655.1 Candidatus Cybelea sp.
CTCTTGCACCGATGCGTTCTGGACCCCGCGCCGGCGCAGCAGCGTCGCCCTGCACATCGCAACGTGCGCCGCAGCGGCCGGCGCCACAGCCGAGGTTAGATACGCTTCAGTCTGCTCGACCGCCATCGCAGCGTCGTCGAGCGGCATGATGCGTGCTGCGCAAAGCTGGATCACCGTGTACGGGTCTATCAGCCGATCGCCGAGACAGCGCTCGAGCACGCTCCGCAGATCCTTCGTCATGCCGCGCACTTGCATCACTTCTGCAAAGCCCGTCAGCAACGTGCCGCACGACTCCGCATCGCCAACGGCGGCCGAATCGTAAAGCAGCTGCGGATCGAAAAACGCATCCACCAGCGCCCGGTCGCCCATACGCATTCCAATCGTCACCGCGAAACCCGCGTCGAATGCCTCGTGGTGCCGCCCCGATTCCCGCCATCCGATGTTTCGCCGAACCAGCTCGCGAGCTTCCGGAAGGTTTCCGGCAAGCAGCGCGATGCGAATCCGGGTGTCGAGAACGCGCCGCCAGACATCGTTGGCTGTGCCGACGCTTTTGACGGCAACGCCCTCGGCGCTCTTCGCGCAGTTGCGCGCGCTGGTCAAGTCGCCGTAACGGCATGCAATCTCCGCGCCGGCCGCATAACAGTGCACCGTCCCGCGAATCGCCAGTCGCCGGGCGGCCTCCGCGCCCCTTTCCACGAGCTCCAGCGTTCGCTCGATCGGCGTCGACAGCGCGCTGACCTCGGCGCGGGCGATGAAGTAGCGTAGCTGCAGCTCGTCGTCGCCAAGATGGCGTTCTTCGACGGTGGAGATCAGCCGCTCGGCCTCGGCGAGACGCGCCGAATAGCAGAGGTTGTAGGCGATGATCAGCTTCGCGATCCGGCCGCGCGTCTCGCTGCGGGGCCGGCCCAGGGATGAGATCCGTTCGGCCGTTTTTTCAGCGTCCGCTTGAGCACCGTCGTTAAGCTGTGCGAAAAGTAGGTTCTCCAAGGCGTTTTCGATTGCAGCGGCGTCGCGGGTTCGATCGACCGCCTCGACCACGGAGCCTGCCACCGAGTACATTCGCCTCCAGTCGCCGGTGTTGTTGAGGCATCGCATCGTCAGGTCTTGGAGCTCAATCCATCGCGCCGTACCAACCGGCGAGTGAGCCGCTGCCCGCGTGTAGAACTCGACCGCCTCAGAGAATGCCGCCGCGCCGCGCGCTCGGTCGGCGGCTCGAGTGAAAGCGCCGGCGGCACATTCCCGCGCGCCGACGACCTCGGCGTGATGCGCCAGCAATACGTCCACGTGCGGATCATTACTCGCAGCGTTCGTCAACCGTTCGACAACGCGCTCGTGAAGAATCCGGCGCCGTAACGCGACGATCGATGCACACAGCGCCTTGCGGATCGCGACCCGGCGAAACGCCAGCCAATTCGGCGACCACGGCGCGGCCTCGAGGACGCCGACGTCGCACGCGTGCTGCAGCGCATCGGCGACAGCGGTACGGCCAGACCCGGTCACCTCCGGCAGCCATTCGTCGAAGAAGGCGTCGCCGATCACGCTGCACGCCCGCAAGATCTCGAACTCCTCTCGCGAGAGCTCCGCACGCAACTGCGCGACCGCCGCTCGCGCGCTGGGAGGAACGAAATCGTGGCCCTGCTGCGAGCGCAGCACCCCATCCACCAGCTCGATGGCCAGACGCGGGCTTCCTTGCGAAGTCTTGAGAACGTCGCGCACTTGATCGGGTGCGAGCGTACGCGAGCCTGCAAGTCCGCGAACGAGGAGCTCCACAGCCTCGTCTTCGAGCGGCGCTAATCGCCGCACGACGGCGCTCGAACGAACGCCGTCGCCATCGCGAGCACACGCGATGACCGCCAACGGACGATGGTGTGCGAGCGCGGTCACCTCTTCGACGAACGCGCGTTGCGGCTTGGTCGCGAAGTCTACGTCGTCGAGCAGCAGTGCGATTGGACGCCGGCGCAGGCGTGCGGCGAGACCGCGCGCGTCGAAATCGTACGCCGAGCCATGACCGCACCGCGCCTGTATGCACGTTGCCGAGCTCTTGATCGCCGCGCACTCGTAAAGGAAGCGGCTCTTCCCAATCCCCGATTCCCCTATCCAGAGCGAAGCGGAACCGTCGCCGAGTGCCGCGCCATGGAGCAGTTCGCGCATGAGTTCGAGCTCGGGCTCGCGGCCGACGCAGTAGGGGACTTCGCGCGGCGCATCGGCCATCGCATCGCTTTGGAGATTGTGTGGGCAATTACCTATAGCCAGGAGACCAGCCCACCCGATAATGAGGCATGCACGAACGGACGATGATCAAACGCTCGGCCGATGCAAGCGGCCGCGGCATTGGCTATGCAACACTCGCCGCCACACTGCTTGCCGCAGGATGCGCTAGCGCCGCTGCGCCGTACCCAGCCGCCCCAGTGCCGGTTGGGGAGGCGGCGGGCGACTCGCGGCGGCAGCTCCCGACGACGTACCCAACAAACCAGCAGTTGCTCTTCGTCAGCGAGAACGTCGGCACCGGGCACATTGGAATTTATCTTGCGAAGAGCCTAAAAAGGAATCGGGAGCCGATCGCGGAGATCACCGACGCAATCGCAACGCCCTATGGCTTGGCGCTGGATTCTTCCGGCACGCTCTACGTCGCCGACAACCCGGAGAGCGCCATCACCGAGTATCCGAAGGGCCAGACCACGCATAGCGTTACCATCACGGACGGCCTCGATAGCCCGCTCGGCCTCGCGATCGATAAGAGCGGTACGCTCTATGTCAGCAACGTCGGCATGATCCAAGAGTACGCGCACGGTTCCACTAGCCCGACAAAGACTATCACCGGAGGCGGGATGACCAACCCGTTCGGGCTCGCGCTGGACAAAAAGCAGAACCTGTACATTGCCGACTTCATCGCGGCCAAGGTCTTCGAGCTCACCAAGGGCAGCTCGACGGTGAAGTCGCTGAATCTGCAGGGACTCAGCGAGCCGATCGGCGTCTGCTTCGATGCCAGCGGCAATCTTTGGGTCACAAACGCCAACGGGGGAGGCATCACGGTTTACGCGCCCGGGGCGACGTCGCCGAGCGAAACGATCACGTCGGGCTACACGAATCCCTACGCGATAAGCGCTGCGGGCGGAATCGTCGCGGTTTCGAACTCGGCGCTGCCCAACACCGCAATCTACGCATATAAGTCCGGCGACTACAGCCCATATGCAACCCTGACGAAGGGCGTCGTGGACGTGACCGGGCTGCTTCTCGCTAAACCCTAACTGCTTACGCTATCACGACTCTCTGCAAAGGAGACCAAGGTTTCATGCGCTTCTGCTGCAATGGATTATGCGGGATGGCGGCGCTCGCAGTTCTAGCCGGCTGCTCCGGCGGCGTCGTATCGCCCCCCGCCGCATCGTCGGGTCTCGCCGCGGCGTCGCCAAGCGAGCCGATCGGGCTTCCCAAACTGGTCGTGCGCGATGGCAGACTCCACGGCGTGCCGGCGCCTGCCTCCGCAGCGAGCGGGCTTTACGTTAGCGAATTTTCGGGCGCCAACACGTTAGGGTATTCGGCAAAGAATCGAAAGAACCGCAAGCCGATCTGCACCGTTCCTTGGACGCAGTCGGAGGTCAACGATATCGCCGTCGACGGAAAAGGGGCGCTGATTACTCCGCAAGGGACCGGAGCGGTCGTCGTCGGGACGACCTCCGGCATGTGCCCTCCTGAGCTGCAGAGCATCGACGACACCTACGGATATGCGGGTGACGCGGCCAGCAGCGACGCCGCGACCGGTACCATCGCGGTCGGAAACTTTCGCGATAATCCATACGACGCGCAGCCGGGCAGCATCAGCGTCTGCACGCTTGCCAAGGGCTGTACGTCGAACTTAACAAATTCCAGCATCGCCGGCGTCGTCGGTGTCGCGCTGGACAAACACGGGAACTGTTGGGCCGACTCGGAGAGCTTCGGATCGCTTCCGGTGCTGGTCTATTTCGCCAAGTGCAGCGGTTCAGGCAGCGTGGCGACCGGGTTTGCGAATACTTCGTTCGGCGGTCTCGACATCGACCAATCCGGAAACCTCGTCTCCATTGACGAGACGGCGAACGGGATCGGGCAGATCTGGGTTTATCTAGGTTGCAACCCGGTATGCACGCTCGTCGGAGGGCCCTTCCCGATGAACGGCGAGTCGGTTTACGGCCATCTTAATGCCAAAGGCGATCGCCTCGCCGTTGCGGACATCGCTTACGGGCAGGTGGACATATACTCGTACTCGCCAACGGCCGTCAAATACTTATACAGCTTCGATAAGGGCCTGCGAGCGAGCTACGAAGTGCAGGGTATCGCGTACGACCCGAGCTCGATGAAGTAGCGCGGCACGCGGCGCGGAGTGACAATGCGGGCTGCGCGTAGAACGCTCGCCACGTGCGAATCGTTAGTCTGCTGCCGAGTGCCACGGAGATTCTCTTTACGATCGGCGCGGGTTCGGAGGTCGTTGGCGTTACGCACGAATGCGACTATCCGTCGGAAGCACTTTCGCTTCGGAAGCTAACAGCGGCCGCAGGCCCCGACCTCGAGAGGCCGGCCGAGATCGACCGCCACGTGCGCGAAAGCGTCCATGCGGGATCGAGCCTCTACCATCTGAATAGCGCGCTGCTCGAGCGACTCGCACCGGATCTTATCGTGACGCAAGAGCTCTGTGCGGTCTGTGCCGTCTCGTACGATATCGTCGATGCTGCAGTGCGCCAGCTGCGCTCGGATCCGCGGATCGTTTCACTGGAGCCGACGTCGCTGAAGGAGGTGCTCGGCACGATCGCAACGCTCGGTGAGCTCACGGGTCGCACGGATGCGGCGCAAGCGTTGGTTGCAAGCCTTGAGACGAGGATTGCTGCGTTGCCTGGAGACGGCTCGACGCGAACGCTCGTGTTGGAGTGGACCGATCCACCCATGAGTGCCGGTCACTGGATTCCTGATCTGATCGAGCTCGCCGGAGGCATTCCGGTGTTAGCACATCCGCACGAGAACTCGCGGCGACTGACGTGGAGCGAGATCGCCGCTGCCGATCCGGAAGCCGTTATCGTTTCACCGTGCGGTTTCGATCTCTATCGCACTCAACGCGCGGTCGCCGAGCTGGATCGTTTCCCCGAATGGTCAACGCTGGCGGCGCGGCGCGCCGGTCGCGTTTTGGCGATGGATGGAAACGCCTACCTCAGCCGGCCGGGTCCGCGACTGGTCGACGCAACCGAGATGATTGCGCGATGGTATACTAACGGCGCGGAGTACGCCGGGTGACCGCCCCTTCGACAGTTGAGGGGGAGGAAAGTCCGGGCTTCATATGGGCAGGGTGCAGGATAACGTCCTGTCGGGGCAACTCGAAGGAAAGTGCCACAGAAACATACCGCGGAGGCCGCGCAATCGGTCCCGCAAGGGTGAAATCGTGAGGTAAGAGCTCACGGAGCGCTGCGGTGACGCAGCCTCGGGTAAACCCCACCCGAAGCAAGACCGCTCGAATATCCGCCGGTAGCTCAGGCGAAGGCCTGGCCGAATCGGTGGACGGATGGCCCGTCTGACGAGCTAAGTCGCACCGAGGCGTTCGGTAACGTGCGCCCCAGAGAGATGGTCACCACCCACTTGTGGGGACAGAATCCGGCTTACAGGCGTACTCCGCTCTGCGCCCTTCGACTACGGCGCTACGCGCCGAAGTTTACCCTGAGCGACGCTGAGCTTGTCGAAGTGGAGTCGAAGGGCTCAGGGTGACAATGGCTGCGCTCAGAAGTTTACCCTGAGCGAGCGTAGCTTGTCATCCTGAGCGGAGCGCCGGCGGCGCGTAGTCGGACGAAGGGCTCAGGGTGACAATCTGCGGCGTGCAACTAGTGGGGCGTGGCACGCGTTCTAGCGAAGGAAACCAACCGATGAACCAATCACACTTTTCCCCCGAAATGACCGTTGACGAAGCCTTTAAGCTGCATGCGGGCGCACGCCGCGTGTTTGCGCGCTTCCATCTCGGCGGTTGCTCGAACTGCGCGATCAGCGAATCGCACACGATCGGCGCAATCAGCGTCGATTACGGGATTCCGCTGCCGATGCTACTCGATAGTCTCAACGCGCTCTTCGACCAGGGTGCCCTTTCGATCGGCGCCCACGTGCGAATTCCGGACGAGATCCGTGCGCGAATTCCGCAACTTGCCAACGTTCCCGACGTCGGCCAGATCACTGCCGCCGATAGCGGCGCCTACACGGCGGATTTTGGCGACGTACGTCTGCAGGGACTCGCCGAAGACTTCATCGCCGTCGAGCACGGGTACGCCGCGAGTTAGAGCTGCCGGCGGGAGCTGAAACCCTCTTCGATTCCGTGCCAGTGCTCCACGCGGGCCTCTCCGAGTTTCCAACAGAGATAGATCGGCTCGTCGTCCATCATCGATGGAAAGTCGACGAGCCCTAGGTCAATATCCTTAACGACGCAACCAAACGACTCGATCCGGTAGATCAGTCGTCCTATCTCGTGCTTGAGCTCGGCGAAGCGCGGTGCGGGGAGCGCCGAGCGCGCTGCGGCGAGGCGTGGACGGCGCGGTTCGACGTGGTGCAGCGCGGGATCGGACTCGAGCAGCTTGATGGCGAGCGCGCGGCGTTTATCGAGGAGCTCCTGCAGCAGCGGCTCCAGCTTCGAAATGAGGGCGTTGGCGCGTTCGGGCGAAAAGAGTTTCATATGTCGTCGCTGCGGATCGTCTTCGTTACGGGTCTCTCCGGCGCGGGTATGAGTCAGGCGATTAAGTCGTTCGAAGATTTGGGCTTCTACTGTATCGAACACCTGCCTCCCGCCGTTCTCAACGGCGCGATCTCGGCACTCGAGCGGTCGGGCGTCCGCGACGTCGCGATCGCGCTCGATCTTCGCAGCGGTGGAGAACTCGGGGATCCCGGCGCCGCGATCGACGACGTCGTGCGTTCGCACGACGCGCGCCTGCTCTTTTTAGATGCTTCCAACGACCTGCTGGTACGACGCTTCAGCGAAACGCGGCGGCGGCATCCCTTCGCGCTCGGCGTCTCGATTCGCGAAGCCATCGAGGCCAATCGCCGGGCGTTAGCCCCCCTGCGGGAGCGGGCAGACTTGATCATTGACACGAGCAACCTCACGCCGGGTGCGCTCAAGGAGCGCATCGCCGTCGCGTTCTTGAATCGGCCGGTGCGATTGAAGGTGACCTTCGTCCCGTTCGGCTTCAAATACGGGCTGCCGGCCGACCTCGATCTGCTCTTCGACGTGCGTTTCTTGCGGAATCCAAACTACGAGGAGCCGCTTGCCGCACAGACGGGTGAGGACGCGGCCGTCGGCGCATTTATCGAAGATGACCCTTCGCTCGAGGCGTTCCTTGCGAAGGTTACCGACCTGCTCGACTACCTGCTCCCCCGTTACCTCACCGAAGGCAAATCCCAGCTCACGGTTGGGATCGGATGCACGGGCGGACGGCACCGCTCGGTCTACGTCGCGCGCCGGCTCATGCAGCACTACGCCGCAGATCCCCGGCTCGACGTCGATTTTGAGGCAAGGGATCTCGTGAGAACGCCCTAATGCGCGACCGTTTTGCGCGATCGCTCCAGTGGCTGATGCCGGGCGTCGGCGTCAAACGCTGGGTTCTGCTGGCGATCTTCGGCGTCGTTCTCCTGCTTGACGCCGCAACCCGTTGGTTTATCGCCGAGGGAACGGGCATCCACATCAACGAGATTCTCGACGATATCGTCGACGATTATTTTCCACCGGCGTACCTCACCTGGGTCCTCGGCTTTTTTGGCGTAGCGCTGATCGCGACCGGCGTCCTGATGTGGCTGCGTTCCGTAGTTCGCGTGGCCCGCGACCGCAATCCTAAGGGATTCCGCGACGCGCTGGCCGGGCGGCGCCGCCAGCAAGGCTACAAGATCGTTGCGATCGGCGGCGGGACCGGACTTTCGACGCTGCTGCGCGGGCTGAAACGGCAAACGAGCAATCTCACGGCGGTGGTGACGGTCAGCGACGACGGCGGTTCGTCGGGTCGTCTGCAAAAAGAACTCGGCGTGCTTCCGCCGGGGGACGTCCGCAACTGTCTCGTTGCGCTCGCCGACGACGAAGCCTTAGTGACCGATCTCTTTCGCTATCGCTTCACCGAAGGCGAAGGCCTGAGCGGTCATTCTTTCGGCAACCTCTTCTTGGCAGCGATGAGCGGGATTACGGGAAACTTCGACCAGGCAATCAAGGAATCGAGTCGCGTGCTCAACGTCGTCGGCCGCGTCTTGCCCGCCACGCTTGGAACCGTGCGCCTCTGTGCCGAGTTGGACGACGGCACGATCGTCGAAGGCGAATCGAACATTTCGCGCGCGCAGCGGCCGATCAAGCGCGTCTTCTTCGATCCACCTGCCGGCGCGGCACCGCTCGAGGAAGTCATCGCTGCAATTCGCGACGCCGATGCAATCGTGCTCGGCCCCGGTTCACTCTTCACCTCGATCGCGCCGAACTTCTTGGTGAGCCGTATCGCGCGCGAGGTCGCAAATGCGAACGCTGTTAAAATGTATGTCTGCAACGTGATGACGCAGCCCGGCGAGACCGATCGCATGACGGCGGCCGACCACGTCGAGGCCTTACTCGCCAACGCCGGCGAGCGCGTTTGCGATTACGTCATCGTAAACGACGAACCGCCGTCGCGACTGCTGGGGGCGTACGCGCAGGAAGGTCAGGTGCCGGTCAAACCCGACGTTGAGCGCATCGCCGCACTCGGGCTGGAGCCGGTTTCGGCGGCCGTTATCGGCGAAACCGAAATGGTTCGCCACGACCCCGAAAAACTCGCTGCCGTTGTGCTAGGCGTCGTCGACCGTATGGTCGCCGAGCGAGCCACGCTCGTCAAACCCGCAAGCGCTTATCGCCGCTCGACCGCCGTTACCTAAGACGTTACTGCGGAGGCTTTTGGGAGAGCGTCAGGTTCAGCTGAAACGGCTTGCCGGGCTCGATGTTCGTGCTGGCCGCCAACGCTTGATAACCCTTGGCTTGCACGGCGTAATCGGCGATGCCGCTGGGAACCTTGTCGAAAGTGAACTTACCCGAAGCGTCCGTACTCGCAGTTAAAACGGTGTCGATGATAACGGTCGCGCCGGCGATTGGCGCGTTGGTCGCGGAGTCAACGACGACACCGTTGACGCTGGCGTAACCCGCCGCGGGCGGCAGCTGATCGGTGTTGCATCCCACAACGCCCAACAACATCAACGCCATCGCTCCAAAGAGCCTGCCGACGCACGGCTTCATAGGTGAACTTCTTCGCCATGCTGAAGGCGCGGCTCCTATGGCCAGCCCCGTCCCGTCGCCCCGAACGCTCGGGCTCTCCTACTACGCAAACGCGCTCGAGGCAATCGGCCGAACGCCCCTCGTCAAGCTCAACAAGGTCGTCGACGACGCGCGCTGTCTGGTCCTTGGCAAAGTCGAGTACGTCAACCCGGGGGGAAGCGTCAAGGATCGTCCCGCCGTTACGATGCTCGATGCGGCGGAGCGCCAAGGACTGCTCAAGCCGGGCGGGACGATCGTGGAGCCTACCAGCGGGAACACCGGGACCGGCCTCGCCATGGCGGCGGCGATCCGCGGCTACCGCTGCATCTTGGTCATGCCCGACAAGATGTCGCGCGAGAAGATCGACCTGTTGCGCGCCTACGGCGCCGACGTCGTCATCACGCCGACCAACGTTCCGCCGGATTCGCCCGAATCGTATTACGGCGTCGCCAACCGGCTCGCATCGGAGATTCCGGGTGCCTTCCAGCCCAATCAGTTTCACAATCACTTCAATCCCGAAGCGCACTACCATACGACCGGTCCCGAGATCTGGGAGCAGACGGCCGGCACGATCACGCACTTTGTCGCCGGGATCGGCACGGGCGGAACGATCTCCGGCACGGCGCGCTATCTCAAAGAAAAGAATCCCGCCGTCCACGTCATCGGTGCCGATCCGGAAGGGTCGATCTACTCGGGAGACATTCCCCGCTCGTACGCCGTTGAGGGCATCGGCATGAGCTACCTCCCCGAAACCGTCGACTTGCGCGTGATCGACGAGATGGTACGCGTTTCCGATCGCGATTCGTTTTTGATGGCGCGGCGCATCGCCCGCGAGGAGGGTCTGCTCGTGGGCGGATCCTCGGGAACGGCGGCCGTCGCCGCCGTGAAGCTGGCGAAAACCCTTCCGCCGGACGCGATCGTCGTCGTCATCCTTCCGGATTCGGGTCGTGGCTACATGTCGAAGATCTTCAACGACGACTGGATGATCGCAAACGGATTCCTCGCCGACGCAAAACGCCGCGCGACAGTTGGCGACGTGCTGCGCAGCAAGACGCCGCTTCCGCCGCTGATCACGGTGCAGGATGACGATACCGTGAAGACCGCGCTCGATTTGCTGCGCAAGTACGAAATTTCGCAAATTCCCGTGATGAAGGGGCACGAGCAGGCCGGCAGCGTGAACGACGTCGGCGTGATGCAGAGCGTCTTCGACCACGCGGACATCCTCCATCAGCCGGTCAGCGAGGTAATGGGGCGGCCGTTTCCGGCGCTCGAGCAGTTTGAAGAGATCGAGCGCGCGTACAAGCTGATGACGCTGGCAAATCCGGCGATCGTTGTGACCGACGACGGCGAGCCGATCGGCGTGCTCACGCGTCAAGACATCATCAGCTTCCTCTCGACCAGCTCCGACGTCGTTCACCAGTAACGTAATGAGGTTTTCGACGAAGGCGATCCACGTCGGGCAGGAGCCCGACCCGGCGACCGGCGCGACGATCGTCCCGGTGTATCAAACGTCCACGTATACGCAGACGCGGGTCGGCGAGCACAAGGGATTCGACTACAGCCGTACGATCAATCCGACGCGCCTCGCGCTGGAACGGCAGCTCGCCTCGCTTGAGGGAGCCCGCTACGGCAGCGCGTTTGCCAGCGGGATGGCCGCAAGCGCCGCCGTGCTGGGGCTGCTTTCGGCGGGCGACCACGTCGTCGTCAGCGACGATCTCTACGGCGGCACCTACCGGCTCTTCTCACGTGTGCTGGAGCGCTTTGGATTGGCGTTCACGTATGTGGACATGTGCGATCTCAACGCCGTGCGTGCCGCGATCCGGCCTGCGACGAAGCTTTTTTGGGTCGAGACGCCGACCAATCCGCTGCTGAAGATTGTGGATATTGCCGCAATCGCTTCGCTGCGACGCGGCGAGCAGTTCGTCGCGGTCGACAACACCTTCGCTACGCCGTATTTCCAACAGCCGCTCTCACTCGGCGCACAGATCGTCGTGCACTCGACGACCAAGTATATCGGAGGCCATAGCGACGTCGTCGGCGGCGTCGCGATTACCGACGATGCGTCGCTGCACGAACGGATCCGGTTTCTCCAGAACGCCGTCGGCGGCGTCGCGGGGCCGAACGATGCCTGGTTGACGATGCGCGGCGCCAAGACGTTGGCGTTGCGGATGCGCGAGCACGCGCGCAACGCGCAGGCCGTGGCGGAGTACCTCGAATCCCGCGGCGACGTCGCCCGCGTCTACTACCCCGGGTTACCATCGCATCCGCAGCACGAACTCGCCAAACGCCAGATGAGCGGCTTCGGCGGCATGGTTTCGTTCGAGCTCGAGGGCGGTCCGCAGCGGGCACTTGACTTCGCGGGGCGCCTGAAATATATCAGCCTGGCCGAGAGTCTCGGCGGGGTAGAATCACTGATTTGTCATCCGGCGCGCATGACGCACGGATCGATTCCCGTCGCGGAGCGGGAACGGCGCGGCATCGGCGACGGGCTGCTCCGGCTCTCGGTTGGGATCGAAGACCTCGCCGACTTGCTCGAGGATCTTCGGCTGACGCTCGACGCTACGGCTGATACGAAGGATAGCGCACTGCCGTCACCTGCTTGAGGAGGCGGCGCGCTTCGTCGTCGCTCGCATCGCCCATCCGACTGGTTTCCGATAAGACGATGCCGCGTTGACCGTCGGCCCAGACGATCGCATACTCCTTGCGCGCGTCGAACCCGCTGCCGTAGGCGACCTCAACGAAGTAGGCCGGCATTCCGTTGAGCAACGCCATTGGCGTCTTGTTTTTAATCAGCGTGCCATCTTGCGAGCCATGCGTTTGGCTCTCAAACTGCGCTTCCCATTGGTTGGGCGCGCCGTCGTAGGACTCCATCGCGAGTGTAATGGTACGCGCATCTTCTTTTCCGGCATCGACCACCCACGCGGCCACGACCGTCAGGTCCTGTCCGAGTGCGCTCAGCGGAATGTCTTGACGAGCCATCAGCAGCGCACCGGGCGGCGCCGTAAAGCTCATGCCCGGGTCGGTGTAGGTCATCGGATCGGGCGACGGGGTCGGCTCCACGACTTGTGCGCGCGCTCCAATGCTGCCCAGCGCAAAGAGCAAAGCTAAAAAGATAACCGAACGTTTTATCATTCTCGATCCAGAGCGGCGGCCAGGGCCGGAAGTGAGATGGCGTACCGGTAATTGACGTTGCGATGGTCGTCGTCGAATTCCTCGTGACGCACCGCCAGGCCGAGATCGCGGATACGCTCGCTGACGACCCGAGCCCCGATATCGAGGTTGTATTCGTCCCGCCGGCCGCAGTCGAGGTAGCGGAGCCGAAGGCGCTCGAGCTCCGCGCGGCGGCCGGCCACCCGCTCGGCTGGATCGAAGGCCAGCCAGCGTCCGAAGACGTCGTCCCGCAACGCACCGCTGGCTCGATCGAAGGGCAAATCGAGATCGAAGGCCGTTGCGCTGCGCGGCGAGTACGCCGCTGCGTATGCCAGCATCTCCATCGTCGTATATTCGGCTGCGCTTCGCTTGGGTTTGCCCTCGAAGCTTTCAACGTAGGCCGCGATGTTGAAATCGTACGCTTCGAGCATCCGCTGCTCCGTGGCGAACGCGGGGAAGTGTGCGTAGCGAAAGTACGAGTCGCCGCTGTGCGAGGCGAACGCGCTGAACGTGCCCGGATGCTCGAGCACGAGATGCATTGCACCGAAGCCGCCGGACGATTTGCCCAGCACCGCGCGGCCGCCCTCGCCGGGGATCGAGCGATACGCGGCGTCAACGTGAGCGACTACGTCGCGGGTGGTGTAGGTCGCATATTGGCCGTTGTGAATCGAGTCGACGTATTGCGAGCCGCCCAAACGCGTGAACCCATCGACCAGGACGACGAGCGCGGGCAGCATGCGACGTTCGCGAATCAAGCGGTCCGCCCACTGAACGACGTTGGTCTCCCACGGACGCGACGAAAGCAACGCGTTGACGTCGCCGGTGTAGCCGTGGAGCACGTAGAGCGCCGGATAGCGGCGCGACCCCTGCGCATCGTAGCCCGGCGGCAAATAGATTGCAACCGGCCGCGTTGCGGGATCGCCGAGCGGATTCTCCGCGAGCGCATCGCTGGAGACAAAATCAACGCGAAGATCGCCTTGCAGTCCCAGCAGCCGCGCGAGCGAAGAACGTTCCTGCATGGCGGTTCGCTTCGTCGGACGAATGGAGTCGGCCTAGATGGCCGGACTCAAACGCGCGATAGATTTACGCGGCGCCATTTCGATCAACGTGATCACGATGATCGGCATCGGGCCGCTCGTGACGATTCCGCTCGTCATCGCTGCGCTCGGCGGACCGCTTGCGCTCGTGGGCTGGATTGCCGGCGCCATCGTGGCGCTCTGTGATGGGCTCGTTTGGGCGGAGCTTTCCTCGCGTTTTCCCGGATCCGGCGGCACCTACGTCTACCTGCGCGATACCTTCGGCGCGCAACGTCTCGGACGAGCCCTTGCGTTTCTGTTTAATTGGCAGTTTCTTCTCTATGCGCCGTGTCTGCTGGCCAGCGGCTATATCGGTTTTGCAAACTACGCCGCCTATCTCTATCCGCCGCTCGGCTCGAGCGTGCTTATGCACGATGCCGTCGCGCAGGGCATTGGTGTCGTAACGATCCTGCTGCTCTATCGCCGAACCGCCGAAGTATCGCGGCTCGGGACAATACTTGCGGTCGCGGCGATACTCACGGTGGCGCTGGTCGCGCTCGCCGGACTTTCGCATGCGAACTTTGCGCAAGCCTTCCACCTGAGCCGTCCGCTCAGCTTGGGCGCAGGATTTCTTGCCGGCTTCGGCACCGCGCTCTACATCACGCTCTACGA
>JBARKF010000113.1:0-3297 GCA_049800655.1 Candidatus Cybelea sp.
ATGTCGGTCTGACCCAAGCAGATTTTCCGTTCTAAGTTTATTGTAGTCGCTCGCTGCTATAAGGAGTACGCTCGATGCAACGTCCTATTCTCGGATTTTCACTACTTTGCGCTGCGGCGCTTGCGTGGTCGGGTTGCTCTTCGCCGGCTACCGGTACCGCCTTCGGCGCTCCGCCCGCAACCAGCAACGGCGTGGTAACGCATGGCGCTTCACTGCCGGCGGCCGGACACGCGGTTGGCGCCGGTTGGCTTTTGCCCCAGGCGAAGAAAGCCAAAAATCTGCTCTACGTCGCGGACCAGGTCGCCGGCGCCATCGAGATTTACAATCAGAAAGGGATGGGTCAACAGCCGATCGGTAAGATTACGGCGGGTGTCTCCGGCGCCGACGGCCTCTTCGTCGACCCGCACGGCAAGTTGTACGTCTGTAACTTCGGTAATGGAACGGTGACGGTCTATCCCCGTGGAAAGACTTCACCATCGGAGACGCTCACCGGCGCCGGTTCACCTATCGACGTCGTGACCGCACGCGATGGCACCGTCTACGTGGCGAACTTTAACTCCGGCACCGACGGGACGGTGCTCGAGTACGCGAAAGGGCATACGTCACCGTCGAAGACGATTGTGACCTTAGGCTCCGGGTCGTATCCGGAGGGCCTCGCGCTCGACTCCTCCAACGATCTCTTCGTCGCGTACCAAAGCACCGGCGGTGAAGTGCTCGAGTTCAAACCCGGCTCATCGAGCGGGCAGAACCTCGGCATTCACGTCGGCGCTGTCGGCGGTCTGACGATCGATCACCACAATGACCTGCTGCTCGACGACCAGGCCTTGCCCGGCGTCGACGTCTATCCGCCCGGCACCAGCACGCCGTCGCAGCAGATCACCGGATTGCCCGCCGCTTTCGACGTAGCGCTCAACCATAAGAACAAGGAGCTATGGGTGACGGCGCCATTCCAACCAGCCGCCTACGGCCTCTCCTATCCCGCCGGTAAGATCGTCGATACGATCAACTCCCTTACATCCGCCTTCGGCGTTGCCACGAGCCCTGACGGTTCGCAATAGCGTCGGCTAGGGAACCTCGGAAGTTGAGGCCGCCGCAGCCAAGCTGGGCGGCCTCTCGACTTTTTTCGCAACGAGGATTACAATCCGGCCAGGCGCTGTATCCGTCAAGTCAAGCGGAGGACGAGCCATGCAGATGCGGATCAAATTTCCGTGCACCGCCGCTATCGCACTCTTTTGCTGCACCGCATGTTCGGTGCAGTCGCAAACGCCGCCGATGTCGCCGGCTGCGCCGAACTTCTCACAAAAGCTGCGTCCGCAAACCGGCCATCGGTTCCTCTACGTGGGCGGCGGTAAGCTTTCCGAATTCGCTTTAGGCGAGTCGACGCCGCGACGCCGGCTGAACTCAGCTCTCGGCGTTGCTGCATTGGCGTTCGATCCATCCAGCGGAATCCTCTATGCGGGCAACGGCGGCATTTCGTGGGGCACGCTCTCGAGCTACGACGCGAAGAGCCTTAGGCCGCTGAACACGTTTAACGGCATCGATGGAATTGTGTCGCTGGCGATCGACCGTTCCGAGTACCTCTACGCCGCTACGTGCACATGGGGAATCCTCGTATTCGCGCCGGGCGGTACGAAGCTGGTCAACCAGATTCAACGCGGAACGCGCAGAGTTTGCGGGCTGGCCTTCGATGGATCCGGTCAGCTCTATGCGGCAAACGATCGTTCCGTAAATGTATACGCTCCCACCCAATCACCTGGCCATCTCAAACTCGTTCGTACGATTACCGATGGCGTCGATCACGCGAACGAACTCGCGTTTGGTCCATCCGGTCAACTCTACGTCGTGAATCGGAGCTCTCGGCGAGGCTTCGTGAGCATCTATGCCGCCGGCGGCTCCGTGCCGGTGCGCCGGATCACCACGGCGATCGATGCGCCGGTGCAGTTGGCAGTGGATTCTGCCAACCGCCTTTACGTCGCTAACGCACCTTGGGGTCCGCGCGGCGCGCTTGCGGGTTGGGTCTCGGCTTACACGTCGGACGGCAAGTTGCTCCGAAAGATCACCGACGGGATCGATCATCCTACAGCGCTTGCACTCGATAGTTCCGGCGATCTCTACGCCGCTAATCCGTATCACAGACCGCACGGTTCGGTTACGGTCTACGCTCCGGGCGGGGCTGCGTTGTTACGCACGATCGTTCATGGCATCGCACAGCCCAGCTCGCTGCTTACCGCCTCCCCCTAGTGGCCAACGATCAACTGCGCGCTAAATAGCGCTTACGAAGTTCGTCGAGGACGACGGCGAGCAGGATGACGGCACCGAGCAGCACCTTCTGCAGATACGAATCGACGTTGAGCAGGTTCATCGCGTTGTAGAGCACGCCGATCAGCAGCGCGCCGAAGAAGGTCCCGATAATGCTGCCGCGCCCGCCCGCCAAGCTGGTGCCGCCGACGACGACTGCGGCGATCGACTCGAGCAGCTCATCGCCGGTTCCGGTTTGCGGCGAGCCCGACGAGAAGAGCGCCATATAGAGGAATCCGACGATCGCCGCGCAGGCGCCGCTGATCATGTAGACTGCCGTCTTCACGCGCGCGACGTTGATGCCCGCGAGCCGCGCCGCCTCCTCGTTGCCGCCGATCGCGAAGACGTAACGCCCGAAACGCGTGCGGTTAAGGAGCACGGAGGCAGCAACGACGACGACCAGCATCCAGATCACCGGCACCGGTAGGCTCGGAAGATGAAGTGCTCGCGTCACACCGCCCAAGAACGAACCGATCCCGGTGTTCTGAAAGTCGCTGGTTTGCAGCGCAACCGGGCGTCCGTGTGAAAGGATGAACGCCGCGCCGAGCGCCATCTCGAGCATCGCCAGCGTCGTGATAAAGGGCGGCAGATTGAGCTTCACCACCGGCAGCGCGTTGACCCAACCCGCGATGCTGCCGACCGCCACCGCAACGATAAGCGTCGCGGCGATGAGCGGAAAGCCGCTAAGGTGCATGTCGTTGGCAAAGAGTGCGGCAACGACTCCCGTCAACGCGACCAGCGATCCGACCGAGAGATCGATGCCCGCAGTGATGATGACGAACGTCTGTCCAACCCCGAGTATGCAGTTATACGTGATCTGCCGAAGCACGCGAACGATGTTGCTGGCCTGCAAGAACGAGCCGTGCGAAGCGACGTCGACGATCGCTACGAGCACGAGGACGAAGGCCACGGCCGCGGCGATCCGCAGCCAGTACCACACGCGCTCGCGCGAGCTCACGCCGCGGCCCCGGTGGCCGCGGCGATGACGCGGTCCGGGCT
>JBARKF010000114.1:0-2693 GCA_049800655.1 Candidatus Cybelea sp.
CCGGAGACGAGGTACAAATTCCGCGGCCACTTCCTCGATCTGCGGACGCTGGCGTTCGTGCTGACCGATCGCGGCCACACGTTAGACTCAGCCTGCAAAGCGTTCGGTGTCGAACGCGGGAAGCTAAAGATGCACCAACACGGCGTCATCACGCCTGGGTATATCGACTACAACCGCCGCGACGTTGAAGCGACCGCGGAACTGGCATTCAAGCTGCTGGCCGAGTACGACAAGTTCGATGTGAACCTGCAAGAGACGCAGGCGTACTCGCCCGCGAGTCTCGGCAAAGCGCACCTGCGCGCAATGGGGATAGTGCCGATCGCAGAGCGGCAGGCGTTCCCGAAGCGCTATCTCGGCTATGCGCAGTCCGCCTTCGTCGGCGGCCGAACCAGCGCGCATATCCGCAAAGTCGCCGTCCCGGTGGTCTACACCGACTTTCTCTCGATGTATCCCACGGTGAACGCGCTCATGGGTCTCTGGAAGTTCGTTGTCGCGGAAAATGTCTCCGCAGTCCCGATGGACGTCTCCGAGACAACCGACTTTCTGCGCACGATCAGCGTGGACAAAGCGTTCGACCCGGCGATGTGGACGAACTTGACGGCGTTCGCGCGCGTCATTCCGGAGGGAGACATTCTTCCAACGCGGGCGACGTATAGCCGAGAAAGCAACGACTATCAGGTGGGTGTGAACTACCTGTACGGCGATGCCACGAACGAGGGAGACGGTTTGTGGTATGCGCTGCCCGATCTCGCCGCCTCGGTGCTGTTGACCGGCCGCATTCCGCGAATCGTGGACGCCTTCCGCATTGTCGCCAACGGTCAACTGCGGTCGCTACGGTCGATCACCTTGCGCGGAGCCGTGGCGATCGACCAGCGCAAAGATGATTTCTTCCGCAAGGTGATCGAGGAACGCAAGCGCCTCGCGAACAGTTCGACGTTATCGGAACTGGAACGGGAGCGCCTGGATAAAGCCCTCAAAGTGTTGGCGAATGCGACGAGCTATGGCATCTTCGCAGAGATGATCCGCAACGAAGCCACCAAGAAGACGCCGGTCACGTGCTATGGCATCGACGCCGATCCGTTCACGTGCAACGTGAAGAACCCCGAACACGCCGGGGCGTATTGCTTTCCACCGCTGGCCTCGCTGATTACCGCCGGGGCCCGCCTGATGCTCGCGCTGCTGGAGCGCTGCATCACCGATCAAGGCGGCACGTACGCGATGGAAGATACCGACTCCATGGCCATCGTCGCAACACAGGCCGGCGGTCTCATTGAATGCCCGGGTGGCACCGATCGCAAGCGTGGCAAGCGCGCGATTCGTGCGCTATCGTGGAAACAGACACGCGCGATCGTCAAGCGCTTTGAAGCGCTCAATCCCTACGATCGCGCGGCGATCGACGGCTCTGTACTCAAAATCGAAAAGGACAACTACGACCTGAAGACCGGTCGGCAACGGCAGCTTTGGTGCCTGGCGATTTCCGCCAAGCGATACGCGCTCTTTCTGCGCGATGCGGACGGCGAGCCAGTCCTCCTGCGGAGGGGCGTCAATAACGAGGACGATCGGTACTCTGAACACGGGCTCGGCCATCTACTCAATCCCACCGATCCGGAAAGCGACGATCGTGGCTGGATCGCGCAGGCCTGGCTGGCGATCGTGCGCCGATCACTGGGCATTCCCGCAAAGCCGCTGCGCTTTGAGAAGCGCGTCGCCGTGGGCAAGACGACGGTGAGCAGTCCGGCCGTTATTAAGGCGCTCAGGCGGCTGAACGACGCCAAGCCGTACCCGAAACAGATCAAGCCGTTCAATTTCATCCTGAGTTGCCACGTGCGCAAGCTGGGTCACCCGCTCAACGTAAACGCCGCCGAGTTTCATCTAATCTCGCCGTACAAAACGGACGCGCGCAAATGGGAAGCGATGCAATGGATCGACCAGTATTCGAGGGATGGTAAGCGCTATCGCATTACCACGGTCGGCTCGCATGGATCGCGCACCGTCGCGCGCGTGAGTAGCTACCGCGATGTGCTGCGGGGCTATGAATATCACCCCGAAGCGAAATGCGCCGATGCTGACGGCACGCCGTGCCGGAAGCAAACGGTGGGATTGCTGTATCGGCGTCACATCGCGATTGACGGCTTTGACTACATTGGCAAGGAGTCAAACAAGGTGGAACAGGTCGAAGAGGGCGGAGTTCCGGCCGAAAGCGACGTTTATACAATCTATGACGATCGCGGCCGCGACGAGTGGCTGACAGTTGCTCTTCCACTGCTTCGAAAGTTTCCGTTATCCTCGCTCGGAGAACGGTCTGGACTCGATCGACGAACGCTCCAGCGAATTCGCGCGGGGAAACGCCCCCATCCTAAGAACCAGGTGCTGCTGACCCGTATCGTGCGAGGGCGCTAATCTTTCGCACTGCCTACGAGTCTAACGTCCTGAGGAGAGCCTCCGCGTAATCGTGGGCAGCTTGTAGGACAAAGGAGCGTCGGACCACGATTACCCACAGTAGCGCCGAAATTAAATCGACCGCTAGCAAGACTGGGATGGCGGGATTAACGTCTCTTCGTCCGCTCTGAAGGTGCCAGAGGCACGCAGTTGCGGTGGCTGCCGTAAGCGAAATCGTGATTGCAACCGGCCGAAGGCCCAGCATGTTGCGCCTGAAACCGTAAGACGCATTCTCGTTGTGAACGATTTTGTTC
>JBARKF010000115.1:0-3211 GCA_049800655.1 Candidatus Cybelea sp.
GTGGCCATCCACTGACTCGCAGCAGCCTTGGGACACGCGCTCGGGCCGGAAGCCGACGCCGAAGATTCTCGCCAGCAGCACCGGCACGATTGGGATGGCGGCGAGCACGCGAACGAGCCAGTGCGCGTCGGCGAATGCTTTTTCCGCCGAAAGGACGCGGTCGAAGATGCGCCGCTGGAGCATGACTTGCGTGCCTTGCGTCAGCCGGGTCGGAAGCTCGCGCCGCGCTTGTACGCCCGCCAGGTCGCCCGCGGAAACGGCGCGACGGCGTAGCGGAATCGCCAAACGGTTGGCCGCGGCGACCGCGTCCTGGATCGCAAGATTAAGGCCGACGCCGCCGACCGGCGACATCGCGTGGGCCGCATCGCCGATGCACAGGAGCCCCGGGCGATACCAGTTGCGGAGGCGGTCGACCTTGACCGCGAGGAGTTTGACGTCGTCCCAGCTCCGGAGCTCGCCGACGCGGCCGGCGAGGACCGGCATCGACGCGGCCAGCCTTTCGCGCAGCGCCTCCAGGCCGGCCGCGCGAACCGCATCGTAGCTATCTTTGCGGATGAAGTACCCGCACTGGTAGTAGGTGCCGCAGTTGATCGCGACCAGGATGCATCCGGCGGCAACGTATCCGAGCAGGACGGTCGGGTCGTTCGGAGTGCGCGAGATGCGCATCCAAAGGACATCGATCGGCGCGCCGAGCTCGACCGAAGGCAGTCCCGAGCATCTGCGCAGCACCGAATGCCGGCCGTCGGCGGCGACGACCAGCTCTGCGTCGATTGCCAACATACCGTGCGGCGTCTTCACTCGAATGCCGGTAATGCGCGTGCCCGACCGAACGAGGTCGGTCGCTTCGGCATTCATTTCGAGCCGAAACCCCGGAAGCCGGCGAGCATGTTCCGCGAGAAAGTTCAGGAAATCCCACTGCGGCATGATTGCGATGAACTTGCACCGGCCGGGGACGTGGCGGAAGTCGGCGGCGCGCATGAGTCGCGGTCCGACCATGCCGTGGAACTGGCGCAACTTCGCGTGCGGGATCCTCAAGAACTCGTCGAGGAGCCCGAGTTCATCGAGCACCTGCAACGTTGACGGATGCACCGTGTCGCCCCGAAAGTCGCGGTGAAAATCGCCGTGTTTCTCGACGACGACGACTTCGACACCCGCGCGGGCCAAAAGATATCCGAGCATGAGCCCGGCGGGACCGCCGCCGGCGATGCAGCAATCCGTCTTGATTCGTTGCTCGCCGGCTCGCAGCGTCGGCGTAACCGCGTCTTCGTGCTCAGAATTCATGCTCAGTGCGCGTACTCCCCGTCGGAGCGTTGCGCAAATTGCTGAGAAAAATCTGAAGCACGTTCGATTTCATCCTTCCTTCACAAAGTCGTGTTACGTCACTTGGTGTGAGCATCTCGCGAACCCCTGCCGGGCTGCGCCCGCTCCGAATTGCGACACTGGCTTTGTGCGTGACGATGGCGGCGGCGTCGCCGGCCGTCGGCCGCGTTCGTCCGGTCGACGTTGAGCAATCGAAAATGACGGTCCACGTGTCCAAGCACGGGATATTCGGATTTCTCGGCGAGGATCACGATATCGACGCGCCGATTTCGAGCGGCTCCTACGACGGCGACAGCCAAACGGTGGACATCACGGTCGATGCCGCCAAGTTGCGTGTACTCGATCCGAAGCTGTCGCCCCAGAAGCGCAACGACGTTCAGACCAACATGCTCGGTCCAGAAGTCCTCGACGTCGTGCGTTATCCGACAATCCGGTTCACCTCGAACCAGGCTGAGGTCGCGGGTGCGAGTCGCTCTACGATCCAGGGCGAGCTGATACTGCACGGGCAGACGCATCCGGTCACGCTACAAGTGGCCAAGATCGATGAAAAGCACTTCGCGGGCTCGGCCGTGATCCGCCAGACGGCATTCGGGATCACGCCGATTCGTGTCGCCGGCGGCACGGTTTCCGTAAACGATGAGGTGAACGTCAACTTCGAGATCGTGCTGACGCCGTAACCGCGCGCGCCCACGCGGGATTCGCCTCGGGCTTTTCCATTACAGATATCGCGACCGTTACTTAAAATCGCCGAGTTGCGCCAACGCTTGCGTGGCCGCACTGGAGTGGGGGCTGCCTGCAAGCTCGGCCTCTAGCGCGCCTTTGGCCACGCTGGCGTTGCCCATCTTCATCGCCAGTTCGGCCAATGCCATATGCGGCGAATAGTAATAGAGGGTCGGCATTTCGACGCCGCCTGACAGCCAATCGCCGTGCGTTGCGTCGCTCGAAGCCGCCGTCAATAGCTGCAATGCTTGCGCGTTGTTGTGCTCGTCGAGTGAAATCTGTGCCTGAACCGTCAGGCGCATTGCGTTTTCGATCGCGACTTTCGAAGGGAACGCCGCCGGTGCCCCCGGCATCTCAACGAGCGCCGCTTGCGCCTTCGAGACTTCGCCTAGCTTTGCAAAGGCCAGGGCTCGCGCAAACGCTATTGTCGGATCAGCGTTTTTTCCGTAGGGAACGTCGGGCACAGCTTGCCACTCCCCCGCGGCGACCAGCGCCCGGGCGATCAGCGATGGAATATCGGCGCGCCGCGCGACGGCGACGGCATCGCTCGCGTGGCCGGTTTGGACCAGTGCATAGAGCAAGAATGCGACGTTATGGCCGTGATAGTAGCGCGGCGCGCTATAAAATCCGGGATGACAGCAATCGATCGCAGCATAATCCATCGCGACCGATCGTCGCCCGACGTCGAGGGCTTCCTGGTACATGCCGACGTCGAAGAAGGTGTGGCCGGGCATGTGTGTGAGGTGCGAATCTTCGGGCGGGAAAGTAAAGGCGGCGAGTTGCGTCGCAGCGCCGACCGCCGCGTTCGACTGATTCGCCATCTGGGCCGCGTGGATGTAAAAATGCAGCAGCCCGACGTGCTTTGGAAACCGTGCGAGGCTCGATTGAAAGTAGGGCAGCAACGCGGCGATGGTTTTCACGTAGGCTGCTCGTTGCGTGACCGTCCAGCCTTCCCGGTTTTCGCTGAGATCTCCAACGGCGACGTAGAGCGTGGCTTCCGCGTAGAGCGTCACAGCGTCAGGATCGTCAGGGTACGCCTCGGTGATGCGCCGCAAGGCGTCGCGATAGTTAATGAGCGACGCTGTCGGCGTGGCCTTCGTCTTGTCGTTGAATCGCGCGGCGGCGGCATCGATAAAGAGGCGGTCTTCCGCGGAAGCGTTGCCTTCGAGCG
>JBARKF010000116.1:0-4497 GCA_049800655.1 Candidatus Cybelea sp.
CCCGAGATAAGGTACGTTCCATTAAAATTTTCACTGCCGCTGCTAGACCAACGGCCAGAAGACATAAACCGAAGGCAAAGAGATGAGCCGGGAAGACCACTCCCGACCGCAGTTGTGAAGTTAGCCAAATAGTACCCGTGGAAAGATGGCTGCCGGGAGTGCGTTGCGGGTTGGACCGCGGCACTAGGCGCAGCCGTCATTGGCTGCGATCCGCCACAAGCGGCGAGAAAAAGTCCCATTAGAGACGCGACTAAAGCGAAGCGCGACCTGATCATTCCGTGTACCTCCGAGCGAAGCCGCTGAGACCGGCTAGATTCTACGCTTGCCCCGCGTTCCCCGGAGCGCCCGAGGCTGGAGCGAGCTAGGCTCTGAAGGCGAAGTAGACCGCGCCGATGAGCAGGATGTAGCTCACGCCGTAGTTCCACTTGGGAGTCACACCGAAAACGAGAAAGGCAAAGACCGTGAAGACGGACAGCGTGATAACCTCTTGCAGCACCTTGAGCTGCATCAGATTCAGCACGCCGTAGCCGATCCGATTGGCCGGCACTTGAAAGCAATACTCGAGCAACGCGATCAACCAGCTGGCGAGAATCGCGAAGATCAAGGGGCTTTTCGTATTCTTGAGGTGTCCGTACCAGGCGATCGTCATAAAGAGGTTTGAGCCGGTCAGCAAGAGGACCGTGGCGGCAACCGGATAGCGCGCAATGAGCTGGGCCATAGTCCGGGATTATTTCCCGCGAGCGAACGAGCGAAACCACGGCAGACGTCGAACCGTTGAGTTGCTAAGCTCAGGAGGAAACGGCATGATTCGTTTACGTTTTCGTCGCAACGCTCTCGCTGTTACCGCGATCGCTGCTGCGCTAGCGGCTTCCAGCATTTTTCGAGCGTCGGGAAATCAACCGGAGGAAGCATCGGCCGCCATCACGCCTTCAGGCGAACTGCTTCGCCTTGGAAGCGGGTCGCTCTCCTTACCACCTTCGAATGGGCCGGGCGCGACGCCGTCTGGGATCGTAACCGCGAAGCTTTCCCCTACGCCGCCGGCCGGTCGCACTAGCGTGTCTCACGCCTTGGCGTACTTCGCGATCGGTTCGGATGCAACGATCGACATCACGGGTGCCTTGGTCGTCTCACTCAAGCCGCCCGGCGGTTCTCGCTGCACCGGAAACCAAACGGATATCGCCTCCCTTGGCGCTTCCGGATGGATTAGCTGGCAAAAGGACTTTTTGAGCGGTGAGTTCGGATGCGACGCGGCCGGAAACATTACCGCTACGCTCACGCCCCAAGGTCGCCTGCGGATCGCGCCGGGGGCGGCCGTCGTGCTGGCCGTCTTTAAAGCCCCGGCAAGCGCGCCTGCGGCTGGGTTTTGAAACGCCGAAGAAGAACGCGGTGGGGCGATGCCCGAGGTACGGCTTACACGTAAAATGATGGTTCCGGCTGACTCCGCAGGTCCGGCGCTGGGTGAGTTGCTTGAAGCGATTGCCGGTCAAACGGGAATGTGGCGGGGATTTGCGCTCCACGTCAGCTTGGGCGACATTCGGCTGCCCGACGTCGGTTACGTCGCCGTGCCGATTCGCCTCACCGTCGCCAAGCATCCCGAGACGCCCAATGCGTACGACATCGCGTTCAATGCGTCGAGCCTGCCGGCCGCATTCCCCGGCTTTCAAGGAGAAATGGGCGCGGAGCCCGCCGGTCTGGGGGAGAGCACACTCTACCTGCGCGGCAGCTACGAGCTGCCGATGCACTTTTTCGGAAAGCTGCTCGACGCGGCATTGACGCCGCGAGTGGCAGATCGCTCGCTAGAAAACTTCGTCGAAGAAATCGGTGAAGCATGCGAGGCGCGTGTAAATAGAAACGAAGCCGAGTACGCGCGCTACCGGTTTTACGCGCACAACCTTCAGTGACGCAGCGACAAGCCGATTGTTGCGTCGTCGGCGGCGGTCCCGCCGGGATGATGGCCGCGATGCTGATGGCTCGCGCGGGAGTGCGCACCGTCCTGCTGGAGAAGCACGCGGATTTCTTGCGCGATTTTCGCGGCGACACGATCCACCCCTCGACGCTCGACGTGATGGATGAGCTTGGCTTGCTGCAATCGTTCCTCGAGCGTCCGCACCAAGAGGTCACGACATTGGCCGGCAACCTGGGCGACACGCTGGTTACGGTTGCCGATTTCACGCATCTGCCGACGCGCTGCAAGTTCGTTGCCTTCATGCCGCAATGGGAGTTTCTGAACTTCTTAGCCGAAGAAGCGAAGCGTTACCCGGCCTTCACCTTGGAGATGCAGGCTCGCGCCGAAGATTTACTCTGGGAGAACGGACGCGTGGCCGGCGTGCGCGCCCAAACGCCCGAGGGCGTCCTCGATATTCGCGCCCGGCTCACCGTCGCGGCCGACGGACGCGAATCGGTGCTGCGACGGCGCGCCGGCCTCGAGGTCATCGAGCTCGGGGCGCCGATGGACGTGCTTTGGCTGCGTCTCACCAAGCACCCCGACGACCCGCACCAGACCTTCGGCTATATCCGGGGCGGCCGCATCATGGCGCTGATCGATCGCGGCGTCTATTGGCAGTGCGCCTACGTCATTCCGAAGGGAACGCTCGTAGAGCTCCAGACGCGCGGTTTGGAAGGCTTTCGGGCCGACGTCGGCGCGATCGTGCCCTTCTTGCAGCAACGCGCTGACGAGATCGCGAGCTGGGACGACGTCAAGCTGCTGACGGTGCGCGTCAATCGCTTACGCGAATGGTTTGCGCCGGGTCTGCTCTGCATCGGCGACGCGGCACACGCAATGTCGCCGATCGGCGGCGTGGGCATCAATTTGGCGATTCAAGATGCGGTGGCAACGACGAACATGCTCGCCAAAAAGCTGCTGAAAGGCGATGTCAGCGTTGACGACTTGCGAGCGGTTCAGCGGCGGCGCGAATCGGCCGCGCGCATCACGCAAGCGCTGCAGCTCTTCATTCAGAGCAAAATCATCGGGCGAGTCCTCGCCGACGGACGCGCGCCGTTTCTGCGCCGGTTACCCGCGTTGCTGCGAATGCTGCCGTTCCTGCCGCGCATTCCCGGACGGCTTGTCGGCCTTGGCTTCCGGCCCGAACACGTCTTGAACCTCTCGATACGGTAAGAGCCAGACCAACGATTCATCGTGCAGGTCGACGACCTGGACGCGGTTGCCGAACGGATCGATGAAATCGCAACGAAACGGCGGGATCAACTTGATGCCGTATTTCTTCATGAGCTTCTCGCGCACTTCGGCGAGCTGTTCGTCATCGCGAACCATTAACCCGAAGTGGCGGACGCGGCTCGGGTGACTCTTCTCGACTTCGAACATAGCGAGGAACTGATGCTCGCCGACTTTGAAAAACGCGTCACCTTCGCCTTCGTCTAATTTTTCGAGATCGAACACGTCGCGATAAAACGCAACGGCTCGCTCGATGTCGTCGACCTCGATTGCGATGTGATTGATTCCATACACCTTGACGCTCATAGCTCTTCCGACCCGCGCGGCAACGAGATGGTTACCGTCGTTCCGGTGCCCGGCCGGCTCTGGATCGCGATCGTCCCGCCGATTCGCTCGACGGCGCGTTTGGCGATAGCGAGACCGAGCCCGGTACCCTCGCCGCTGCGGTTTCCTCCGCGATAAAAGCGATCGAAGGCATGCTCGAGATCTTGCGCGCTGATGCCCGGTCCACGATCGCTAACGACGATGCTAATGCCTGAGTCGCCGGACGTAACGCCGACATTCACCGGCGACACCGGCGCGTAGCGAACGGCGTTTTCGACGATGTTCTTGATCGCTTCGTAGAGCTCGTTCTCATCGGCTTCGACGATCGCGGGCGATGCCACAACGCGGATGCGGCCGGAGCCGGCGAGCGGCTCGAGCGTATCGGCGGCGCGCTTGGCGATCGTGCCGGCATCGACGCGCGTGGTGCGCGGTGCAGCCGGACGTTCGAGCCGAGCGAGCATGATGAGCTTATCGATCGTGTCGCGCATCCGCCGGCTCTCGCCGAGCATCGTTTCGTAGGCGCGCGCGACGCCGTCAGGATCGCCGACAACGCCTTGCTGCAAGATTTCCAGATAGCCCATGACGATCGTGAGCGGGGTGCGCAGTTCGTGCCCGGCGTCGGCGACAAACTGGCGCATCTGCAACTCGTTGCGCTCGCGCTCCGCCGTTGCGGTCGTCAATCGATGCGCGACTTCATTATAGGCCGCGGTCAGTTCGCGAAGGCTGGTTTCGCCGGCGGGGAGCAGCTCGGGAGCGAAGTTGCCGGCCGCGATGCGGTGCAGCGCCAGCGCCACCTCGCGTAGCGGCGCGATCGCGCGGCGCGTTATTGCCCGCCCGAGCAGCCATGCGGCAAACACGGCGAGTGCGCCGATCGGGATGACGAACGCGAGATAACGTGCGAGCAGTCGCGTAAAGCCGGCGAGATCGGGCGCAATGACGATCGTTCCGCCGGCGACGCGCACGACCGACGGACGGAGCCCGAAGATCGCAGCCGCGGCGCG
>JBARKF010000117.1:0-14988 GCA_049800655.1 Candidatus Cybelea sp.
AGCCGCAGCGGCGGCGAGGCCGTCTTCGCGCTCGTGCGCCCGCCGGGACATCATGCCGAACCGGATCGCGGCATGGGCTTCTGCCTTTTCAACAACGTCGCCATCGCAGCGCGCGCCGCTCAGGCCGCCGGCGCTGCGCGCGTGCTCGTCCTCGACTTCGACTATCATCACGGAAACGGAACGGAAGCCGTCGCCGGGAACGGGCTCTCGTACGTTTCGACGCATGCCTATCCCGCCTATCCAGGGACGGGCACCCGGAGCTATCGGCGCGGAAACGACCTGGTCGTCAACGTTCCGTTGCCGGCCGGCGGCATCTCGACCGAAGCGTTCGCAGCGCTCTGGGAGCGGCTCGTACCCGCGGTGGCAGGGATAGTACATCCGGACCTGATCCTCGTCAGCGCCGGCTTCGACTACGTTGCGGGCGACAGCGTCGGCGATCTCGGCGTCGGCGTTGAAGCCGCCGCCGCCGTCGCATCAGCGATCCGTCGCTCCGCCGAAGAGCATTGCAGCGGCTCAGTCGCCTACATCTTGGAGGGAGGTTACGACATTGACGCGCTGGTACGCTCGATTGGACTCATAGCGAGCGTTCACGATGACGCCGTCGCGTCGATTTCGGCTGTCGATGCCCGCGCCATTCCTTCCGATACGTGGCAGCGCGTGGATGCTTTCTTAAGAAATTCTCAAGGAACGTCAAAAGGGAGTACGAACTAGCCTGCTTTAGAGCCGGAAATAGCCGGCTTGAGAAATTTTTGAAAACTTCAGGAGGTTCGAATGGCTCGGAGATCGATCCGGCATTTTGGGACCGCGCTGATAATGCTCGTCGCATTTGTTTGTCAGGAAACATGGGCACTGGCAAGCACGACGGGCGGCCTCACCGGAACCGTTGTCGATGCCGACACCAGCGCTCCAATTGCGGGAGCAGAAGTCACCGCCTCGAGCCCGTCGCAAACTGCCACGGCGACGACCGACGCGGCGGGACGTTTTACATTTCTGACGCTCGGGCCCGATACGTACACCGTAACGGCCTCGCGGAGCGGATACCAATCGACCAGCATTCCTGGGCAGATCGTCTTCGCCGATACGGTGCAAAACGTGTCCGTTCGCATGCCGAGGGCCTTGCGGACGATCGCGCACGTCACCTCAGCAGCCGGCGGCGCTTTGGTGAAATCGGGTACGACGGCCGACGTCTACTCGATTAACGCAAGCACTCAAGCGGCGACCGCCGCGATGGGCGGCGGCGGCTTGATCAACCAAGCGTACTCGGCGATCTCGACGGTGCCGGGTGCGTACGTCATTCCAAACCAAAGCGGCTATTACGCCACGATCAACATACGTGGCGGCGACTACGACCAAGTCGGCTACGAGTTTGACGGCGTTCCCGTCAATCGTTCGTTTGATAACTACGCCTCGAGCTCGGCCTCGTCGCTCGGCAACGCCGAAGTCCAGGTCTATACCGGCGCCAACCCAGCGACCTCCGAGGGTCAGGGTCTTTCGGGATTCATCAATCAGGTCATCAAGACGGGTACTTTTCCCGGCTCCGCGATAGCCTCGCTCGGGATCGGCACGCCCACTTTCTACCATCGCGCGGCCGTCGAGATTGGCGGGTCAACGCCGGACCGGAACTTCTCGTACTATCTCGGCATCTCTGGGTCGAACCAAGCCTACAATTTCGTCAACCAGAATGGCGGCTCGGAGTACGATAACTGGCTCGGCCCACCGCTGGGGATCGTCGGCGGCCCGTACGGAAGTCCGTTCGCTCCTGGCTGGTCGCTCTTTTTCGGCGGCACCGGGAATTCGTATTTTCCGCTTGGTCCCGCGGGCAACTATAGCATCTTCTCGACCATCTACGCCCGAAACGCCGTTGTCAACCTCCACATCGGCATCCCGCACCATCACGATGCGGGGCGCGACGATATCCAGCTTCTCTACAACAATGAGATGCTGCGCAACCAGTTCTATATCTCCGGCAACGACGTAGCCTCGCCGTTCTGCACCGGTCCGGCCGCGCAGAGCGGGCCCGCCTGTATGAACTTGATCAACGGCGAGACCGACGCGACTCTCGGAGCTCCCGTTGCTTTTGGCCAATCGGTTCCGGTAACGTGGCTCAATACGTATACCTGGGGATGCGGACAAAGCATCGGCCATGTCTTCAACCAGGCCTCCCTCAACGCGATGAGCAGCTGCGTTAAACCATACGGGTTCCCGAGCGGGACCAACGTTGGCTCCCCTTCTAATCCCAACACACTGCCGGACGCCGCTCGCGACAATTCTTACAACAACACGGTGATCACGAAAATCCAGTACACGAAAAACTTCGGCTCGAGTGCGTACCTACGCGTCTATGGATTTACGTTCTATAGCAACTGGTTCCTGAACGGCCCATACAGCACGAGCTTCTGCAACTTCGTCTGTCCGGTCGCGCCGGATTACGAGCTCAACACGCATACCCGCGGCATCAGCGCCGAGTTCCAGGACCAGATCAACGCGCAGAACCTGCTCAGCGTACAGGGCTCGTACACGACCGCATCCATCGTGCGCGATAACAACGGCTTTTATGGCGTCGGCGGCAATGACGCCGCCGTCGTGAACTCGGCAGATCCGTACGGCGGATACTGCTTCAATCCGACCACAGGCACTAAGAATCCAGTTGTTAACTGCAATCAGAACCGCATCGGTCTCGGGCCCGGCTACTCGGTGCCGTCGCTCAACGGCGTAAACTGTGCGATCCCGGGCCATCCGAATTTTGGCTCGGGCTGCACCTACCTGGTCACCGAAAACGGGCTCGCCGGCACGTACAGCGGAACGACGCCAAGCTTCTACGCGGCCTCGTTGACCGATCAGTATCGTCCAACCGATAAGTGGCTCATCAACGCCGGCGTCCGGCTCGATAGCTTCGGCTTCGTCGGACAAGATACGACGGTTCCGCCGCTCGGCGGCGGTTCGGCTGAGGCTCGGGCGTTCTGGTTCAACGCCTACAACCTCGACAACTGCGTCAACAACCAGACGGGAGCGCCGTTCCCCATCCGCACCACGCCGAGCCAGCAAAGCTGTCCCGCCGGCTCGCACCCCGCCGTCGTCCTGAACGTTCCGTCGCAGCAGTATACCTACAATATCTGGCAGCCGCGGATCAGCGGAACCTACACCTCGAATCCGAACGACGTCATCCGCTTCTCGTACGGCCGCTACACGGAAGCCCCGAACACCGCGTTCGCGCAGTACAACACCCGCCAAGAAGATCTTGCCGACTACATCGGCTCGCACTTCCTCGCATTCGGCCGGAACACGCCGGGCTATCCGATCGAGCCGCCGACGTCAATCAACTACGACGTCTCGTGGGAACACCGGTTCAAGAACACCGATGTCTCCTTCAAGCTCACGCCGTTCTTGCGCCAAACCCAGAATCAGATCCAGCAGTTCTTCCTCAACCCGATTCAGGGCTTCGTTTCGGGCTTGAACGTGGGCAGCCAGCGCAGCGAAGGCGTCGAGTTCCAGGCGCAAAAGGGCGACTTCTCGCGTGACGGCATCTCGGGCTTGCTCTCCTTCGCCTACACCAACTCCTATATCCACTACGGACCGATTGCGGCAGGAGCCTCGGGAACCACCGTACTTGCGCCGATCAACGGCTCGATCGCGCAGTACAACGCGTATACAAAGTTCTGCGCGACGCATCCGAGCGGCGCTAATACAATGTGCGGCGGCACCACGACGAACGGTGTGGCCGCAAACGCGTGTTATACGACCGGTTCGACAACTGCAGGCGGAGGGGTGCCGGTTGCTCCGCTGCCGGGCGGCGGCTGTCCGCACGGCGATATCGCGAACCCCTATTGGAACTCGCCACCGCAAGCGCTGGTCAACACCGGCCAGAACTTCCCGACCTATGACACCTTCCCGGGCGCTTTGGGTGAAGCCGCGCAGGGATTCGGCTCGCCATACGTCGGGTCACTGGTAGTGAACTATAAGCACCAGCGGTTCTCGGTCACGCCGTCTCTGCAATTCCAGGGCGGTGGCAAGTATGGATTGCCGATCACCGAAGCCGGCATCGATCCGGCGAGCGCCTGCGGCAAGCCGCTCTTCGGCGACCGTTATAACGCAACAACATGTCCGGGTGTCGTCTACATTCCGAACCCGTTCACGAATTCGTATGACAGCATCGGCGCCTACACCCAGCCCAACGAGTTGATCGCCAACCTGCAGCTCTCGTATGACGTGAGCCCGCGCATTCAGCTCGTCGGCATTTTGACCAACATCGTCAACTATTGTTGGGGTGGGTCGCAAACGCCATGGACATTCCAAGACGGCAACATCTGCGGGTACGGGAACGTCCTCGGCACGATCTATCCGGTGGCTCCATACGGAACGCCGGGAGCCATCGTCAATCCGCCGGGCTCTCCGGGATCGATAATCCAACCGTTCCGGAAGTTCCCGTACCAGCCCACATTCGGGCCGGCGTTGGTCTCTGCCGAGAATACCTCGACCAAAACGCCGATTCAGTTCTATCTGACGGCGAACATCAAGTTCTAGAATAGTTCACGGTCAACCCCGATTCAGTGGGAGCCCTGACGCCAGTCAGGGCTTCCGTATTTGGTCGGCGATGCGTTGAAGTTCGGCGAGCCCGAGCTGGCCCACAAGCGTGTAGTAGAGGGCGCCGTCGTTCCATGTGAGGAGCGCCGTCGCGCCGTCCTCGGCATATTGGGCGGTGCGCCCGGCGACGACCAGCGACTTCGGCTCAAAGTGGGTCAACTCGAGCGCCGAAGGCTTCGCGTTCTCGAAAAGCGAGAGTGTGCGAATGCCGTCGCAATAGAGTAGGTGCACCGTCGGAATGCCGCGGAACGCGACCACATTTCCCTCGACGGCCGAGAACCCGTCGGGTAGCGACCGCGGCACGAATGCCGCGAAGCCGGCGTCGTGCACGACGCGGTCGAGATTCTCAGAGGCCGCGCCGAAGATCGGGCCGCGCACGAGCCTGTACTGTTTCGGGAGGGCGAAATCCGCCGGCGGAATCGCCCGCGTGAACCGAATTTCATCAAAGCGCAGCTCGCTGACGAGCGCGCCGTTTGGGGCGAACTCTTTCTTCTCGAGCACCAAATCGCTCGATCGATCGAGGCGAACCATCATTGCGGTACGTCCGGTACGCTTGTTGACGAGCATCAGATCGACCGTGTGGCGGCCGTCAAACATTTCCTCGCCTCGGCGAACGACGCGATAGTTCTCGCGCAGGAGCGCGAAGTTGGCGTTGAGCGCCATGGAATCTCCCGTGGCGTCGTTTCGCGTCTCGACGATGCGGTGGCGTCGCGCGTCGATCGAGAAGCATAGCTGACCGTTGAAGACGACGGAGTCGCCCGAGAGCGACGAAGGGGCCGTGTAAACGCGTCGCGTGAGGTCGGGCGCGCGATGTTCGATTCGGTAGACTGCGGCTTCCGAGGATCGGTTCCCGATCCGCGTCACCTGAACGATTCCGGTGTAGGAGACCGTTGAGGACGCCGAGATCGCGGCTTGGAGCGTTGCGTCGAGCGGCGGCGCGGCCGGCTTGACGCCAGCGACGCCGATGACGGTCAGGCCGCCGGCGGTCAGGAGGAGCGCGGCGATCCTACCGCGTTTCATCGACCGGTCGTTCATCGGCAAACGGCGCGTTCTCCGAGGTCAGCATCGGCGGCATCGGCGCGTCGTCGGAGAACGGGGCGGTCGCCGTCATCGCTGCATGGTTGTCAATATAGTAGGCCGGTTCGATGGTGGTCGCGCGAGCGGTGCCGTGCATCGCCGTGAAGCCGAAGTAGAGCGCGGCCGCGACTGCCGCCGCCGACGGAAGCAAGACCGCCGGCCGCAGCGCAAGCCGCAAGCGATCCCAGAGGGGCGCCGGCGTCTGCTGCGTGACCGCAGCCCGAATGTTTGCGATCACGCTCTCGGGGAGCTCGCGTTCCGCGCGACGCGCGTGGGCGCGCAGCGCCTCAGTCAGCGAAGCTTCCTCGGCGCGCGCTCGCTCGCAAATGGGGCAAGACATGATATGCGCGCGAACCGCGGCCTCTCGGGGGGCCAGGAGCTCGCCGTGAAGATAATCGACGATTTCTTCGGTGCTCAGATGCGTTTGGTTCATGATGACGATTTCATATAGTGAGTGACGAGCTTTCGTAGTTGTCCGCGAGCCCGGTGCAAGCGAGAGCGGACGGTTCCGACGGAACAGCCGACGATCTGTCCGATCTCCTGATAACTGCAGCCTTCGACGTCGGCAAGCAGCAGGATCTCGCGCTGCTCGTGAGTGAGCGACGCGAGCGCCTTGGAAACCGGTTCGCTTAAATGGCCTTCGATATACTCCTCGATCGGTTCGACTGCGAGCGGACGGCCGGTACCGCCGGCGGCGCCGTCGTCTTCAGGGATCTCTTCTAAATAACGTCCTTTACGGCGGCGAAGTTCGTCACGATGCAGGTTCGTAACGATGCGATAGATCCAAGACAGGAAGGACGTACCTGGCTTAAAGCTTTTCCAGGCACGAAAAACGCGAATGTAGGCCTCTTGGGTTAAGTCCCGCGCATCGGCTTCGTTTTGCGTCAAGCGATAGGCGAAGTTATAGGCTGCCTTGCCATATTGCTCGATAGCACGCTCCAAGAAAGCCTGCTGTTCCATTGCTCACGCCGACGCTTCCTTGCTACGCTCAAAAGGTCCGCCTTGACCAGAGAACCCGGGCCACGGCCCACAGCCCTAGGAGTGCCGCGGCGGTGAGCAGCGTGAAGAGGGAGAGCTCGAGGAGTTCGATGCCGCTGGATTCGCTGCCACCGCAGAGGGCAACGACGTCCGCGACGAGCGCGAGCTTAAAGCGTTCGAAGGGATTGCTTGCCAGGCCGGAGATGGCCCGTGCTTGAGCCATCACGCTGCCTGGATCCCAGCTCGCGGTCTCGACGATGTCGGCAACGCGTCCGCCGGGGGCGACAATCAAGAGCCGGTCGTCGTGTAGAAAGTTACTCGTGCTGACGCGCATCGAGCTAATCCGAAACTCGGCGAGCAGATGCGCGATCGTCGATCCTGTTCCCGTGAGCAAGGTCCAGCCCTTGGGTTTCACTCCGAACGTTGCAGCGTAAGCGCGCAGGATCGCCGGCGAATCGTACTGTGGGTCGAGCGTGATCTCAGCTAATGCGAATCGCGCCGGATCGAGTCGTTGCTGCAGATATGCGAACTTTCCGCTGATCGCCGGACAGAGCGTGCGATCCGGACAGCGTGTAAAAACAAAGGACAGGAGCAGCGTCTTACCCCGAAACGCCGATTCGAGCCGCACGATGCGTCCGTCTTGGTCGACAAGCTCCGCGGCAGGCAGCGCGTCGCCGATGCGGAGCGCCACGGCCCGCCCCGTGTCGGGAAGTCCGGGCGCAAACGCCGCTGCGGCGATCGGCTCGCGCAGCACCGGCGGGTGTGCCGACGGATCGAGCAATGCGTCGATCGCCGTGCCGGTAGCGAACGACGCCGGCCCGCTCAGACGGTAGCGGCGAGTCTCCGGCGGCAGCATCCGCGGAACCGCGTCGGTGCGCACGATGACCGAGCGATCGCTCAGCGTGTCAATCACGATGCCGTGGATCGGAATCACGGCCGCCAACGCGGCGGCCAGGAGCACGAGCATATCGCTATTTTACCAGGGGTTGGCAGCGCGGGGGCGCAACGATTGTCGCCGATGGACGTTGCGGTGCTTGTTCTCCGCGTTATTTTAGGCGGAATCTTGCTCGTTGCGGGCGCGCTCAAGGTCGCCCATCCCGCCGAGCTGGCGTCAGCGATCGCTGGCTTCCGGCTCTTGCCCGCCGTAATCGTCGGGCCGCTTGCGCTGGCGCTACCCTACGTCGAGCTGCTGCTTGGCGGGTACCTGGTCGTCGGATTATTCACGCGGACGATCGCCGCGATCGTAACGGCACAGTTCTTGCTTTACGCCGGCGCGGTTGCTTCGGCCGTGGTGCGTCATATACCGGCCAACTGCGGGTGTTTTGGTCCGAACGACACAGCGGTCGCGGATTGGCCGCATGTGGCCTCCGATCTGCTGCTTGCCGCAGCCTCCGCGTTCGTCGCTTTCGGCGCGCCGGGTGCGCTGGCCGTCGATCGCTGGATGCGTCGCGCGTGAAGCAACGATCGCTGGTTCTCGGTACCGTTGTGATCTTCGCGGTCGTCATGACCGGCGCAGTGCTCTACTATTTTTTGGGTCCTGGGCATCGCCGCGTCCAGACCGCGTCACAATCGCCGATCGTCGGGAAGGCCGCGGTAGGGCAACCCGCACCGACATTCGAGGTCGCGACCACCGCCGGTCTCTTCGATTTGAGCAAGACCGAGAAGCCGGTCTTTCTCGAGGTCTTTGCGACGTGGTGCCCCCACTGTCAGCGTATGACGGTGGTCGTCGACAGCCTCTTTCGCAAATATCGCGGGACCGTCGATTTCGTCGGCGTCTCGGGCAGCGACACGGCGATGGATGGCACCTCCGCGTCGTCCGAGGCCGACGTTCTACAGTGGGTGCAACGCTTTCACGTCTCGTATCCCGTTGCGTACGACCCGCTGCTCAACGTCGCGAATCTCTATCTCCAGGGGGGATTCCCGACGTTCGCCGTGATCGGAAAAGACAAAAAGGTCGCCTATCTCGATAGCGGCGAGATCTCGTATCACGACCTCGACGCCGCGATCGCAAAGGTGCTGCGCTAAACTCCCGGCGGGAACGCGTAGTTGGGCGGCGCGACGCTCGGCGTGCCGATCTCGAGAACGATCTGCTGGTGCGCGCCCAACGGAATCGCATGCAGATCGCCGTCGTACTTCGTACCGTTGACGTACGCCGTCACCGGACCCGCGAGTCCGCCGACGTTATTGCGCCCCAGCGGCTGGCCCCAAATGTCGAAGAACATCCCAAGCGTAAACGGGCCGCCCTGCGGCGGCGCGATGTCGGGTGCTTCGATGTGGATGATCCCGCTGCCGTCGTGCGTGTGAATCCAATACAAGCATCCGCCGGCGAGATTGGGCGCGAAGCCGACGTATTGCGGAACCTGCATCTGTTTGCCGTTGTAAAAAATCGCCAGATGCGAGTGCACGTGTAGCACGCCATACTCCATCGCACCGCATCCGACGCCGTCGACCGGCCGGCCGCGCCCGCCCGCCGCCGTGTCGGGATACTTACCCTTTGTGAATTGCGTCCCGAGGCTCTCGTTGTTCGTCAGCTGAATCGGTTTGACGCTCGCGTTCGGACCCGGCGTGGGCGTCGCGTTGGCTTGCTGCACCGAACGATTCTGCCACCAGTTAAAGCCCGCAAAGGCAAGAATGAGCGCCACGACGGCAATCCCGATGCCGATATAGACGGCGCGCATCGGATCGCGGCGCGGAGGAGGAGCGGCGCCACCGCGTTGTTGACGGCGGCGTTCGGGGCGACTGGATTGTGGCATGGAGTTCCTTTTTTACATTGCTTTCAAGAGGGTGGCAACCGGAGCGTCGCCGAGCTCGAGGTGCCGCTGAGGCACTAAATAGTTGGTTACGTAATCCGTAACCGCATCGCCTAGCGGCGTAACCGGCCGGTCGTATCCGGTGGCATAGAGCCGCTGCATCCGGGCGCAGGTATAGTACTGATACTTGCCCCGTAGATGGAGCGGCATCTCAACGAACTCGATACGCTCGGGCAACTCCAGCGCACGGAAAATCGGCCCGACGAGGTCGAGCCAGGTATGTGCCGTGCCGGTACCGATGTTAAAGAGGCCGGTTGCGTTCGACTCGGCGACGTGCAGCGTCATCTCGACGGCGTCCTTCACGTAGATGAAATCGCGCCGCTGTTCGCCGTCGCGATATTGCGGACGGTGACTCTTAAAGAGCCGCACGCTGCCGGACTCGCGGATCTGCTCGAACGCTTTCTGCACGAGGCTGCGCATATCGCCCTTGTGATCTTCGTTCGGCCCGAAGACGTTGAAGTATTTCAATCCGCAGGCCCGCATGTCGAGACCGGTTCGCTGGGCGTAGAGGTCGAAAAGATGCTTCGAGTAAGCGTAACCGTTGAGCGGCCGCAGCGTGTACAGGTCGGCCTCATCGGAGAGGTCCGCTTCAAGGCCGCCGTAGGTCGCGGCCGACGACGCATAAATCAGTCGTGCTTCCTGTTCAATGCTCCACAGCGCGAGGTGTTTCGTGTACTCGTAGTTGTTGCGCAGCAAGTAGGCGCTGTCGGTCTCCGTCGTCGACGAGCAGGCGCCGAAGTGAAAGACGGTGCGGACGTCGCCGAAGGGCCGGCGCTCCATCGTTGCGCGCTCGAACTCGTCGGCGTCGATGCAGTCGGCGAAGCGCAAGGGCACCAAATGTTTCCACTTCTCCGAATGGTCGAAACGGTCGACTACGAGGATGTCCTCGAGACCCCGCCGGTTGAGTGCCCAAATAAGAGCGCTGCCTATCAGGCCAGCGCCCCCGGTAACGACGATTCTTCCACGGCAAAGATCGTGCATAAAGCTCCTGAAATTCTAATCCCCCAGGCCAGAGGCCGAGTCCTCTGGCCGGTAAAATGCAAGCTATTCGCAAATAAGCCGCAGGACCGGCTACGGGTGACCGACCTGCACGCCGAACGTAAAAGTGCGCGGCGGCGCAAAGTGATTCCCCTGCGCGTTGAGCAACGTCACGTAGTAACGGTCGTTGAGGAGATTTTGAATTCCTAGGGTAAGCGCCGTCCCCGGGGCGATCGGGACGCCTTCGCCCACGTCGAGGACGACATGCGGCGTCACCTCGCAGTAGCCTGGGGTCCCGGGCGGGCAGATGGCCGAGGAGAGACCGCTGCCATACTCGCCGTCGGCAGAGAACCAGCCCCCGTGCTGGTTATTGAGGAGCAGACCGCCGGCGACGCTGTAAGCCTGGTTGTGGTCGGCCGGCGTGAACTCCGTGGGCGAACCAAAGCACGGGGCAAGCAGCTGCGTTTCGCAGCCTTGATTCAGCGAGACCGTATGGGCGACCGAGAGATAAGCGCGGCCGTTGCGTTGGAGCGGCTGCACGTAGTTGAGCGCCTCCTGCGAAAGCCGCCCGAGCGAATAGTTGATGTCCTGATGCAGCAACGTGACGCCGACTTGGGTGTCGTCGATCAGATCGTTGGCGTTCTTTTGCCAAACACGGAAGCCAAGCTCGCCGGGGCCAAGCGGGACGTGACCGCCGAGCTCGAGCTGCGTGTCACGCTCCGGCTTGAGGTCAAACTGCGCCGGCGTCGGCTGAAGCGGAAGATTCAGCAGCCGGGCCGCCGTCGGCGAGACGTTTTCGAACGAGAACGGCTCGAAGAAGCGGCCGATGTAGGCATACACGTTGGCGCGTCTTCCAAGATTCCGCGTTAGCTTGAACCGCGGGCTGAAGGCGCCGAAGCCTTGCGCGAACTGTGTCGACCGGATGGAGAAGAAGTCGTAGCGTAGTCCGTAGTCGGCTTCCCACAAGGAGCTCATGCGCCAACTATCTTGGACGTACGATTGATAGGTATTGCCGAGGTTGGGCGCGTCGTCAACCACGGGCGTCGGTGCGTTCGGAGTCTGCGGCGTTAGGATCGGCGCCAAAAAGTTGTTTGGCTGCAGCGTGACGACGTAGTTCTTGTCGATTCGGGCAAGATCGTACGAGACGCCGGCGCGTATCTCGTGTTTCCCGGTCGTCGCCGAATAGTCGCCTTGCATGATGTAATCGGTCGCGGTGCGGTTATCGTTCAGCGAATAGGCGCAGGTGGTCGGGGCGAAGTTACCGGTCTTGAGGGCGTCCGCGCAGTCGGACGAGGTTCCACCGTTGCCGAAAGGCGGCGGCGTCACGTTGAGCGCCTGGCCGTAGATCCAATCGTTGAAAGGATCGCCAAAATCGGCGATGCGCGAGACTTTGAGCGCGGGCCCGAAGGTAATCCCCGACGTATCGCCGAGCGCGTGGCGAAACTGAAGGCTGAGGAAGGTGTCGTCCTGGGTTTCGTTGTCGTCGGTCGTAGCCGGTTCGCCGAAGTTGACGTCGTTGGGAATTTGATAGGTCGCAAAACTGTGAACGAACGTTACGTTCGTAAAGTTGTTTCCGCCCGCGGGGATAGCGACCGAAGCGTATTGATTCATATTGCTTGCATTGTTGTGCGGCGAGTTGAAATCGGGAGGATCGAGCCCGCGCGTCGTTTGCGAACCGCCCAGTGAGAAGAAGTATCCCCCGCCGCCAGGGAATGGCGCGTGATAGTCGAGCGTCGAGTTCAGCGATGTATACGAACCGAAGGTGGAGTTGACGTCCACGCCGGCCGGCCCGTTACCGGTCTTCGTGGTCAAGTTGACGACCGACCCGAACTTGAGGCCATACTGCGCGGGATACGCGCCCTCCACGACGTCAACGTAGGCGAGGTCGTTGAGATCCACCTCACTACCGATGTCGCGGTTGAGCCCCTGGGGCAGCGCGACGCCGTTGATCTGATAGTTGATGACGCCGTGGTCGCCATTGATGTGCACGACGCCGTTGGCGCCGCGCACCGCGCCGGGGAGCTGAATCAGCATCTCGGGGAAGCTGTTGTTGTAGGGTAGCCGGGTCAAATCGGCGCTATTCAGCGTGACGTCGCTCCCGCTTCCGCGGATCGGCAGCGTGCGCGAGGTCACGACTTGACCGATCTGTTTGAGATTCTCGAGGTTCAAGGAGAGCACTGCGCCATCGCCACCGAGATCGATCCGGCGCAGCGCGCGCAGATCGCCTTTGCGTGCCTCGACGTCGTACGTTCCAAAGGCGAGCGGCGGGAAGTGGAATCCTCCCCGCGCGTCCGTGGTGGTCGTCGCCGTCATGTTGTTTCCCGAGGCCGTCACGGCAACGTTCGCCGCGGGCGCGCCGTTCGCCGAGACGGTGCCGGAGAGAAAGGCGCTGCTGCCCGCGGCATCGACGGGTTGCACGCTGAGGAAAGCGATGGCAAGCAGTATCGCCAAGAGCTTGGCTTGCATATGTATTGATAATAGGTTATCATTATCAAATCGTCAAGGCGGCGCGGAAAGGGCCGCGACGGGAAGCTTGGAAGAATGATGTTCGTGAAAAGGAAACCGGCCGACGGGAGCCGCCGAACGCGTCAGCGCGAAGCATTGACGGCGCTCTTGGACGCGACCGACAGACCGTTAAGCGTCGACGAGCTGCTGGAGGCCGCGTCGAAGCGCGTCGATGGCTTAGGTATCGCTACCGTCTATCGCACCGTTGCTGCGTTGCTCGACGCCGGGCGCATCGAGGCCGTCGAAATCCCCGGCGAACCGACGCGCTACGAGCGCGCGGACAAAGGCCACCACCACCATTTTCAGTGCGAGCGTTGCGATCGCGTCTTCGACATCGCCGGCTGCGTCGAGAACCTGCGCAAGCTAACTCCGCCGATGTTTCGCGTCAAAGAACACGCCGTCACGCTCTACGGCCTCTGCGCCACCTGCGCTCGCTAGCTGCTTTGCTGCACCCGGCAGCGGCGTTTTCTGTCGGCGTCATCCTGAGCGAAGAGCAGGTTTGTCATCCTGAGCCCTTCGACTCACTGCGCACTTCGTGCTGCGCTCCGCTCAGGATGACAAGGGGCGATCACCACTGGTGGGAGATCGGGGCCGATAGCTGCAGCAGAAAGGTCGTTCCGTTTGAGATCTGGGTGGTGTTGAAGCCATTCGCGACCTTAATCGGATATTGGTGGTTCAGGATATTCGAAACGATGAGCTGCAGGCCCAATCCGGTATCCTCTCCGGCGCGTCCGGGGGTAATGTTCCGTCCGGCCGCGAGATCGAACGTGGTGTGCGCCGGAAGACGCCCGCTGAGGTTCGCGTTCGCGCTTTCGAACGCCACCGGGAAACCGCTGCCGTAGTTACCTTGCAGCGTCGTAAACCAGGTGCGGGCATTGCCGAAGCGCCACGTATAGGCGGCGCTCGATACAACCGTTTCGTCGTGGTCTTCGGGCGCGAGCTGCGCAGCGCAGGGAACGCCGGGCTCGTTGGTATTCGGCGGAAAGAGGAACGTCGCGCCGGAGACGCAGGCCGAATACGAACCCGAGTACGTCAGCGTGTACCACCAGGAGTCGTCGTTGCGGAGTCGATCTTGAAAGCGTAACTCAGCCCCGTTGTCGATGCCGATCGCGTTGTTAAAGACGGCAAAGAGCGGCGTGTTCAGGAGCTCGGTCGTGTCCAGGATGTTGACGGCCGTCCGACGGAAGACGTTGAGCGATCCGGTGAACGCCGGATTGAACGCGTACTGCCACCCCATTTCGTAGTAAGAATCGCGCTCCGGTTGCAGGTCATAGACCGGGACGCCGGAGCAGCCTTCTAGCAGCACACAATCCTGACGCACGTCCTCGAGGAACGGCGCGGCATAGAAGCGGCCGTAGAAGACGTGGTACGTGTTCTTTCCGCCGTCCCAGAGCGTGACACCAAGCCGCGGGCTGAACATCGATCCTCCGGTGTAACCGGTCGAATGATCGTAGCGCAGACCATAGTTGAAGAGCACGTTATCGGAAATGTGCCAATTGTCTTCGGCGTAGATTCCGGTCTGCGAGCCCGCCTGTGCCTGCGTCGGTGAAATCGTGAGGTAGTATGGCTGATTGTGCGTGCCTGACGTCGCGCCGCAGCCCTCCTCATAATAACAGGCAAAAACTTGATTGGCTAAGAGATTTTCGCGGTTGACGTCAAAGCCGACCTTCCAAGCGTGATTTTTGGTTGCCCGAAAATCCGAAGCGCGCAAGCCGACATAGCTCGCATAGGTATTCGAGAGCAAGCCGACGTTATGGAGCTGCCCCGGAGTATCGGCCGGTGCACTGCAGGTGCTGCAGATGGCGCCCGAACTGAAATCCGGCTGGATGCCGAGGACGTCGTTGTAGAAATCGCCGTCGTAGTTGATGCGCGTCGAGCGCCACCACGGAATAACTTGAAGGACGCCGTTGCCGTCTTGCGAGGTGAGCGTGTAGTTCAGGTTTGAGAACCGGTCGTACTCGCGCTGGACGTCATCGGTCCCTGCAGGGGTGAAAATCGGATCGTATGGATTGTTCGGATCGGTGTTGATGGGGATTTGAAACTGGGCGAGCTGATTCGA
>JBARKF010000118.1:0-8775 GCA_049800655.1 Candidatus Cybelea sp.
CGGATGCGTCAATCGAAGGTAGGGTTTGTTCACGCTACGGTAATTCGAGCGCTGAGGCATTGCTCCCACCCTGCGCGAACGCAGGTCGTTCCTTCCGTCTGCGGAATGGGTAAGACGTAACCAGGCAGGCGGGACGATCGGGGGACGTGGAGCGACACCTACGCGCTCGGCGGACCTCTTTTTCGCATCGGCACTTAGCGGAGCGGCTGCGCTCTTCGGCTGGCTCGCTTATTCGAAGGAGCGACCAGCGCCGACGCACGTTTGAACCGTGCCGACGGATACTTTGCGGTGCTGGAGTTGCTCTTCATCGTTGCCTTCTTCGTAACGATCGCGATCGCCGGCACGATCGGTCGAACGCTCTCGGGAATCTGGCTCGTCCTCTGGATCCTCGTACTCTTGAGCCTGATTCCGTCGATTCGCGGCATCTTTGCGCGCCCGGTCGCGTACGGCGCGGCGCTCCCGATCGTCGTGCTCGCCGGCGTCTTGCTGATGCGCATTGTGGTGGTGTTTTCAGCTCAGTTTTAGTCTGCTGCGACGCTACGGTTCGCTGATGATGAGCGGTACCTCCGGCGGAAAAAGCGGTGGCGGTCGGCTCAACTGGTCGACCCCGCGAACGTTTTCGAATGCGACGCTGGCTTGCGGATAGAGCAAACCGCCGTAGCGCATCGGCCGCAGCGCGGTTTCGTCGTAGACGTAGAGCGCGCCGGCGCTGTTCGCGAACCGAACGCGCCACGGAACGTTCGTTCCCGGTCCAGCGACGAAATTAAAGCGTTCGACCAGTTGAATTGGCGCGAACGTGCGGGTATCGACCCACAACTGCTGCAGGCGATACCGCCCTGGATCGCGCAGCGCTTGGAGCTGCAAGTGATAAGCGGGGACGCCGTAGATCGACTCGATGCCCTCGAGCGTCACGCGGTAGGCTCGCCGATAGACGGTTTCCCGCTCGATGACCGGCGGCGTGCTCGAATCGGGGTTTGGAGTCGAACGATCGAGCGGCTGCGAATCGTGAAAGTCGGCGCGGACTTGTCGCACCACTTCCAGCGGATCCGGTGTAGCCGATGGGTTCGCCGGCGCGATCTCGGCCATGCCGAAGGTATAGTTTGGCGCGAGCATCGGAACTCCGAGGTAATCCGTCGGAGGCTGTGGCTTGCCAAGCACCGATGACAGCAGCGGAATCTTGATGTTGACGCCGTGGGCCGCATAGGTTGGATGCGCTCGCTCGTAGTCGCTGACGGCGTCGACCGCGACCTCCTGAGAGCTTGAGTCGTAGGCGCTCCAATACCGCTCCGTCTTCAAGGAGCCGCCTTCGAGCACGGTCACCGCGACCGTATATTCGAGCAGCGGCGGATAGCGCTGCTGGAGCCAGTAAGCGCGTGCGCGCGCAAAAATTTGGTAGGGATCGGCGAGCGTTTGCGCGCCCGCGGTCATGACCGGCCACCCGGCGCCCAGGACGATGGCGGCGATGATCACCCTTCTCACACCCTCTGCTTTGCGGCGTACGACCAACGGCCTTCCCCGACGCTCCATGCGTCCAAAGGAGCCGGCTCGCACGAAGCGCAACTTCCCGTCGCACAAAGGAGCGATTCTCATGGATCTTTCACCGATCACCGTGTATGCCGGCGGCCGGTTTCAGAAGTATCGCGACGTCAAGATCGGCTTGCTCACGCACGGGCTCCAGTACGGCACCGGGTGCTTCGAAGGTATTCGCGGTTACTGGGTACCCGAGGAGCGCGAGCTCTACCTCGTACTGCTTCGCGATCACTTCGAGCGGCTGACGACGTCGGCGAAGATCCTGACGATGGCGCTTCCCAAATCGCCCGACGAGCTCGCCGACATCACCGTCGAGCTCTGCCAGCGCAACAATTTCCAAACGCACGTTTACGTGCGCCCGTTCTCTTATAAAGCCGCGGAAGATATCGGGGTTCGGCTGCACAACGTCCCCGACGCTTTTGCAATCGTTCCGATTCCGTTCACGCAGTATATTGACGCGGCGCGGGGTCTGGATGTTTGCGTGAGCTCGTGGCGTCGCGCCGACGACACGATGGCGCCACCGCGCGCAAAGATTACCGGACTCTACGTCAACTCGGCGCTTGCCAAGAGCGAGGCGATCCAAAACGGCTACGACGAAGCGATTCTGCTATCACACGACGGCCACGTCGCCGAAGGCTCGGCCGAGAACATTTTCTTGGTGCGCCGAAACGTGCTCTACACGCCGGATCCGTCGCAAAACGTGCTTGAAGGCGTGACGCGCCGAGCGATCATGGAGATCGCGCGCGGCGAGCTGGGTCTTGAGGTCGTCGAGCGCTCGATCGACCGCGGCGAGCTCTATTGCGCCGATGAAGTCTTCTTCACGGGCACGGCCGTCGGCATCTGCTACGTTACCTCGATCGATCGGCGCACCGTCGGCGACGGCACGATCGGGCCGGTGACGCAGCGGCTTCGCGATCTCTACGATGGCATCGTTATGGGCCGCGATCCGCGCTACGGTGCGTGGCTGACGCGCACGTACGCGTCGACCAAGGTTAACGCGTAGCGCCCCTACTCCTTGGAGGACGGACTGAACGCGGCGCCTTCGACGTCATCCTCGTCGTCGAGGCCACTGCTGATGCTGTACTCGTAGGTGACCGCTTTCGTGCTGTAATTGTAGAGGTCGAGCTGCCCGTTATTGAAGTCAGCGCCGACCCATCGCGTACCCGTGCGGTTCAGGTGGCCGAAGACCGTGTCGCCGTGCAGCGGGTAGGGACCCCCAACGACGGTGCAAGCCGGGTTGCAGCCGCGGTAGATCCAGAGTTGTGGCCAGAACGCGTCGACCGCGACGATGTTGCCATGGGCGTCGATGTCAAGACCACCGTAGTAGACGTTTTTCCAACCAGTTGCAGCCTGACCCGAGCCCGAACAATGCTTGAAGTAGATCATTGTTGCCGTGCCTAAGCTGTCGGTCGCCGAACCCCAGCAGTCGCCGTTCTTTGCCAGCGCGACGCCGGCAAGTTCAAACATGCCCGAGTTCAGGAGGTACCCGGTGCAGCCGCTCTTGAGCGTACAGATCGCGATGTCCCCCGGACCGCCGTTGCCGTAGATGTTGCCGACAATGATGGTGCTGTTCCCCGCGTTGAACGACGCAGCGTCCGACGGCTCACCGAGGTAGTAAGAGTTACCGAGCACGCCGAGCTCTGGACCGCAGTTCGGTTTGTAGACGATCAAGGTGCGCGTGCCAGTGTCGGGATCGATGAGGTTTCCCTTTCCGTCAGCGGCGATGTCGTTCGGGTAGCTTGCACTGAGCGTGCAGATCGGCAGGCCGTTCTTCGGATCAGCGCCTCTATAGCCGTTGATAATGGCGCCGGAGTACTCGCTACCGTAAACGCCGACGAGGCCCTTTTTCTTGCGATGCCTGTCAGGCATGATGCGATCGAGGACCGCCGCGGGAGTACGTTGGAGCTCCGCCGGGATGAGGCTGGGGAAGATCGACCGGCCCGGTATGAAGTGACCGTTCACGAGGTGATTTGCTTGTGTTTCGACCGGCGCCGACGAGCTCGGCGTCGCAAGATTACTGCCGGAACACCCTGAGAGGAGCGCTACCGCGACGGTTGCACAGAGCGCCGGCGTAAACAAACGCATGCGGTTGTTCCTTCAAAGCGAAGCGCCTTAGGGAATTCGTGGCGGCGAGGCCAGGGTTCCCGATAATCCGTCGTTCCAGTAATCGCTGTCGGGCGCGACGCCGATGTTCGCGGTTGCCTTCGCGGTCGCGTACTCGGGCGCTATTGCCGAGCGCCAGCGGGCGAGTCGAAGCTCGTCGACGTACGCCAAGTGCGAAATCGCATGGATGAAGGAGCGCCCGAGATTTTTCGATGGTAAAGCCGTCGTCATCACGGCGATGACGTAGGGCGCATCGGACGCGAAGACGATCCCGGCATCGTTGAGCGTATCGAAGAGCGATCCAGTCTTGTGGGCAATTGCGACGTCGACGGGAAGCGGCGCCGGGATGAGCGTGTTGAACTGATCGGCCTCGAGAATCGTGATCATCGCGTTCGACGACCATTCGTCGACCAACTCGTGCCGCGCCATCAGCGCCAGCAGGCGAACGAGATCGGCGGGCGAGGTGCGCAGCTCTTGGCGAATCGACCAGCCCTCGGTCCGCACGTAGCCGGCGAGGTGCGTGTGCTCCAGGCCGAGCTCGCTCATTCGGCGGTTGATGTTCCGGCGGCCGACGAGCCGAATCAGCATATTCGTGGCGGTATTATCGCTGATGTCGATCATCTTCTCGAGCAGCGTCGAGACCGGATAGGTTGTCCCGGCCGCCGCATCGCAGAGATCGCCCGATCCGTAGTCTTTGTCCGAGGCCAACAGCATGACACGCCGTTGCAGATCGAAGCGTCCGGCTTCGAGCTGCGTGAATACCTCGACCATCACCGGAACTTTGATCGTCGAAGCGGCCGGCATGCTCCGCGCGGCGTTGAAACCCGCGGCGTAGCCGGTATTCAAATCGAGAACGTCGATCGCGATCGAGGCCGGCACGCGGCGCGCCATCGTTCGTACCTCGCTATTAAGCCGCGCCATCGGCGGCGGCAGATATGCAAGCGCAGGAAGAACCGAGGTGACGGTAACGGAGAGAGCAGTCACCACGATGAGGGCCGCACGAAGCAGCATGGACGTCGGTTCTCGTCGCGTGCGACGCGACTCCTGCCGCGATCTCGCGTAGTGAGCTTGCTCGCCCATGTGGTGAAAGGCAACGCATGCTCGCGCATCCACGCCGTCGCTTACGCGGGTACTGCAGGCCGCAAAATCGAAAGCCCCCGCCCTCGTGAGTACCATGCTCTCTCCGGTGAGGCGCGTCGACATCGTCGGCGTGCCGATGGATCTCGGCGCCAGCCGCCGCGGGGTCGACATGGGACCCTCCGCCGTCCGCTACGCGAAACTGCAGGACGCGCTGCACCGGCTCGGGATCGCCGAGATCGTCGATCGCGGCAATCTGCACGTGCCCATTCGCGAATCGGCCGATTCGGAGGAGAGCTCGGCGAAATTCCTGAGCGTCATTACCGGCGTCTGCGACGACTTGTCGCGGCTCGTCGAGGAGGCCGTGCGCGCGGGCGGGTTGCCGATCGTGCTGGGCGGCGATCACTCGATTGCGATGGGAACCCTCGCCGGTTTGACGCGCGCCTACGGCGAGCCGCCGGGTCTTGTTTGGATCGATGCACACGCCGACATCAATATGCCCGGCAGCTCCTCGACCGGTAACGTGCACGGCATGCCGCTCTACTTCGCGTTGACCAAGCGCGGCGCGCAGGCCGAACGGACCGTGCAAATCGGGTTACGCGATGTCGATCCGGATGAAAAACGGTTGCTGCGCGAGTTCGGCGTGCGCACCTTTACGATGAGCGACGTGGATAAGCTCGGGATGGTGCACGTCATGGAACAGGCGCGCGCGATAGCCGGAGCGCAAGGCCGGCCGATTCACGTGTCGTTCGATATGGACGCGATCGATCCGAGCGAAGCGCCCGGCACCGGCACGCCCGTCAAAGGCGGTTTGAGTTATCGTGAAGCGCACTTAGTGATGGAGATGCTCCACGATAGCGGACAGCTCGGCTCGATCGAGATGGTCGAGATCAACCCAATCCTCGACCATCGCAATCAAACCGCACAGCTGGCGGTCGGCCTCATCTGCTCGGCGCTCGGAAAGTCCATTCTCTAGTAACGCGCTACGGCGCGTAATCGTAGATCGTTCCGCATCCCAACGAGCATGATCCCGAGCCGCCGTACATCGTTACGCCGTACAGACCTTTGCGATCGGCGACGACTGCACCGCTGGGATCCCAGCCGTCGTTCGTACCTCCGCTGAACGCATGCGCGATCGCCTCGGTCCACCTCGTCTGGCCTTGCGGCGGTGGAGTGAGGTGGAAGAGCGTTCCGCAGCCCCAGCCACGGTTGCAGTACCCTCCGCCGCCATACGCGCTCGTACCGTAGAAACCACGGCCGTCGGAGGCGATGCTGTCGGGTGCCTCGTACGCATCGCCTTCAAAGAAATAGAGGATCGATTCGCTCCATTGCGATCGCTGCCCGGAGGCGAGCTTCAGGCGAAAAAACGTGCCGCACCCGGTCCAGGGGTACCCTCGCGTGTAGCACCGCCGCGGCGGGCCACCGTACGCCGTCACCCCATAGAGCGTGCCGTCTGATGTCAGCGTGAGGCCGTCAGGAAACTCGCCATCGTTTTTCGGCGCCTTGGCCGCCTTGAATGCGTGCAATATCGTTTCTGTCCATCGCGAACCATGGCTCGGCGTTAACGCGAAGACGGTGCCGCATCCACGGTTGGCACCGCACGCAGTCGAACGCCCGCCCCAGTCGGTTTCGCCATACAACGTGCCGTTCGAGGCGAGAATCAAGCTGATGGGTCCCACTCCGTCGGGCACTCCCGCGAACGAGTGCAGGATGGTTTCGCGCCACTCGCCTTTACCCGGCTGAGGCGTTAGCTTGAAAATGGCGCCGCAGCCGAGAAAGCAGGTGGTCACGCGCCCGCCATTAGCGGCTGCTCCGTAGATGGTCCCCGACGCGTCGATCGCTAGTTGGACCGGCGAAGAACCGTCTTTCGGCGACCCGCGGAAGCGGTGCAGAATCGTTTCGTTCCACGTGCCGCCTTCCCGAGCCGGCGGCATGATCTTGAAGACCGTGCCAAGGCTCGCGCTGGTGCCTCCGTCCTGTGTCGTGCCATAAAACGATCCGTTGTAGAAGAGAAGCGAGTTGGGTAATTGCCCGTCGGTTCGAGTCTTTCCAAACGAATAGAGGACCGTTTCTTGCCGCGAAGCTGGATCGAACATGAAGAAGGTGCCGCAGCCGGTGGTGCCGTTGCACCCTCGCGCACTCGCGCCGCCGTAGTACGTCACTCCGTAGAGGCGCCCCGAACCGTCGGAAATCAGTCTGCTCGTCGGCACGTACCCGTCGGGCGATCCCCGAAATGAGTACACGACCGCGTATGAGGAAGTCGTGCGCGCGCCAGCGTGTGCGTTATCGGGCACCGACGACGGAAGCCCACCGGCGCTGCAGGCGGCGAGACCCAATAGCAAGGCAGCCGCCTGTGCGGGCTTCACGGGGAATAAGGTTACAACTTAATTGTTGCTTGACCTTGGCAGGCGACGCCGCCGCCGCAGACCGCCGGATCCCAATCGGCATCCGCAAGCATCGAGCGGATGCGGCTTTCGAGTTGGGGATCGACGGGCGGATCGAAGGCGATGCTCTCCGTGCGTCCGTCTTCGCCGACGGTGATCACGAGCGTGACGTGCGCGCCGAGCGCATCGAGTTGTTTGCGAACGCCGGGATCGAGCACCGGATCGGGTTGCTCGGCGCCGAACGGCAAGTAGCCCCCGTTCTGATGCGCTCCAACGCTCGCCACGGCGCGGACCGCCGGCGAGGGCGACGCGTTCGGAACGGCCTGGCTGTTCGAGGTTCTCGCGCCCGCACGTAGGACGGCGCCGTAACTCGGAGCGGCGGGTGCAGCGCTCGCGACCGTCGTTTCTTTTCGGGCACGGGCATGCGGCTTCGCCGCCACGATCCGAATGTGGTTCGCGAAATTAATCGTTGCTTTCGGCTCGCGGCGGGGTGCGAGTGCGCGCGGCGGCGGTTGCGGCGGCCGCGTTGGCGTGATCCGCACGTGCAAGATGTGCGCGAAGCTGACCGTCTCAACCGGTGACGTGCTTGCGGTCGTCCACGCCAGCGCGGGGATCGTCAGCGCCGCCAGCACGTGAATTCCCACCGAAGCGAGCGTTGCTCGCTCCATTCGCACCCGTGAGTTGAGCGCTCCGGTCATCTCCCCTCCTTCGATTTCAACGTGCCGGGCGCCCCGGTCGTGACCCCTAGGAGCGTGTCGCTCCTAGCCGCCAGAGCCCTCGATGGCTTCGGCGCCCCAGGCGTCCCAGCCGCGGGCCTGCGACCGCGCGAAGAGCTCGATGCGAGGACGCCGGCCGCACAGTTGCTCGATGAGCGTTCGAAAAACGGAGGGCTTTTCGCTGTGCGCGCCGCGCGGCTGCAAGACGACTTGGGGCTGCGCGAGATCGAGTATGGGGAAAGGCCGGCCGGTCGCGTGCGTGGTGGCGACGAGCAGCAGCTCCGAGGTCGGTTTGGTGAACGTCGGGGGTATGCCTTGACCCGCAATAATCGCGCCGCGCTTATTGACCTTCACCCAGACGTACGCGACGCCGCGGTAGTGAAGCCCCCACGCCTCGATCAGCTTGATCGCAAAATCCAACCGCGGACAGGTTGCCCACACGAACGCGGCGGCGCGCGGATTGAGGATCTTGCGGAGATCGATTGCGGCCAGCTCGTCGAGCGACATCAGCGGATAGTGTTTCCCGGCCGCGGCATCCTTGATCGCGCTGCCGTAGTAATACCACGGTGGATCGACGTACGCGATGTCGTAGCGCTTTGACGGCAACGGCGGAAGCACGAGATGTGGCCGTGCGGGACGGCGGCGCGCGAGCCGTCGCGCGTGATCGTTCACGAGGCGAGCAATCCGGCGACGGCCGCGCCGCAGAGTGTCGCCGCGAAATTCACCGCGTCGTTTTCAATCCAACCCGTGCCGCGGCGCAGCTCGGTGACGGCGCCGCAGGCGTGCAGCCGAGTTTCGCAGTCACAGCGGCACTGCGGACACCACCGCAGCGCCTGAAGGCTTCCACCGAGCAGCGAATCGAGCAGCGCGCCGGCGACGCCGCCGGCCGTGACGATCCACAACGATGCGAGACCAAGCAACGCCGCAACGCCCGCAACGAGAAAGGCGCCCGCGATCGACGCCGC
>JBARKF010000119.1:0-6974 GCA_049800655.1 Candidatus Cybelea sp.
CTCGAGCGCTTCAGCGCGCTCGCGCGCGGCGCGTTCTTCGACTTCGAGACGCTCTGCTTCTACACGCAGGCTTCCGGCCTGCGCGCGCCGTTCGGCCTTGCGCGCGGCAACTTCGGCGGCGCCCGCCTCGACTTCGCGCAACCGGGTAAAGATGGTATCGAGACTTGCACGGGCTTGCGCGAGCGCGGCATGCGCCGCGAGCTCTCCCTCGCGCGAGTTCTCGATCTCTTGCGCCAGCGGAGCAAGGCGCTCTTCCAACTCCTCGATCGCCGCGGCGAGCGACGTTCGTTCTTGTTCGACGCGCGCCGCGTCCTGCGACGTTTGCGTAGACTGCCGCTCGAGCGCTTCGCGCCGCGCCAGCGCCGCCGCATAGCGCGCGTCTATTTGGGCGAGTTCCTCTCGACGGCGCTGGGCCTGCGAACGCAACTCTTCGAGCTGCAGCTCGCAGCGATAGACCTGCGTACGCACCCGCGCGAGCTCCTCGCCGAGCCCGGCCGCCTTCGCCGCTGCCGCGCCGCGAAACCCCTCGTTCTTCGCCGATTCCTCGCGCAACGACTCGCACTCGGTTCGTCGCGACGCGCTGGAGCGCAAATAGCCGAGAATCTCGAGATCGCGCACGCGCACGCTGACTCGGCGATATCGCCGAGCGCGCCGCATCTGAGTCTCGAGCTCGGGGATCCGCCGGCCAAGTTCGGCGATCAGATCGCTGACGCGAATCGCGTTTGCCTCCGTTCGCTCGAGCCGGCGCAACGATTCGTGTTTGCGTGAGAGGAACTTCCCGATCCCTGCGGTCTCTTCGAAGAGTGCGCGGCGATCGGCGGGCTTGCTCGTCAGGATCGCGTCGATCTGCCCTTGCGAGACAATCGCGTACGAACCGGGACCCAACCCGCTTCCCATCAAGAGATCGACGATATCGCGTAAGCGCACCGGCGTGCGGTTGATGAAGTATTCGCTCTCGCCCACGCGATAAGCGCGCCGGGTCATCTCGACTTCGGCGAACTCGATCGGGAGTTTGCGGTCGGCGTTGTCGAAGAGAATCGAAACCTCGGCGAGACCGAGCGGTTTGCGCGACTCGTTTCCGGAAAAGATGACGTCCTCGAGCCTGCCCGACCGAATGCTCTTGGTCGACATCTCGCCCAATACCCAGCGAAACGCATCGACGAGATTCGACTTGCCCGATCCGTTCGGCCCTACGATCGCCGTGACGCCGTCACCGAACTCCAACATCGTCGGTTCGGCAAAAGTCTTGAATCCGAAGGCTCGAACGCGCTTCAGCTTCATTGAGCCGCCTGCGTCGCTTCCGCGATCGAGAGGAGTGCGGCCGCCGCCGCGGCTTGCTGCGCGGCCTTCTTCGAGAGGCCCTCGCCTCTTCCTAAAATGTGTCCGTTGACGCTGACGCGCGATTTGAACGATGGACGCTGCGGCGTGCCGCGGCTCGTTTCACGGTAAATGGGCGTGGCGGCGAGATGCTCTTGCGCGTAATGTTGCAGCCGCGTCTTCGCGTCGAGAAGCGCGTCGGTGGAGTGATCGAGTCGATCGACGTGTTGCGTGACGACGAAATGGCGCGCCTTTTCAAGACCGAGGCGAAGGTAGAGCGCGCCGACGAACGCCTCGAAAGCACCAGCGAGGACGGACGTGTTCTCCTCACCGCCGCCGGTGCGCATTCCGGCTCCAAGGGCGATCAATGCGCCGAAACCGAGCCGCTGGGCCGTTCGCGCCAGCTGCGCGTCGTTGACGATGGCGGCTTTTCGGAGCGTTAGCAGGCCCTCGGGCTCGTCCGTAAAGCGCTCGTAGAGCCAATGGGCGGTGACGGCGCCAAGGATCGAATCACCCAGGAACTCCATTCGCTCGTTCGAAGCACCGCCGCGCTCGCGTGCGTAGCTCTGGTGCACGAACGCAACGTCGAATAAACCGAGGTCGCTCGGCACGCGAGCGCCGGCGAGGCGAAGCAGCCCGCGAAGGCGCCGCCGATGGCTCTCGCCGCTCACGACTTCCCGGATCGCACCTTGCCGAAGACGATCACGCTGTTGTGTCCGCCGAACCCAAACGAGTTCGAGAACGCGGTACGAATCGGTGCGCGGCGTGCGACGTTCGGAACGTAATCGAGCGTGCATTCCGGATCGGGGAACTCGTAGTTCGTGGTCGGCGGCATAAGATCGTGCGCGACGGCCAACGCGGTGGCAACGCCTTCGATGCCGCCCGCCGCGCCGAGGGCGTGACCGTGCATCGACTTGGTCGAGCTGACGCCGATCTTATAAGCATGCTCGCCAAAGACGCTTTCGATGGCCTTGGATTCGGCCGGATCGCCGACCGGCGTCGACGTCCCGTGCGCGTTGATGTAATCAACGTCGCCGGGCGCGATGCCGGCGCTGGCAAACGCGCGCGCAAAGGCCAGCCTCACGCCGTTGCCGGCGGGATCGGGCGCAACGAGATCGTAGGCATCCGATGACTGCCCGTAACCCAGCAGCTCGCAATAGATCGAAGCACCGCGAGCGCGAGCATGCTCGTACTCCTCGAGGACGAGTACGCCCGCGCCCTCGCCGAGAACGAACCCGTCTCGTTCCCGATCGAACGGGCGGCTGGCACGCGTCGGCTCGTCGTTACGCGTCGACAGCGCGCGCATCGAGCAGAATCCGCCGATCGCCAGCGGTGATACGGTCGCCTCGCTTCCACCGCTAATCATGGCGATCGCATCTCCGTAGGCAATCGCATTGTACGCGGTGCAGATAGCGTCGTTCGCGCTCGCACAGGCGCTAGCCGCCGCAAAGAATGGTCCGCGAAATCCGTAGGCCATCGAGATATGGGCCGGCGCGGCGTTTGCCATCAGCATCGGAATGAAGAACGGCGTCACCTTCGCCCACGTTCCGTTTTCGTTGGCTTTGTCGGAGTTGAGCCAAAAGGTGATGATGCCGCCGATGCCGGTCCCGATCACACCGCCGACCTGGGCTTTAAACTCCGCATCTTGGGGCAGCTTTGCGTCTTCGATCGCCTCACGTGCGGCGACGAAAGCGAACTGCGTGAAGCGGTCCATGCGCCGGGCCTCTTTGCGCCCGATCAGCTGCTCGGGGTTCCAGTCCTTTACTTCGGCCGCGATGCGCGCGTCGAAAAGGCTGGCATCGAAGGCGGTGATCGGGGCCACGCCCGACTCGCCTGCAACCAGACGTCTCCAAAACTCATCGCGGGTGTTGCCGACCGGGGTCACGGCGCCCAGCCCGGTGACCACTACGCGGCGTCGGGCAGGCGGCTGGATACTCGAAACGCTCAAAACTTCAGCAAGTTACGGCGACATCCAGGTGCTTCCCCGCCGAGTAAATCGTCGGGTTGTTTTCGAACCCAACACGCGGTGAGGACCCGTGGCGATTTCCTTCATACGACGCTGCTTGCAGCTACGGTACCGCTGGTTCCGCGGTTTCCGGCGGTCGTTCAAAAGCCGCCGATGCTCGTTCGCGGCGATCGTGTCGGCCTAATTGCGCCGGCGTCGCCTCCCGCGCGCGACGATATCGCAGAGTCCGTCGCGCACGTCGAAAGCTTCGGCCTGGAGCCGGTGCTGGGGAAGTACGTGCGCGAGCAAAACGGCTATCTCGCCGGAAGCGACGCCCAGCGCGCGGCCGATTTCAACGCCATGGCGGCCGACCCCGGCATCCGCGCGATCGTCGCCATTCGCGGCGGCTATGGAACGATGCGCCTGCTGCCGTTGCTCGACTACGAAGCGATCCGGCGGGATCCAAAGATCGTCATGGGCTTCTCCGATTTGACGGCGCTGCTCAACGCGGTAACCGCGCGCAGCGGAGTGGTGACGTTTCATGGCCCGGTCGGTGCGCACGGCTCCTCCTGGAGCGGCGTCGCCCGCGGCTACCTCGAAGCCGCACTCTTTAGCGATCAGCCTCTGAGCTCGGCCGGCGGCGGCCGCCCGGTCGTCCCTGGACGAGCTCGCGGGCGGTTGGCGGGGGGAAACCTCGCGTTGGTGGCGGCGTTAGTCGGGACGCCGTTTGCAATTCCGACCGACGGCGCCATTCTATTTTTGGAAGAAACCGAAGAGGCACCTTACCGGATCGACCGCATGCTCACGCAGCTCGACCTTGCCGGCCAGCTCTCGGCGGCTCGCGGAATCCTGGTCGGGCAGTGCACCAAGTGCACCGCTCCGCCGCCGACGCTCTCGGCGGCGCAGGTCGTCGAAGAGCGCTTGAAAGCGCTCGGTCGCCCGGCCGCCACCGGCGTGCCGATCGGCCATATTCCAGCCCAGTGGGTGCTCCCAATTGGCGTGGAAGCCGAGCTGGACGCGACGAACGGGACGCTGACCTTTCTCGAAGCAGCTTGCGGGGCGCCCCGGCGCTAGTTATAATCAGGGGCTGTCTGCCACCAGGGTGGAGCACTACTCTTTGCCTTAAAGGGACGTAATGAAGCGGACGTATCAGCCGCACAATCGCCGTCGTAAACGCGTACACGGTTTCCGAGAACGGATGAGCACGAAGCAGGGCCGTAAGGTGCTCGCGCGCCGCCGCAAGAAGGGGCGTCATCGCCTCACGGTCTAGTGCGCCGTTTCGCGAGCCTTTGCCGCCAGGCGGACTATGCCCGTTTGCGCCGGCAAGGACGCCGCGTTTCGACCAAAAGCCTCATCATCTATCGTGGCGCTCCATTCCCCAGCGATCCTACCTCGCTGGTCGGCATCACGGTAAGTAAGTCAATCGGAAAGGCCGTGATTCGCAACAAGCTGCGCCGCCGGCTGGCGGCAATCGTTCATGAAGCGCTCGCTCGCCATCGCGCGATGCGCTTGCTCGTCGTTGCGCGTCCGATCGCGGCGACCGCCAGCTACTCGGATCTGTGCGCCGAGGTAACCTCGGCGCTGGGACCGGTGTAGTAGAGCGCATGCGGCTTCTGCTAGCCGGTGCGATCCGGCTCTATCAACTCACGATCTCGCCGCTCCTTCCCGCAACCTGCCGTTTTTATCCGACGTGTTCGCAGTACGCGCTGGTTGCCGTTAAGGATCACGGCGCGTTGCGCGGCACGCGGCTCGCAATCGCGCGTTTGATGCGTTGTCATCCGTGGAATCCGGGCGGCGTCGACTTCGTCCCTGGGCGAGGCAAAGGGGCATAGGCGTGCATTTGCTCTTTGCAGCCTCGTGGCTCGACCCGATCGTCAATATTATTTCGGGGATCGTTTGGGGAATCGACAAGCCGATCAACAATCTCGGATGGAGCCTCGTTATTCTGGCGGCGCTCATCCGGCTGCTCTTCTGGCCACTCAACACGGCGCAGTTCAAAGCATTCCTCAAGATGCAGAAAATCGCGCCGCTGATCAAACGAGCGCAGGAGCGCTACAAAGACGATAAACAGAAGCAGCAGCAAGAGACGATGGCGCTCTACAAGGAGCACAACGTTAATCCGGCCGCCGGTTGTTTGCCGCTGCTGGTGCAATACCCCGTCATCATCAGCGTCTATTACGTGGTGATGAATCACAAGGCGCTCTTCCAGAATCAGGGATGGCTCTGGATCGGCACCGCGTTCACGCAAGCCGTATCGGCGCCCGCCATGTTCGGCGCAAAGATCTTTGCCCAGAGTCTCGCCCAGCCGGATCTCATTCTGATCTTGCTCTACGCGCTTTCGATGTACCTGAGCGTCCGATACGTCAGTATGCCGGCAACCGACCCTCAGCAGGCGCAAACGCAGCGCATGATGGCGGTGATCTCGCCGGTTATGCTGGGCTTTCTCGGCTGGAAATATCACTGGCCATCAGCGATGGTGCTGTATTGGTTCGCTTATAACATCTTCACGATGGCGCAGCAGTTTTATCTGCTACGCCGTTATCACCAACCGCTCGCGCTGATCGATAGCGAGCACGTTATTACGGCCGAAGTTGGCGGCGGTACCGCAAAGGCAGCCGCGATTCCGGCAGCTCCCAGCGGCAACGGCGTGGCGAAATCGAAGCCGACGCGAACTTCACGGTCGAAGCGTAAGAACAAACGAGGCGCATAAGTTTACCATATGCTCTACGAAGACGATTTCGAGTTCGAAGAACAACCCGCGGACATCCGCGACCGCACGATTGGCGGGAAACCCGGCGGCGGCGGTCGCGGCGGAGGCACGCGGCGGCGACGCGAGCCCCGGCGCAACGCTCCGGGCGATCGCATTCGCACCGAGGAGGTGCCCGAGGACGCTAAGCCGGCGCACGATTTGCTGCGCGAGATTCTCGAGCGTATGGGCGTCGGACCCGTCGACATTCGCTACATCGCTCGACCCGAGGGCGAGTATCTCGAGATCAACGGTCCGCATCTCGGCATGTTGATCGGCCGCCACGGCAACACGCTCGAAGCGCTCAATCTTCTCTTCAACAACTCGTTCAATGCCGGCGTTCGTTCGAATCGCCGCTACTATACGATCGACGCGGAAGGTTACCGCGCTCATCGGGCCGATCAGCTCAAAAATCTCGCGCTTGCAACGCTCGAACGCGTCACGCGCGAGCAAAAAGCGCAAAAGCTCGAGCCGATGCTTCCCTCCGAGCGAAAGATCGTCCATCTCGCCCTCGCGAGTTCGGAGCTGGTGCGAACCGAATCCGAGGGAGAGGAACCCGAGCGGCGAGTAGTGATTTTCCCCCGTTGAAAAGGCGGCGGCCAAGCCGCCGGGGCCCCCACTAATCAATGCGACACGGGGATACGATCGTCGCGATTGCGACTCCGCCTGGAAAGGGAGCCATCACCGTCCTGCGCGTCAGCGGCCCGGAAGTTCCCGATATCGCGCGCCGGGTGGTTCGGACGAAATCGGCACTCCGGGCGCGGCTCGCGACCTATGCGACGATCGTCGACGAAGCCGGTGAAGTGCTCGATCGAGGCCTTGCAATCCGCTTTACGGCACCGCGGAGCTATACCGGCGAGGAGATGCTCGAGGTCCAGGTGCACGGCTCGCCGGTCGTGGCGCGCGAAGTCGCGCGGGCGTTGCTGGCTTGCGGCGCACGGCTCGCCGAGCCCGGCGAGTTTACCC